>NZ_BCRE01000044.1 GCF_001552435.1 Kribbia dieselivorans NBRC 106261
CGCCGCCGCGATCGGATCGGTACCGCGCTGCCAGGCATCCGTGACCCACAGCGCGAGGCGCACACCAGCGGGGAGTTCAGGCACGGCCACCCATTCTAGGCGCCCCGCGCGTCAGCCGACGATGCCGCGGTAGACCTCCATCGTGCGCTCACCGATGCTCGTCCAGGAGAACGACTCGACGGCGCGCGCTCGCCCGGCTACCCCGAAGGCGCGGGCCCGGTCGAGGTCGGACAGCGCGTCGGTGATCGCGGCGGCCAGGTCGGCGACGAACTGCTCCGGGTCGACCGGGGTGCCGGTGCCGTCCTGCACCTGCTCGATCGGCACGAGCCAACCGGTCTCCCCGTCGACGACGACCTCCGGGATCCCCCCGGTCGCGGTGGCCACGACGGGCAGTTCACAGGCCATGGCCTCGAGGTTGACGATGCCCAGCGGCTCGTACACCGACGGGCAGAGGAACACGGTCGACGCGGTCAACAGCGCCACGACCTCGTTTCGCGGCAGCATGTCGGCGATCCAGATGACCCCGTCGCGGTGCTCGCGCAACCCGGCGATGAGCTCCTCGACCTCGGCCTTGATCTCCGGCGTGTCGGGGGCCCCGGCGCACAGGATCAGCTGCACCTGAGGCGGCAGGTCACGCACGGCGCGCAGCAGGTACGGCAGCCCCTTCTGGCGGGTGATGCGACCGACGAAGATCGCGGCCGGGCGGTCGGGGTCGACGCCGTGGCGGCGCACGATGTCGTCGTCGCGCTGCGGGCGCCACAGCTGCGAGTCGATGCCGTTGTGCACGACGTGCACCTTCTGCGGGTCGACGGCCGGGTAGGAGCGCAGGATGTCCTTGCGCATGCCGTGGCTGACCGCGATGATCCCGGCCGCGGCCTCGTAGGCGGTCTTCTCGATCCAGCTCGAGAGCGCGTACCCGCCCCCGAGTTGTTCGGCCTTCCACGGCCGCAGCGGTTCGAGGCTGTGCGCGGAGATGACGTGTGGCAGGCCGCCGAGCAGCGACGCGGTGTGGCCGGCGAAGTTGGCATACCACGTGTGCGAATGCACGAGGTCGGCGCCGACGCAGTCCTGGGCCATGGTCAGGTCCACGCCCATCGTCTTCAGCGCCGCGTTGGCCTCACCCAACTCGGCGAGATCGGGGTACCCGGTCGTCCCGGGCTCCTCGACCGGAGCGCCGAACGCCCGGACCTGCACGTCGACGTCACCACGCGCCCGCAGGGCCTTGGTGAGTTCGGAGACATGCACCCCCGCTCCGCCGTAGATGTTGGGCGGGTATTCCTTGCTCAGGATGTCGACGCGCACAGGTCGAACATATCCGGTTCTGGGCCAACCGCACCCGATCACCGAAAGTTCATCGGGCACGCCATGCGAGTCCTGCCCACCATCGCTAGGGTGAAAGCAGGTGTGGCAGCGACAGGTCGAGGGAGATGAACGTCATGACACGGATGCCGGGCAAGGGCGGACCGAAGGTTCTGGCCATCGTGCTGGCCGGTGGCGAGGGCAAGCGCCTCATGCCATTGACCGCAGACCGGGCCAAGCCGGCCGTCCCCTTCGGCGGGATCTACCGCCTGATCGACTTCGCCCTGAGCAACGTCGTCAACAGCGGTTACCTCCAGGTCGTCGTGCTGACGCAGTACAAGTCGCACTCCCTGGACCGGCACGTGACCAAGACGTGGCGCATGTCGACGATGCTCGGCCAGTACGTCGCTCCGATCCCGGCGCAGCAGCGCATGGGCAAGCACTGGTACCTCGGCTCGGCCGACGCGATCTACCAGTCCCTCAACACGATCCACGACGAGCGCCCCGACATCATCGTCGTCGTCGGCGCCGACCACGTGTACCGCATGGACTTCTCGCAGATGGTCGAGCAGCACATCGAGTCCGGCGCCGCGGCGACGGTCGCGGCGATCCGCCAACCGCGCTCCGAGGCCTACCAGTTCGGGGTGATCGAGGTCGACGAGGTCGACAATCGCAAGATCTCGCAGTTCCTCGAGAAGCCGGCCGACCCCCGCGGTCTGCCCGACTCCCCCGATGAGGTCCTGGCCTCGATGGGCAACTACGTCTTCTCCGCCGAGGCGCTCATCGACGGAGTCTCGAAGGACCAGGAGCGGGAGGGCAGCAAGCACGACATGGGCGGAGACCTGATCCCGGCCTTCGTCGACGAGGGCAGTGCCTACGTCTACGACTTCAGCAAGAACGTCGTGCCCGGCGCGACCGACCGCGACCGCCACTACTGGCGTGACGTCGGCACGCTCGACTCCTACTACGAGGCCCACATGGACCTCGTGTCGGTGCACCCCGTCTTCAACCTCTACAACAGTGAGTGGCCGATCTACACCGACCCGGGCATCTATCCGCCGGCGAAGTTCGTGCACGACGGCACGGAGGGCGGTCGCATCGGTTCGGCGGTCAACTCGGCCGTTTCGCCCGGCGCGGTCGTGTCCGGCTCGCAGGTCGCCGGGTCGGTGCTCTCCCCCACCGTCCACGTGCACAGCTACTCGACGATCGAGCGGTCCGTGTTGCTCAACGGCGTCCGCGTCGGGGAGCGGTGCCAGATCCGCAACGCGATCATCGACAAGGGTGTGGTCGTCCCGGCCGGGACGACGATCGGCTTCGACCGCGACCACGACATCGCGCGCGGTTTCTTCGTCACCGACTCGGGTCTGACGGTGCTCGGCAAGGGGCAGACGGTCACGCCCTGACCCGACGCGCTACCGTCGGGCCGTGACCGAAAGCCACTCCCCCGCCGCCCGCGTCGTCATCCTCACCACCGGCCCGCTCGACGGCCCGCACGAGCAGGTCCGGGGTGCGCTGAGCCCGCTCGGAGCGTCGTGCGAGGACCTGCGGGTCCTCTCCGACGGGGTCGATGGAGTCAGTGCGGGCGAGATCGGCTGCACCGGAGCGTCGTTGACGGAGCTTCGCGACGCGGTCGACGCGCTCGACCTCGGGTCGGGCACGGACGTCGCTGTCGTGCCCGAGACCGTCGCGGCGCCGGGTCGCCGGCTGCTGATCATGGACGTCGACTCGACCCTGATCCGGGACGAGGTCATCGAGTTGCTCGCCGACCACGCCGGGAAGCGCGCCGAGGTCGCGGCCGTGACCGAGCGGGCCATGCGCGGCGAACTGGACTTCACCCAGTCCCTGCACGCGCGGGTGGCCACCTTGGCCGGGCTACCGGCGACCGTGCTCGACGAGACGCGGGCCCGCGTGCGGGTCACGCCCGGTGCCCGCACGCTGGTGCGCACCCTGAAGTCACTCGGTGACACGGTGGCTGTCGTCTCCGGCGGGTTCATCGAGGTCGTGCAGCCCCTGGCCGACGACCTCGGCATCGATCACGCCCGCGCCAACCGGCTCGAGGTCGTCGACGGCACGCTGACCGGAAGGGTGCTCGGCGATGTCGTCGACCGCACGGTCAAGGAGGCCTCGCTGCGGGAGTTCGCCGCCGCCGACGGACTGTCGATGGACCGCACCGTGGCCGTCGGCGACGGTGCGAACGACCTCGACATGCTCGGCGCCGCCGGGTTGGGCGTGGCGTTCAACGCCAAACCCATCGTCCAGGAGCAGGCGAGCGCGGCGATCAACACGCCGCGACTCGACTCCGTGCTGTACTACCTCGGCCTGCGCCGCGACGAGTTCGTCGCGGCGCACGACTGACCCCGCGTCATGACCCCATCGCGTGGACGCCACCGTCCACGTGGACGATCTCGGCAGTCGTCGCCGGGAACCAGTCGGAGAGCAGCGCGACGCACGCCTTGGCCGCCGGCTCGGCGTCGGTGACGTCCCAGCCGAGCGGGGCGTTGCCGTCCCACGAGTCCTCGAACGTCGCGAAACCCGGGATCGACTTCGCGGCCGTGGTGCGGATCGGGCCGGCGGCGACGAGGTTGCAGCGGATGCCCTTCGGCCCGAGGTCACGCGCGAGGTAGCGGTTGGTCGCCTCGAACGCGGCCTTGGCCACGCCCATCCAGTCGTAGACCGGCCACGCGAACTGGGCGTCGAAGGTCAGGCCAACGATCGAGCCTCCGGCCTTCATCACCGGCAGTGCCGCGACGCCGAGCGCCTTGAGCGAGTACGCGGAGACGTGCACGGCCGTGGAGACATCGGCCCACGACGCCTCGAGGAAGTTGAACGCGCCCTCCGGGGCGAACCCGATGGAGTGCAGCACCCCGTCGAGGCCGTCGGGGGCGAACTCACGCACCCGATCGGCCAGCGCGGCGAGGTGTTCCTCGTCGGTGACGTCGAGTTCGATGACCTCGGCCGGGGTGGGCAGACGTCGGGCGATGACCTTGGTGATCTTCATCGTGCGGCCGAAGGAGGTCAGCAGCACGGTCGCGCCCTGCTCCTGCGCCAGCCGGGCCACGTGGAACGCGATCGAGGACTCGGTGAGGACACCGGTCACCAGGAGGGTCTTGCCGTCGAGCATCATCGTTGCGGACCTTTCATTCGGTGGGGCTGGACGCGGGGGGTGGGGTGGACGCGGGGGTCAGTGGCCCATGCCGAGGCCGCCGTCGACCGGGATGACGGCTCCGGAGATGTACCCGGCGGCGTCGGTGGCGAGGAAGCGCACGACGTCGGCGACCTCACCCGGCTGCGCCATGCGGCCGGCCGGGATGGACTTGACGATCTCGACCTTGCGCGCGTCGGGCAGTTCCTCGGTCATGTCGGTGACGATGAACCCCGGGGCCACGACGTTGGCGGTGATGCCCCGGCCGCCGAGCTCGCGGGTGACGGATCGGGCCAGACCCACCAGACCCGCCTTGGACGCGGCGTAGTTGACCTGCCCGGCGCCACCGGCGAGCCCGACGACGCTGGAGATGAGGATGATCCGACCGTGGCGCGCCTTGATCATCGCCTTGCTGGCGCGCCGCACACAGCGGAAGGCGCCGGTGAGGTTGGTGTCGATGACGCCCTCGAAGTCGTCGTCGGGCATCCGCATGAGCAGACCGTCGCGGGTGACGCCGGCGTTGGCGACCAGGACCTCCACGGGCCCGCCGAGCAGCTTTTCGGCGGCGGTGAACGCGGCGTCGACCGAGGCGGTGTCGGTGACCTCGCAGATGACTCCGTCGAGACCCTCCGGGGGCGTGCCGGAGCGGTGGGTGATGACGACCTTGTCACCGGCGTCACGGAAGGCGGTCGCGATGGCCAGGCCGATGCCGCGGTTGCCCCCGGTCACCAGCACCCTGCGCGGTTCGGTCATGGAGATCCTCCTCGGGTCGATTCACGTCACCGGCCGGCGGCGGTTCCACGAAACCTAGTCCACTACCGGACGGTAGCCGTACCCGGGCGGGATGCATGTCCAGTCCGGCGGCGTAGGCTTGATGGATGCCAGGGAACGAGCCGGTCCAGTCGATCACGAGCGCGCCGATCGCGCTGCGTGAGGAGCAGGCCCGCCGCACCCGCCGGTACCTCATCATGATGGGGATTCGCACGGCGTGCTTCATCCTGGCCATCGTTCTGACCGGGTGGCTGCGGTGGACCGCCGCCGCGGGCGCGGTCGTGTTGCCCTACATTGCTGTGGTGATTGCCAACGCCGTCGCCCCGCGGGTCTACGACCAGAACGCCTCGGTCATGGACGAGCCGAAACGGCCGCGACAACTGCGAGGTCGCGCGATCTGATGACGACCCCCGTGCACCCGGCGCAGCCCGACACTGCCCCGGCCGAACCTCCCGCGCCCCGGGCGCTGTGGCGGATCCTCCTGACGCCCCGCTGGCTCGGGGTCCTCCTCCTCGGCGTCGCCATGGCCGTGGCGTTCTACTACCTCGGACAGTGGCAATGGCACCGCTACGAGTACAAGGCCGCGCGCGCTGATCGCATCGCCGCGCACTACGACGCTCCGCCCGTGCCCGTGCGCGAGGTGATCGGCAACGACCCGCTGCCGCTGGCCCGGGAATGGACCAAGGTCGAGTTCAGGGGCACCTACCTGGCCGAGAAGCAGGTCATGGTGCGCAACCGGCCCCAGGAGAAGACGTACGGCTACGAGGTGCTCGTGCCGCTGCGCACCGCCGACGGCATCATCATGGTCGACCGCGGGTGGGTGCAGAACTCCGATCGGGGCGCCGAGGTCACCCCCGATGTGCCGGCCGCGCCGAGCGGCACGGTGACGATCACCGGGTGGGCCAAGCCCGACGAGGCCAGCCGCGGCAAGGACCTGCCGGCCGGGCAGGTGGCCAGCATCAACCTCGCCGACGTCGAGGGCGCCATCGGTCTGGACGTGCTCGGTGGGTACGTCATCCTCGAGGGCGAGACGACGACGTCGGGCACGACCCCGGAGCGTCCCACTCCCCTGCTGCCGCCGGACGATTCGCTCGGCCCGCACATGGCCTACGCGTTCCAGTGGTGGGGGGCCATGCCGGTGCCGTTCATCCTCATGTGGTTCGGCATGCGCCGCGAGCAGCGCGATGGCCAGCCCGTCAGTGCCTCGGCCAAGCCCAAGAAGGTCCGGATCTGGGACGAGGAGGACGATTAGGCACCCACGCCTGCCTCGTGACCCTCAGTCGACCACGGAGCGCGCCTGGCGGAACTGGGTGCGGTACAACTCGGCGTAGACCCCGTCGGCGGCCAGCAGGTCCTCGTGCTGGCCCTGTTCGACGATCCGACCCTCGTCGACGACGAGGATCCGGTCGGCGTCGCGCACGGTGGAAAGTCGGTGGGCGATGACCAGGGAGGTCCGCCCGTGCAGAGCATGATCCAGGGCGTGCTGCAGCGCGGCCTCCGATTCGCTGTCGAGGTGGGCCGTGGCCTCGTCGAGGACGACGACCCGGGGCGCCTTGAGCAGCAGACGAGCGACGGCCATCCGCTGCTTCTCACCACCGGAGAGTCGATGGCCCCGGTCACCGACGACCGTGTCCAGACCCGACGGCAGCCGCTCGACGAGATTCCACACCTGGGCGGAGCGCAGCGCCTCCTCCATCTCGGCGTCGGTCGCGTCGGGCTTGGCGTAGGCCAGGTTGGCGCGGATCGTGTCGTGGAAGAGGTGCGCCTCCTGGGTGACGACCCCGACCGCGTCGCGCACGGAGTCCAGGGTCGCGTCGCGCAGGTCGACGCCCCCCAGACGCACCGCGCCGGAGGACGGGTCGTACAACCGGGCCACGAGCGTCGTCAGCGTCGTCTTGCCGGCGCCGCTCGGGCCGACGAGGGCGACCATCTGCCCGGGCTGCACGGTCGCGGTGATGTCGGTGAGCACTTCTCCGCCGCCGAGGCGATCGCCGTGGGCCGTGGCCTCGAGCGACGTCAGCGAGACCTGGTCGGCGGTCGGGTAGGCAAACGAGACGTGGTCGAACTCGACCGAGAGCGGTCCCTCGGGCAGCGGGCGAGCGCCGGGCTTCTCCGTGATCATCGGCGGTAGGTCGAGCACCTCGAAGATCCGCGAGAAGGATACCAGCGCGGTCATGACATCGACGCGCACGTTCGAGATCGCGGTCAACGGCCCGTAGAGACGACCGAGCAGCGTGGCCAGCGCGATGAGCGAACCGACCGACAGCGATCCGTTGATGGCCATGTGGCCGCCGAACCCGTAGACCATGGCCGTGGCCAGCGCCGCGACCAGTCCGAGCGAGACCATGAACACCGACCGGTTCCACGCGATCCGGACACCGATGTCACGCACGCGGGCCGCGCGGTCGGCGTATTCGCGGTGCTCGGTCTCGTGGTGGCCGAACAGCTTGACGAGCAGCGCTCCGGCGACGTTGAATCGCTCGGTCATCCGGCTGCCCATGTCGGCGTTGAGGTTCATCTGCTCGCGCGTCAGGCCGGAGAGCCGTTGCCCGACCCAGCGCGCCGGGACGAGGAAGACCGGCACGAGCAGCAGCGCTCCGAGGGTGAGCTGCCAGGACAGGGCCGCCATCGCGCCGACGATGAGCACGAGGGAGACCGCGTTCGACACGACACTCGACAGGACGGTCGTGAAGGCCTGCTGGGCACCCATGACGTCGCTGTTGACCCGGGAGACGAGCGCGCCGGTCTGGGCGCGGGTGAAGAAGGCGATGGGCTGTCGCAGCACGTGGTCGAAGACCTGGGTGCGCAGCACGTAGATCAGCCCCTCACCGATGCGTGAGGACATCCAGCGTTGCACCAGGCCCAACAACGCCTCCGCCACCGCGAGCACGGCCACGAGGACGGCCAAGCGCGTCACGAGGCCATGGTTGCCGGGGGTGACGCCGTCGTCGACGATCCGGGCCAACAGCAGCGGTGTCGCGACGACGGTCATCGACCCGAGCACGACGACCACGAGGAACACCACGATCGGGCCGGTCAGGGGCTTGGCGTAGGACAGCACGCGTGCCGTGGTGCCCGGGGGCAGTTCGGCGTCGCGCACGCTGCCGTCCTTGGAGAGGGACCGCATCATCATCCAGCCCGGCTGCATGCTCATGTGTGGGTCCCTTCGTCAGCGTTCGCCCCGGCGTTCACCCCGGTTCGAGGTATTCGGCGTCGGCACCGCGACGCCCAATACCTCGAACCACAGGAGGACCGTCAGTCTTCCCCGCTGAGGTTGTATCGCGCCAATCGACGCGTGGCCCACGCCACTCCCCCAACGACGACGACCGCCATGGCCAGCAGGGCGTACCACAGGGGCAGGTCGTTCGCCTTCGTCGAGATGTCCCGAATGGTGTCGGCCACCTTGAGGCCCCAGCGCTGGATGCTCAGCCACCGGATGCCCGGCATGTACTGGGCCAACAGCCCCTCCCACAGGAAGATGTAGGCGATGCCGGCGATGATGGCGTGCTTGGTCGTGCTCGCCAGGGCCATGAACAGCGCCGAGTAGCCCAGCGCCATGACGAAGGCGCCCACGGTCAGGGCGAGCACCAGCCGCGGTTCGTTCGGTTCGAGGATGTACGCCGCGACCGCGATCGGGATGACGCCGCAGATGATCGTCACCAACGCGACGACCGTGACCTTGCTCAGCACGATGGCCGAGCGTCGTATCGGCTTGGCGAGCAGGTACGTGATCGAACCGTCCTCGAGTTCGGGCACGATGACGCTCGACGTCGCGATGAGGGCGACCAGCGGCAGGATGACGACAACGCCCAGCCCCTCCACGATCGCCAGGGTCGTATCGACGCTCGGGTCGGTCAACGCGCCGACGACCACCGCGAGGGCGATCAGGAGGACCGGCAGGGCCAGGAGCACCAGCCCACGCCGACGGCCGGCGACCGTGCGCCACGCGATCTGCATCACCGTGGCGTTCATGACGCCACCAGGTAGGCGAAGACGCTCTCGAGCGACTCGTCCGTCGGTGAGACATCGCGCAACCGGATCCCGGCCTCGCGGGCCACCCGGGGCAGATGTTGGGCGAATCGACCGAAGTCGGTGGCCTCCACGTCCAGTCCTCCATCCGGCCGCAGGGACACAGCCCTGATGGCCTCGTCACGCATGAGCAGGGCGGCCATCGCCCGGTCGTCGCTGGTGTGCAGCACGTACCGATTCGGGCGATCGACCATGAGGCGCCGGATGGCGCCGAAGTCACCGGAGGCGGCATGCCGGCCGGCGACGATGACCTCGACCTGGCGAGCGACCTGCTCGACCTCCTCGAGGATGTGTGAACTGAAGATCACCGTGCGGCCGTCGGCTCCGAAGGTGTGGAGCAACTCCATGAGGTGGAGCCGCTGGCGCGGGTCCATGCCGTTGAACGGCTCGTCGAGCAGGAGCACGGCCGGCTCATGGACGAGGGCCGAGGCCATCTTGACGCGCTGTCGCATGCCCTTGGAGTACGTCTTGATGGTCCGCCCCTGGGCGGGGGTCATCTCGACGATGTCGAGCGCGTGCTGCGCGGCCGCCCTCGGGTTCGGCAGTTTGTGCAACTGGGCGTTGGCCAGGACGAAGTCCCACCCGGTGAGCTGTTCATAGACCGCCTCGCGCTCGGGCACGAGGCCGAGTGTGCGGTAGACCTCGGGGTGGCCCCAGACGGACTGCCCGTCGAGGGCGACCTCTCCGGCCGACGGCTGGAGGAATCCCGCCATCAGGCTGAGGAGCGTCGATTTGCCGGCCCCGTTCGGTCCGAGCAGACCGGTGACCCCGGGCTCGAAGCGCATCGTGACGTCGTTGACGGCGACGACGTCGCCGTACCACCGCGAGACGCGGTCCAGGACAAGAGTGCTCATGCGGCAGCCCCCCGGCGCGCGTTTCGACGGACGGTCCACAGGGTCAGCACGAGGATGCTGCCCAGGAGGACCACGGTGTAGATCAGGCCCATGGTCAGGGTCTCCGGTTGGCCGTAGACCGGCGGCCGATCGAACCACCACCCGGTGGCTCCGGAGACCAAGGTGTAGGGCGAGAAGAGCCCCGCGATCTGGGCGGTGGTGCGGGCCGCCTCCTCCTCGGCGATCGCCGTCACGGTCGTGACGATGGTCGCGGCGATGAGGAGCACGGCGACGATGGCGACCGTACCGAGCCCCCGTTGCGGGGTGCTCGAGGCGATGGCGCCGCCGAGGCCGGCCAGCAGCAGCGAGAGCAGGATCGCCCCGAGCATGGCCTTGAGCATGAGCGGAGTCTCGTCGCGGAAGGAGTAGTCCCCCAACAGCGCTCCGGCATAGAGCACGAGCACCGGCACGCCGATGACCACGAGGATCGCCGCGGCGAGCGAGGCCAGTCGCACGAGGACGAACCAGGCGCGTGGCAGTGGCCGGGCAAAGTACAGCGGCAGGGTCTTGAAGCGCAGGTCGCGACTCAGCAGGATCGGCGCCGCCGCGGCCGTGAAGAGTACCGATACGACGAGGGCGGCGTTCTGGTACCGGTGGTACTCCATCAGGCGCGGGACCTCGACGTCGAAGTAGGACTTGACGATGAGCGGGATGACGGCGAGCAGCAGGGCCGGGCCGACCGCCAGGGTGACGAGGATCCACGGGAGGACCTTGGCCTTGGCGTTGCGGCCCAGACCGAACGCGTGCCGGACGCCCAGGACGAACAGGGACCAGGCGATGGCCGGCAGACCTTGGCGCTCACCCTCGTAGGGCCGGTAACCCAGGTCGTGGATGACGGCAGCGCTGGTGGGCTGGGAAGCGGTGGTGGTCGCCGCCGGGGTGGATCGGGCCGGTTCAGGCATCGATGCGTCCACTGGCCTGCCCCTCTCGGAAGATGTCCTCAATGCGGTGGTGGCGGTGCTGCAGGCGCACCAGCCCTTGGCCGAGGTCGGCCACGGTGTCGACGATCAGGTCGTGGGTGGTCTGGTCGTTGAGGCTGACCTCCACGGCGTCCCCGGCGGGAAAGCACTGCAGGCCGCGGGCGGCGAGGGCCTCGCCGAGGCGGTGCTGCTCGCTCGGTCCGCCGAGCACCTCGACGATCAGGCTGCCGGTCTCCTGCATGAACTCGCTCGTCGCGGATTCGCGCAGCAGGTGGCCGGCGTCGAGCACCACGACGTGGTCGCACACCCGCTCCAGCTCGCCGAGCATGTGCGAGGTGACCAGCACGGAGATCCCGAAGTCGGTGCCGATGCGGCGCACGAGGTCGAGCATGTCGTCGCGGCTGCCCGGGTCGAGCCCGTTCGTCGGCTCGTCGAGCAGGACCAGTCGCGGGTCGTGCACGAGGGCCTGGGCAAGCTTGGCGCGCTGCTTCATGCCGGTGGAGTAGCCACCCATCGGGCGGTAGCGCTCCTCGGCGAGCCCGACGTGGCGCAGCACGTCGGCGGCGCGCTCGCGGGCCGCGGCGTGCGGCAGCCCGGACATCCGGGCCATGTGGACGGTGAACTCCGTGGCCGACACGTCGGGCGGTAGGCAATCGTGCTCGGGCATGTAGCCAACGAGGCTGCGCACGGCCGACCCGGCGGTGAGGATATCGTGGCCGAGTACGCTCGCGCTCCCCCGCGTTGGGGCGTTCAGGCCCAGCAGGATCTTGATGAGCGTCGATTTCCCGGCACCGTTGGCCCCCACCAGTCCGGTGACGCCCTGGCCGACCTCGATGGTCAACTCCTCGAGCGCTCGGACGTTGCCGAAATGCATGGTCAGCCCGTGGGTCGCGATGACTGCCGGCCCGCCTGTTGCCCCCATCTGCGGAGGCGATTCCCCTCTGTTCACGTTCATGTCCTCTCGTGGTCCGTCATCGACAGTAGGGGAACGACGCGACCGCGGGCCCGCGCCACGGCACAATCGGGGGACCATCGGGGGTCGGATCAGGGCCGACCCTGACTTGGCCTCAGGCTAGGCTGATGAGGTCCTTGTAGTCCGGGCCCCAGAGGTCCTCGACGCCGTCGGGCAGCAGGAGGATGCGCTCCGGCTCCAGGGCGTCGACCGCACCTTCGTCGTGGGTGACCATGACGACCGCACCCTTGTACGTGCCCAGCGCTCCGAGGATCTCGGCCCGCGAGGCGGGGTCGAGGTTGTTTGTGGGCTCGTCGAGCAGGAGCACGTTCGCCGAGGAGACGACCAGCGTGGCCAGGGACAGGCGGGTCTTCTCGCCACCGGAGAGCACGCGCGCCAGCTTGTCGACGTCGTCGCCGGAGAACAGGAACGAGCCGAGGACCTTGCGCACCTCGGTCTCGCCAAGGTCGGGCGCGGCCGACTTCATGTTCTGGAGCACCGTGCGGTCCCCATCGAGGTTCTCGTGCTCCTGGGCGTAGTACCCGATCTTCAGGCCGTGCCCTGGCTCGACCTGACCGGTGTCGGGGTCATCGACACCGGCGAGCATCTTGAGCAGCGTCGTCTTGCCCGCGCCGTTGAGGCCGAGCACCACGACGCGCGAGCCGCGGTCGATGGCGAGGTCGACGTCGGTGAAGATCTCCTGCGACCCATAGCTGCGAGAGAGCCCCGTGGCGCGCAGCGGGGTCTTGCCGCACGGCGCGGGTTCGGGGAAGCGCAGCTTGGCCACCTTGTCGTGGGCGCGCTCGCCCTCGACGCCGCTGAGCAGCCGCTCGGCGCGACGGATCATCTGCTGCGCCGCGACGGCCTTGGTGGCCTTGGCCCGCATCTTGTCCGCCTGCTCGAGCAGCGCCGAGGCCTTCTTCTGGGCGTTGGCGAGCTCACGCTTGCGGCGGCGCTCGTCGGTCTCACGCTGCTTGAGGTAGGGCTGCCAGCCGACGTTGTAGATATCGAGTTCGGCGCGGTTGGCATCGAGGTGGAAGACCCGGTTGACGACGACGTCGAGCAAGTCCACGTCGTGGCTGATGATGATCAGTCCGCCGCGGTAGTTCTTCAGGTGGTCGCGCAGCCAGGCGATGGAGTCCGCGTCCAAGTGGTTGGTGGGCTCGTCGAGCATGAGCGTCTCGGACCCGGAGAAGAGGATCCGCGCCAACTCCACGCGCCGCCGCTGACCGCCCGACAGCGTGCCCAGCGGCTGGTCGAGCCGGTGCGCCTCGATGTTCAGGGCCGCCGCTATCGAGTTGGCCTCGGCT
The DNA here is from genome assembly GCF_001552435.1 of Kribbia dieselivorans NBRC 106261. Lineage (GTDB taxonomy): Bacteria > Actinomycetota > Actinomycetes > Actinomycetales > Dermatophilaceae > Kribbia > Kribbia dieselivorans. Next base: position 13,317 of record NZ_BCRE01000044.1, read on the forward strand.
TCGGCGGCGTACCCGCCGGCGGCGGTGAACTCGTCGTCGATCCGGGCGTAGGCCCTCATCGCCCGCTCGCGGATGGCATCGTCGGCGGCGGCCATGCGCTTCTCCGCCAAGGTCCGCTCCTTGACGATCGTGTCGAGACCGCGCACCGAGAGAATGCGCTCGCGAGCCGTGACCGTCGGGTCGCCGGCCTTGGAATCCTGTGGCAGGTATCCCACGTCACCGCTGGTCGTGACACTCCCGGCCGCGGGCTGGCCCTCGCCGGCGAGCACCTTCGTCAGCGTCGTCTTTCCGGCACCGTTGCGCCCGACGAGGCCGACCCGGTCCCCCGGGGCGACTCGGAAGGTGGCGTCCTCGATGAGGACGCGGGAGCCGGCGCGCAACTCCACGCCACTGGCAACGATCACGGGTGAGCCACTCCTGCACATTCGGGACATCGCCCACGACGCGGATTCGACGGCAGACAGGGCATCGACCGGGAGGGCAAACATGTCAAGTGTAGGCCCCGCCCGACCGGGCCCACGACGCTCGCCGTTCCGAACGGCCCGGGAAGGGCTGATCCGAGGCTCCGCCGGGCTACTCTGACCCTGCACAGTTGGCGGGCCGGTGGCGCCCACGATCGAGAGGCAATCGGGTGAGCTTCAACGAGGGCGCACGCATCGACACGTCCAACGTCGAGCACCGCAGCGGTGGCGGCGGCGGTCGCGGACCGATGATGGCCGGTGGCGGTGGTCTGGTCGGCCTCATCGTGCTGCTCATCGCCCTGTTCACCGGGGTGGATCTGTCTGGCCTGACGACCGGCACGACTCCGGCGACCAATCCCAACGAGCAGGTGGCCCAGGTCGCCCAGTGCGAGACCGGCGCCGACGCCAACACCAACGTGGACTGTCGAGTGGCCGCGACGGCGAACTCGGCCGAGGTGTTCTGGAAGCAGACGTACAACGGCAGCAAGGAGGCCTTCCGGCCCGCGAAGACGGTCATCTACGAAAGCCAGACCCAATCGGCCTGCGGCACCGCCTCGAACCAGGTGGGCCCGTTCTACTGCCCGCTCGACGAGAAGATCTACATCGACACGAGCTTCTTCAACATCCTCGAGAAGCAGTTCGGATCGTCGACCGGGGCCCTCGCGCAGGAGTATGTGGTCGCCCACGAGTACGGGCATCACATCCAGAACCTCTACGGCGTGCTCGGCTACGCCCAGCAGGACCCCAAGGGTGCGAAGTCCGGGGGCGTTCGGGTCGAGCTCATGGCCGACTGCTTCGCCGGCATGTGGGCCGCGCACGCCGAGAGCACCCCGTCCTCCAACGGTGAACCGTTCCTGAAGAAACTGACCGAGCAGGACATCAAGGACGCGCTGTCCGCGGCCGAGGCCGTCGGTGACGACCGCATCCAGGAGAAGACGACCGGGCGCGTCTCCCCCGAGAACTTCACGCACGGCTCCGCCGCCCAGCGGCAGAACTGGTTCATGACCGGGATGAAGGCAAACTCGCCGCAGCAGTGCGACACGTTTGCCACGGACTCGCTCTGATCAGCGCGGCGCCGTGACGCTCGCGGTGGTGGCGTATCCCCAGTCATTGGCCTTGTACGTGTAGACCTTGACGCGGGTGCCCTTGCCAACCCGTGGCAGTCTGAGGTTCACGCGGCCATCGGCGGCGGTCCATCCCCGGGCGACCACCGAGTACGTCCGCCGGCCGGGAGTCTTGATCGCGGCGGCCACCCGCACCTGCGACGCTCCCACGCCACGAACGCCCTGCCGGGCGGTCACCGCGACAGAACCGCCCCGGCTCCACCCGCTCGACCACGAGGCATTGAGCGAGACGGGTCGGTGGCTCGAGGTTTCCGCCCAGATCTGCGTCCAGAAGAGCCCATCCTTGAACGTGTCGTAACGACCGTTCATCCACGCCACCGAGATGCCGCCACCGGCGTCTCCGTGTGGGGTTGCCGGAGTGCGGTTCGCCTCCGACGAGGCTGCGGTCAGCCCGCGGGTGACCCAGGTGCGACCGAGGTCGGTCGTGGCCCATTCCTCCAGTTCGCGCTGACCGGTGGCCTGTTGGTCGCGCACGAGGTACACGGTGCCAGGGTCGGTCCGGTCGAATGTGATCCCTCCGGGTTGTCCGAGGAGGTCGGTGTTCCGCCGTAGGGTCCGCAGCACCCAGCGTTTGCCGTTCCAGCGCGCCCACTTGTACGCGTAGGTGGTGTCGGCGCGGGTGGTGATGACCACGACCGGCTTCGTGCCCATGAGCGCGAGGTCATACATCCTCGCCACACCGTCGACGCTGGCACCGTCGTAGATCTTGGTTCCGTGTGTGACCCTCATGGGTCCGACTCGACCCAACCCACCGATCGACCGGATCTTCCGGCCGGTCGAGGTCATGAAGTACCCCCGGTCATACGTGAAGTGGTACACCGACGTCTTCATGCCGCCGTTCTCCGGCGTGTTGGTCACCGCGAAGTCGATCCGGCTTCGGCCGTCCGTGGCGAACTTCGGATACGGCGTCCGCGCCACGCTGATCGGACCCGGTGGCATCCACAGCGGCAGCGCCTTGGTCCACTTCACCAGGTCGTTGCTGCGGGTGACGACCCAGGCGCGGTCGGAGTTGCGTCGGGTGAAGTACCAATAGCGGTGCGTCGCATTCGACAGTTGGATGATCTGGCCGTACGTTGTGGGCGCCTTCTCGAGGCCGGACCCACTCAGAGATCGGGTGGCACCGAAGGACGAGACGTTTCCCGATGTGTTCGTCAGGCGGTACCGCGGCGGCGACGCGGTGCCATGGCCCGCCCAGACCGCGATCACCCGGCCCTCCGGTGTGCGGGTCAGGGCCGGAGCCACGTGATCATCCGCAATGAGTTTGGTCAGTGTTTTGTGCGTGAGGCGGCCGTCGGAGTTCCGCACAGCCGTGACCTGGATATGTCCACCGTTGGTCACCGAACCGAAGTAGGTCTGGGACGAGGTGCGCAGCACCCGCGGGTCCATGTACCACGACCACGCCCCGTTGGTGACGATCCGAGCAATCCTCCGGTTGTCGTCTGCCTTGACCGGTGCCGGCGCGGCGGCGACATCCGCTGGGAGGGCCGGGGCTTCACCGATGGTGTCGAGCGGCGCCGAGCTGCGCGTCGCGATGGCGGTGTCGGCCGTTCTCCCCTCGGCTGGGACGTCAGCCGCTGCGACGGGCGTGTCACCTTCCCGTCCGGCCTGGGCCGCGGGGCCCGTGGTCGCCCCGGGACCTGCGGCGATCGCCACCGCCGGTGCCGCCACGGCGGTCACCAGAGCAGCCGAGAGCACACCCGTCCCCGGCCGACGATATTGCCTCGCTCGTGCGGCGCGACCCCCGATCATGCTCAGCGAGGTGCCTTGACACTGGCCGTGGTCGCGAAGCCCCAGTCGTTCGCCCTGTAGGAGTAGACCTTGACGCGGGTGCCCTTGCTCACGTTGGGCAGTTTGAGGTTCACGCGCCCGTCGGCGGCGGTCGAGCCGCGCGTGACGACGGAGTAGGTGCTCCTGCCGGGCCGCTTGATGGCCGCGGCCACGCGCACGTTCGGCGCTCCCACCCCCCGGACTCCCTGGCGCAACGTCACGGTGACGGACCCGCCCTGGTACCAGACCTTCGACCACTTGGGCGTGATCGTGACCGGGCGGTAGCTGGTGGTCTCGGCCCAGATCTCGGTCCAGTAGCGGCCCCCGTTGAAGGCCTCGTACCGGCCGTTCAGCCACGCGACCGAAACGTGACCGGTCGATCTGCCGTACGGCGCTGCCGGGGTGCGGTTGGCCTGCTCCGACCCAGCCGTGAGACCGCGCGTCGACCACGTCGTGCCCAGGTCACGGGTCACCCATTGTTCGAGTTCACGCTGACCGGTGGCCCGCTGGTCACGCACGAGGTAGACCTTGCGCGGGTCGGCCCGGTCGAAGGTGATCCCACCGGGCTGGCCGAGGGGGTCCTGATTGCGGCGCAGCGTCTTGAGCACCCACGCCTTGCCGTTCCACCGGGCCCACTTGTACGTGAAGTCGCCATCGGCCCAGGTGTTGACCACGACGACGGGCCGGCCGTCGAGGAGGGCCAGGTCGTACATGCGTGCCGCACCGTCCACGCCGGCGCCGTCGTAGATCTTCGTGCCCTGGTCGATGCGCATGGATCCGACCCGACCCAACCCGCCGATGGAACGGATCTTGCGCCCGGTGGAGGTGCGGAAGTACCCGCCGGTGTACGAGAAGTGGTACACGGAGGTCTCGAGCCGGTTGGTCTGCTGCGAATCGGTGACCGCGAAGTCGATGCGGCTGCGGCCGTCGGTGGCGAACTTCGGGTACGGCGTCCCCAGTTCCTCGGTGGTCGGGTGCGGAGGCGTCCACAGGCGGACGGCCTTGGTCCACTTCACGAGGTCGTTGCTGCGGGTCACCACCCAGGAGCGATCTGACTGACGGCGAGTGAAGTACCAGTACCGGTACGTCGAGTTCGACAGTTGGATGATCTGGCTGTAGGTCGAGGCCTTGGTCTCCATCCCGGAGCCCTTCAACGACTTCGTGCCGCCGAACGTCGCGACGTTGCCGGTCTTGTCCGTGATGCGGTAACGCGGCGGCGAGGCGTTCGAGTGTCCGGCCCAGAAGGCGACGATCCGGCCGTCCGGCGTTCGCGTCAGCGCCGGGGCGACGTGGTCGTCGGCGATGAGCGTGGTCAAGGTCTTGTGACTGATACGACCGTCGGAGCTTCGTACGGCCGTCACCTGGATGCGGGCATCGTTGGTGACCGACCCGTAGTACGTCTGCTGCGAGGTGCGCAGCACGCGCGGATCCATGAACCAGGACCAGGCTCCGTTGGTGACGATCCGGGCGATCTTGCGGTTGCTGTCGGCCGCGACCGGAGCGGGCGCGGCCGCGACGTCGGCCGCCAAGGCGGGGGTGTCGCGGGTCGTGTCCAGCGGGGCGGAGGATCTCGACTGAACGGCTTCGTCGGCCACCGGGCCAACGGGTCGCACATCCGCCGCCGCGGCGGGGGCATTGACATCGGGCCCCGTCACCTCCGGGACCGGCGACGAATCGGCGCCCGCGGCGAGGGACGGGACCGCCAGCGCGAGCACCAAACCCGACGTCACGGCGCCGACGCGGCGCCGACCCGGCCTGACCTTGGCGTGTCGTGGCACGACTGTCCTCCCACCCGTCACAGGTGACGGCTCGTGTTGCGGTTCGTGATCGAGTGCGGCGCCCCGGGGCCGGCCCGTGGTCACGCTAACACGAGATCAGCGCAGGTCAGGGCCCTGAGAACCGCGTGGATCCTCAGGGCCCTGACCGGTTTCGGCAGGCCTCGGGGTGGATCAGAGGTTGAAGCCGAGCGCGCGCAACTGCTCGCGACCGTCCTCGGTGATCTTGTCCGGGCCCCACGGCGGCATCCACACCCAGTTGATGCGGGCCGACTCGACGAGGCCCTCGAGGGCCTGGTTCGTCTGGTCCTCGATGACGTCCGTCAGTGGGCAGGCCGCCGACGTGAGGGTCATGTCGAGGATGGCGTTGTTCTGGCTGTCGATGGTGATCCCGTAGACCAGTCCGAGGTCGACGACATTGATGCCGAGTTCGGGGTCGACGACATCACGCATCGCCTCCTCGACGTCGGCGACGTTGGTGCCACCCGGGGCCGCGATGGGCTCGAGGGTCACCGGGTCGACCACGGTGGTGGGGGTGTTCTCGCTCATGCCTTCGCTCCTTGCGCGATCGTGCCGGATTGAATCAGGGCGTCGGTGAAGGCCATCCACCCAAGCAGGGCGCACTTGACGCGCGCCGGGTACTTCGCCACACCGGCCAGGGCAACCCCATCGCCGATGACCTCCTCGTCGCCGGGATCCTTGCCCTTGGACGTGAGCATGGCCTTCATCGCCGCGTGGGTCTCGAGGGCCTCGGCCACGGTGTGACCGATGACCTCCTCGGCCAGCATCGAGGTCGACGCGGTCGAGATGGAGCAGCCGTGGGCGTCGTAGGAGATATCGGACACGGTGGCCTGGTCGCCCTGGCCGTCGACGTGCACCCGCAGCGTGACCTCGTCGCCGCAGGTCGGGTTGATGTGATGGACCTCCGCCACGTAGCCCTCACGCAGGCCGGCGGCCCGAGGGTGCTTGGAGTGGTCGAGGATCAACTCCTGGTACAGGTCCAAGGTCAGCTCCGTTCGATGCCGAAGACGGCCGGCACCTGGTCGAGTGCCGCGAAGAAGGCGTCGACCTCCTGCGGCGTGTTGTAGACGGCCAGGCTGGCGCGGGCGCTGGCCTGAATCCCCAGCGCGCGGTGGAGTGGCCAGGCACAGTGGTGACCGACCCGCACCGCGACACCGTGGGCGTCGAGCACCTGACCGACGTCGTGCGCGTGCACCCCGGGGACATCAAAGGCCAACGCGCCGCCGCGATCCTGCATTCCGGCCGGGCCGAGCAGATTCACCCAGTCCCGCTCGGCGAATCCGTCGAGGAACCGCCGGGTCAGCGACTGCTCGTGCGCGTGGATGCGCTCCATCCCGACCTCGGTGAGCCAGGCCACGGCGGCGGCCAGACCGATGGCCTGAGCCGCAGCCGGCACACCGGCCTCGAATCGGGCCGGCGGAGGCATGTAGGTCGAGCGGTCCATGAAGACCTGCTCGATCATCGATCCGCCGGTGAGGAACGGCGGCATGTCGGCGAGGACATCGGCGCGACCCCACAGACCACCGATCCCCATCGGGCCGAGCATCTTGTGACCCGAGAAGGCGAGCAGGTCGACGCCGAGGGTGGTGACGTCGAGCGGTAGGTGGGGCACCGACTGGCAGGCGTCGAGGACGACGAGCGCACCGACCGCGTGGGCGGCCTCGGCGATCTTCGCGACCGGGCTGATCGTGCCGAGCACGTTGGACACGTGGGTGAGCGCGACGACCTTCGTCTTCTCCGTGATGAGGGAGTCGAGATCGGTCAGGTCGAGCAGGCCGTGCTCGCCCATCGGGATCCACCGCAGGGTGGCGCCGGTGCGGCGGGTCACCTCCTGCCAGGGCACGAGGTTCGCGTGGTGCTCGAGCTCGGTGACGAGGACCTCGTCACCCTCGCGCAGCGCGAACCGCTCGCTGCCCGGGTACAGCGGGTGCGGCGAGTTCTGGAAGGCGTAGGCGATGAGGTTGAGCGACTCGGTCGCGCTCTTGGTGAAGACGAACTCGTCGGCTCCAGCGCCGATGAACGCGGCGATCCGCTCGCGCGCGTTCTCGTACGCCTCGGTGCCCTCCTCCGAGAGTGCGTGTGCTCCCCGGTGCGGAGCGGCGTTGAGCCGCAGGTACCAGTCACGCTCGGCGTCGAGGACGCGCAGCGGTGAGTGGGAGGTCGCCCCGGAGTCGAGGTAGACCAAGGGCTGGTCGTCGCGGACCGTGCGTTCCAGGATCGGGAACTGCGCCCGGATCGCGGCCAAGTCGGCCTCGGTGAACGGGCTGACCGGGGCGATGGTGGTGGCTGTCGTGGACGTGGTGCTCACCTCACGCTTGCTGGGCCGCGGTGAAGCGGTCGTAGCCCTCGGCCTCGAGCTGCGCGGCGAGCTCCGGGCCGCCCTGTTCGGCGACCCGACCGTCGACGAACACGTGGACGAAGTCGGGGGCGATGTAGTTGAGGATGCGCGTGTAGTGCGTGATGAGGAGGATGCCGGTGCCGTTCTCGGCCTGGGCCCGGTTCACGCCCTCGGAGACGATGCGCAGCGCGTCGACGTCGAGACCGGAGTCGGTCTCGTCGAGCACGGCGATGCTCGGCTTGAGCAGTTCGAGCTGGAGGATCTCGTGGCGCTTCTTCTCACCACCGGAGAACCCGGCGTTGACGTCACGCTCGGCGAAGGCCGGGTCCATGCGCAGGTTGGCCATGGCGCCCTTGACGTCCTTGACCCACGTGCGCAGCTTCGGGGCCTCGCCGTCGATCGCGGTCTTGGCGGTGCGCAGGAAGTTCGACACCGTCACGCCCGGCACCTCGACCGGGTACTGCATCGCCAGGAACAGACCGGCCCGGGCACGCTCGTCGACGCTCATCGCAAGCACGTCGGCCCCGTCGAGGGTGATCGTGCCGGAGGTGACGGTGTACTTCGGGTGCCCGGCCACGGAGTAGGCCAGGGTCGACTTGCCGGAGCCGTTGGGGCCCATGATCGCGTGGGTCTCGCCGGACTTGATGCTCAGGTCGACGCCCTTGAGGATCTCCTTGGGGCCGTCCTCGGTCTGGACGCTGACATGCAGGTCGCGGATCTCCAGGGTTGCCATGCTGCTCGTTCTCTTTCCTTCGACGTCTGTGGTGGGTGCGCGGTGGTGGGCGGGTCGCTCAGACCACGGGCGCATTCTGGGCAAGCGCGACGAAGACCTCGCCGTTCTCGACCTTGACCTGGTGGACCGCGACCGGGACGGTGGCGGGCAACTGGCGAGGCTCGCCGGTGCGCAGGTCGAACTGCGATCCGTGGAGCCAACATTCGATGAGACAGCCCTCGACCTCCCCCTCGGAGAGCGAGACGTTCGCGTGCGTACAGGTGTCGTCGATCGCGAACACGCCCTCGTCGGTGCGCACGATGGCCACGTCCCGGCCGTCGATGACCGCCTTCGCTCCGCCTTCGGCGGGCAACTCGTCCAGTGCGCAGACGCGGATGAACTCACTGGTCTCGCTCACAGCGGGCTGGCCTCCAGCTCGGCGTCGATGACCGACATGACGTGACCGATGATCTCGGGCACCCCGATGCGGCTGACGATGCTGGCGAAGAAGCCGCGCACGACCAGACGTCGGGCGTCGTCCTCGGGCACGCCGCGGCTCATGAGGTAGAACAACTGCTCGTCGTCGAAACGGCCGGTCGTCGAGGCGTGGCCGGCCCCGGTAATCTCGCCGGTCTCGATCTCGAGGTTGGGTACCGAGTCGGCGCGGGCCCCGTCGGTGAGGATGAGGTTGCGGTTGAGCTCGTAGGTGTCGGTGCCCTCGGCCGCGGCACGGATGAGGACATCCCCGATCCAGACCGTGTGGGCACCCTCACCCTGCAGTGCACCCTTGTACTCGACCTCGGAGCGGCAGTGCGGCTGCTCGTGGTCGACGAGCAGCCGGTGCTCCAGGTGTTGACCGGCATCGGCGAAGTACACGCCAAAGCCCTCGAACGAGCCTCCGGGCCCGGCGTAGGTGGCGTTGGTCGACAGTCGGACCACCTTGCCACCGAGGGTGACGGCGATCTGCTTGACGGTCGCGTCACGACCGACGTGGATGTCCTGCTCCGAGAGGTGGAGCGTCGTGTCGTCCCAGTCCTGGACGCTGACCAACGTGAGGTCCGAGCCGTCGCCGGTGATGACGGAGACGAGTTCGGAGACCTCGGCGTGGCCCTGGTGGTCCACGATCACGGTCGCGCGGCTGTGGCGACCGGTCGTGACGACGACGTGACCGAAGACCGGCGCGTCGCCCTGACCGCGGAGCACGACCCTAACCGGTTGCTCGAGTTCGAGTTCCTTGCTGATGTCGAGGTGCAGCGCGCCCGTCGAGTTGGCCACGGCCAGGGCGGCCGGCCGGTCGCCGGGCGCCTTGGCGCCGAGCTCACGGGCCCGCTCGTGGCTGATCTCCGTCAGCGTCACGCCGTCGGGCAGGGTCGTCTCCCAGACGAGTGTGCCGTCGGTGGCACCCTCGGTGAGGAGCGTGCCGATCCGGTCGACCGGCGTGAAGCGCCACTCCTCCTCGCGACCGTGCGGGGTCGGGAAGTCGGCGACGTCCCAGGACGTGACCCGGTCGCCACGTGAGGTCACCGGACCTTCGGGGCTGGCGCCATTGGCCTGCTGCGGCTGCAATCGGGCAGCGGGGGTGGTGTCGAGCAGGCTCATGTCAGCCAACGGATCCTTCCATCTGGAGTTCGATGAGGCGGTTGAGTTCGAGGGCGTACTCCATCGGCAGTTCGCGTGCGATGGGCTCGACGAACCCACGCACGATCATCGCCATGGCCTCCTGCTCGGACATGCCGCGGGACATCAGATAGAACAACTGGTCCTCGGAGACCTTCGAGACGGTCGCCTCGTGGCCCATCTGGACGTCGTCCTCGCGGATGTCCACGTACGGGTAGGTGTCCGAGCGCGAGATCGTGTCGACAAGCAGGGCGTCGCACACGACGTTGCTCTTGCTGTTCGTCGATCCCTCGAGCACCTGAACCAGGCCCCGGTAGGACGTGCGGCCACCGCCACGGGCGACGGACTTGGAGATGATCGAGCTCGACGTGTTCGGCGCCGCGTGGACCATCTTCGACCCGGCGTCCTGGTGCTGGCCCTCGCCGGCGAACGCGATCGAGAGGGTCTCACCCTTGGCGTGCTCGCCCAGGAGGAAGACGGCCGGGTACTTCATCGTCACCTTGGAACCGATGTTGCCGTCGATCCACTCCATCGTCGCGCCCTCGGCGCAGGTCGCGCGCTTGGTGACGAGGTTGTAGACGTTGTTCGACCAGTTCTGGATCGTCGTGTAGCGCACGCGCGCGTTCTTCTTGACAATGATCTCGACGACGGCCGAGTGCAGCGAGTCGGTCTTGTAGATCGGCGCCGTACAGCCCTCAACGTAGTGCACGTAGGAGCCCTCGTCGGCGATGATCAGGGTCCGCTCGAACTGGCCCATGTTCTCGGTGTTGATGCGGAAGTAGGCCTGCAGCGGGATGTCGACGTGCACACCCGGCGGGACGTAGATGAACGAGCCACCGGACCATACGGCCGTGTTCAGCGCGGCGAACTTGTTGTCGCCGGGCGGGATGACCGAGCCGAAGTACTCCTTGAAGAGGTCCTCGTGCTCGCGTAGGCCGGTGTCGGTGTCGACGAAGATGACGCCCTGCTCCTCCAGGTCCTCGCGGATCTGGTGGTAGACGACCTCCGACTCGTACTGGGCGGCGACGCCGGCGATGAGGCGCTGCTTCTCCGCCTCCGGGATGCCGAGCTTGTCGTAGGTGTTCTTGATGTCCTCGGGCAGCTCCTCCCAGGAGGTGGCCTGCCGCTCGGTGGACTTCACGAAGTACTTGATGTTCTGGAAGTCGATGCCGGACAGGTCCGAACCCCAGGAGGGCATGGGCTTCTTGTCGAAGAGGCGCAGCGACTTCAGCCGGAGCTTCGTCATCCACTCCGGCTCGGACTTGCGGGCGGAGATGTCATTGACGACTGCGTCGCTCAGACCGCGCTGCGCCGAGGCGCCGGCGGTGTCGGCGTCGTGCCAGCCGTACTCGTACCGGCCGATGTCCTTGAGCCCGGGGTTGAGCTCTTCGATGTTGCTGGTCATCGCGGGGACCTCTCTGTGGGGGTGTCGGTCGGGTGGCGGGTGTCGAGCGGGGTGCGACCGAGCGCCGCCGCCGGGATGAAGGTCGTGCAGACATGATCGCCGTGGGCCAACGTGGCCAGCCGCTGGACGTGCACGCCCAGCAGTCGCCCGAAGGCCTCGGTCTCGGCATCGCAGAACTGGGGGAACTCCGTCGCCACGTGCTGCACCGGGCAGTGGCCCTGGCACAACTGCAGCCCCAGGCCGGAATCGGGGTCGGAGCCGGTGCCGGTGGGTCGTGCCGATGCAGCGTAGCCGTCGCGGCGCAGCGCCGCGACCAACGCCTCGGCGCGCACCTTGGGCGTGTCGCCGGCCGCGTCGAGTTCGGCGCGGTACCGCTGCTCGATCTTGGCCACCCGGTCCGAGGCGAACGCCTCGATCGCGGCCGGCCCGAGCGTGTCGGCCAGGTAGCGGATCGCGTCGGTGGCCAGTTCGTCGTATTCACCGCGGAGCGCGGTGTGGCCGGCTTCGGCCACGACGAAGGACTTCGCCGGTCGCCCCCGGCCACGGGTGCCGGCCGGCGCCTGGTGGACCTCGATCGTGCCGGCCTCGAGGAGCAGATCAAGGTGCCGGCGGACCGCCGTCGGGGTGATCCCGAGCTCCTGGGCGACACTGACGGCGCTGACCGGACCGCGCTCGGTCACGACCGCCAGAACCCGAGCGCGCGTCGTGGCGCTGGGGTCCGTGGGGTCGGTGACCTCGGTGCGGTCCTGGATAAACACAAGCCCCATGTTACTTAAATCCGCGCCGGTGTGAAATCGGTGGCCATTCTGCGGCACTACACTGCTCCGGTGCCCCCGTACGTCCGCGTCACCGACCTGCGCAAAACCTTCGGCGCCGTCGTCGCCGTCGATTCCGCCTCGTGGAGTGCCGACCCGGGTGCCGTCACCTGTGTCCTCGGCCCGAACGGCGCCGGCAAGACGACGATGATCGAATGCCTCGAGGGGCTGCAGCGACCCGACGCCGGCACCGTCCGCGTGCTCGACGTCGACCCGTGGGAGGCCGGACCGGAGCACCGCGCCCGCGTCGGAGTCATGCTCCAGGACGGCGGACTCCCCCAAAGCGTCTCGGCCGCCCGGCTGCTCTCCCACCTCACCCGCCTCCACGCCGGGCCGACCGACGTGGACGCGCTCATCGACCGCCTGGAGATCAACACCTTCGCCGCCACGCCCGTGCGACGGCTCTCCGGTGGTCAGCGTCAGCGGGTCGCCCTCGCGGCCGCCCTGCTGGCCCGACCGGACGTCGCCTTCCTCGACGAACCCTCGGCCGGGCTCGATCCGCACGCCCGCCGCGAGGTGTGGTCGCTGATCCAGGACACGGCCGCACGCGGGGCGGCCGTGGTCGTGACCACGCACTCCTTCGAGGAGGCCGAGCGACTGGCGGACCGGATCGTCATCGTCCACCGTGGCCGGGTCGTCGCGGACGGCACGCCGGCTCAGGTGGCCGGCGACCGCAGCCTCGAGGACGCGTACTTCTCATTGACCTGGAGCCCTTCGTGAGCACGACCCCCGCACCGGCGCCGTTCCTGACCCGCGCCCTGGCCCAGGCCCGGTTCGAGGCCGGGATCCTGCTCCGCAACGGTGAGCAGTTGCTCGTCGCGCTGGTCCTGCCGGCGCTGGCCCTGGTCGCGCTGACGTACGCCTCGTACCCGGACCTCGGGCCAGACCGACGGATCGACGTGGCCGCACCTGGCACCCTGGCGCTCGCCGTGATCTCCACGGCCTTCACCGGACAGGCCATCCAGACCGGCTTCGATCGTCGCTACGGCGTGCTGCGCTACCTCGGCACCACCCCGCTGGGTCGCAGCGGTCTGCTTCTCGGCCGCGCCGGTGGGGTGCTGGTGGTCCTGGCCCTGCAGACCGTCGTGCTCGGTGCCCTCGGGCTCGCGCTCGGCTGGCACCCACGCTGGATCGGGGTGCCCGCCGCACTGGTCACCCTCGTGCTCGGCGCGTGGTGCTTCGTCGCGTTGGCCCTCGCGTTCGCCGGATGGATGCGGGCCGAGGCGGTGCTGGCTCTGGCCAATCTCGTCTGGGTACTGCTGCTCGGCCTCGGCGGGGTGCTGCTGCCGGTCGACACCCTGCCCGCGGGGGTATCGCACATCGTGCGGTGGTCGCCCTCGGCGGCCCTGGGCGACGGCATGCGGGCACCGCTTCTGCACGGCTCGTGGCCGTGGATGTCCCACCTGGTCCTCATCGTGTGGGGCGCGCTCTTCACCCTGTGGGCCATCCGCACGTTCCGCTGGCGGGACTGACCGCGACCACCCGAGCATGGAGCCGTTGAGGTGGTCCCACGGCCGGGCGGTAGCGTGGGTCCGCGTGAATGCCACCGCCACCGCCCCGATCTCCCCGACGCGCAGCCGAGTTCCGGCCACGCTGCGCTGGGCCGCGCTGCTCAACCTGCTCGCCGAGGTGATGATCATCATCACCGGCGGGGTGGTGCGGGTCACCGGGTCGGGTCTGGGCTGTTCGACGTGGCCGCAGTGCACCCCCGGCAGTTACGTGCCGACCGTGGAGCAGGCCGAGGGCTGGCACAAATACGTCGAGTTCGGCAACCGCACCCTGACCGGTCTGGTCGGCTTCCTGGCCATCTGGTTGATCATCGAGGTCTATCGCCACAGCGACCGCCGCCGGTCGCTGACCATCCCGGCGTGGCTCGTGCTCGGCGGGGTCGCCTCCCAGGCCATCGCCGGCGGAATCACCGTGCTGCTCGGGCTGCACCCGATCACCGTCGCCTTCCACTTCCTGCAGTCGGCGGCGATCGTGGCCCTGTCCGCCTACGTCTGGTTCCACGTGTTCGAGACGAGCGCCACGCCCCGGCTGCTGGTGCCGCGGCTGGTCGTCCAGGCCGGGTGGCTCACCAGCGCCGTGGGCGCCCTCGTCATCGTCCTGGGGACCGTGGTCACCGGTTCCGGCCCGCACTCCGGCGACGCCGACGACCCGGCCCGCTTCGGCTTCGATCCGCGGACCATCTCGTGGCTGCACGCCGATGCGGTCATGCTCTTCGTCGGGCTCGTGGCCGCCATGCTCCTGGCCACCACGCTGACCGGCACCGACCGTCGCCCGGTCCGAGCCTGGGGGGTCGTCATGTTCGTCACCCTGATCCAGGGCGTCATCGGGTACGTGCAGTACCTGACCAAGCTGCCAGAGGGGCTGGTCGTCCTGCACATGGCCGGCGCCGCGGCGCTGGTCGTTGCCCTGGTCTACGGGATGATGGGCCTGCGTGACCGCTCCGGCCAACGAGCCTGAACGACGCTCCGTCGGCCCGGTCGCCGGTGACCGGGCGGGCGGTCAGTTCAGGCCGGGCAACGGCAGGTAGAGCAGCGGGTCGATGGCCACCCCGAGGAAGAGGATGGTCACATAGCTGATCGAGTAGTGGAACAGCCGCATGGGGCGCAGTTCACGCTGCGGAGCGTCGCGCTTGGCCGCGGCGTGCAGGCGGTGCGCCTCGGCCAGGAACAGCCCGCCGGAGAGCAGCGCCCCGATCGTGTAGATCCAGCCCATTGGGGCCACGGGGATGAGCGTCAGCGAGGTGAGGACCATGAGCCACGCGTACCGCACGACCTGGGTGGACACCTTGGTCATCGACGCGGTCACCGGCAGCATGGGGACCTCGGCGTTGGCGTAGTCCTCCTTGAACCGCATCGACAGCGGCCAGTAGTGCGGCGGGGTCCAGAAGAAGATGACGAGGAAGAGGATCAGCGCGGGCCAGTCGAGCGAGTTCGTCACGGCCGACCAGCCGATGAGCACCGGCATGCACCCGGCGATGCCGCCCCAGACGATGTTCTGGTCGGTGCGGCGCTTGAGGATCATCGTGTAGCCGACGGCGTAGAGCACGATCGCGAGCAGCGACATCATCGCCGAGAGCGGGTTGACGAAGGCCCACAGCCACACCGTCGAGGCGATCGTCAGCACGAACCCGAAGATCGTGGCCGCGCGCGGGCTCACCTCACCGGTGACCAGGGGGCGGTGCGCCGTGCGGGCCATCTTCGCGTCGATGTCCCGGTCGTAGACCATGTTGAAGGTGTTCGCCGCCCCGGCGCTGAGCGAGCCACCAATGAGGGTCGCCACGACGAGCCACAGCGACGGGACACCGCGCTCCGCCAAGAACATCACCGGCACCGTCGTGACGAGCAGCAACTCGATGATGCGCGGCTTGGTCAGTGCAATGTAATTGCGCACCGTCCGACGCCAACGCTGCGCGGGGCCCACCTGGGTGTCCGTGGTCGACTCGACTGCAGTCACGATGCCTCTGGGTTCGCAGGGTGCCACGCACGGCCGAGGGGCGGGTGGCAAGGTCAACGATCATCGTATCGTGGAGCGCGCGAATGTCTGATACCCCATTGTCAGCCTGGGTGACTAGGCTGCGGGGTGGATGACTCCGGAACTGCCGGGGCGCGGCGCTCCCCCAGAAAGAAGAACACGTTGACGACCACCCGTGACCACAGTGCGACGACCCGCTCGACCACCCTGCCGTTGCCCGTGGCGACGCAGGCCGGCTGGAGCGACCTCGATGTTCGCGCCGTCGACACCGCCCGACTCCTCGCCGCCGATGCCGTCCAGAAAACCGGCAACGGTCACCCGGGTACGGCGATGAGCCTGGCCCCCGTGGCATACCTCCTGTACCAGTCCGTCATGACATACGACCCGGCCGACGTCGCTTGGCTCGGCCGTGACCGTTTCGTTCTCTCCTGCGGGCACTCCTCGCTGACCCAGTACATCCAGCTCTACCTCAACGGTCTCGGGCTGGAGCTGCGTGACCTCGAGTCGCTGCGCACGTGGGGCTCGCTCACCCCGGGCCACCCCGAGGTCAAACACACCCCCGGCGTCGAGATCACCACCGGGCCGCTCGGCTCCGGTCTGGCCTCCTCGGTCGGCATGGCCATGGCCCAGCGCCGCCAGCGCGGACTGCTCGACCCGCAGGCGCCCGCCGGTGAGTCGCCGTTCGACCACCACATCTGGGTACTCGCCTCCGACGGCGACCTCCAGGAGGGTGTGGCCTCGGAGGCCTCGTCCCTGGCCGGGCACCAGCAGCTCGACAACCTCACGGTCATCTACGACCAGAACCGCATCTCGATCGAGGACGACACGAACGTCTCCTTCAGCGAGGACGTGGCCAAGCGGTACGAGGCCTACGGCTGGCACACCATCACCGTCGACTGGCGCAAGAACGGCGACGGAGCGGCGTACGTCGAGGACGTCGACGCGCTGCTGGCCGCTTGCCACGAGGCCAAGGCAACCCAGGGCAAGCCGACCCTGATCGTCCTGCGCACGATCATCGCCTGGCCTGCCCCGACCGCCCAGGACACCGGCGCCTCCCACGGCGCGGCCCTCGGGGCCGACGAGATCGCCGCGACCAAGACCCTGCTGGGCTTCGACCCGGAGCAGTCGTTCGCGGTCGAGGACGAGGTCCTGACCCACACCCGCAAGGTCGCCGCCGAGCGGGGCGCCACCGCCCACGCCCAATGGGAGGAGCGCTACCAGGCATGGCGCACCGCGAACGTCGACGCGGCCGCGCTGCTGGACCGCCTGCTGGCCGGGGAACTGCCCGCCGACCTCGACGCGGCCCTGCCGACGTTCGAGGCCAGTGAGAAGGGCGTCGCCTCCCGGGCAGCCTCCGGCACGGTGCTCAACGCCCTGGCCCCCGTCATGCCCGAGTTATGGGGCGGTTCGGCCGACCTCGCTGGGTCGAACAACACGACAATGAAGGGCGAGCCGTCGTTCGTGCCCACCGAGCACCAGACGGCCACGTGGCAGGGCGGGCCGTACGGTCGCACGCTGCACTTCGGCATCCGTGAGAACGCCATGGGGATGATCCTCAACGGCATCGCGCTCGAGGGTCTGACCCGTCCCTACGGCGGGACGTTCCTCGTCTTCTCCGACTACATGCGCCCGGCCGTGCGCCTGGCCGCGATCCAGCAGTTGCCGGTGACGTTCGTGTGGACCCACGACTCCGTCGGCCTGGGCGAGGACGGCCCGACCCACCAGCCGATCGAGCACCTCGCGTCGCTGCGGGCCATGCCGGGCCTGGACGTCGTCCGCCCGGCGGACGCCAACGAGACCTCCGTGGTGTGGGGCCAGATCCTGCGCAACGCCCACCCGACGGGCCTGGCCCTGTCGCGGCAGAACCTGCCGACGCTCGACCGGTCGGTCTACGCCTCGGCGCAGGGCGCGATCAAGGGCGCGTACGTCCTGGCCGAGTCCTCGACGCCGACCCCGCAGGTCATCCTGCTGGCCACCGGCTCCGAGGTGCACCTGGCCGTCGACGCGCGGACCGAGCTCGAGGCCGCCGGGATCGGTACCCGCGTCGTCTCCGTGCCGTCGCGCGAATGGTTCGACCGCCAGTCGCCGGAGTACCGCGACGAGGTGCTGCCGCCCGCGGTCCGCGCCCGCGTCTCGGTCGAGGCCGGGGTCGCCCAGGGCTGGCATGACCTGGTCGGCGACGCCGGCCGCATCCTGAGCATCGAGCACTTCGGCGCCTCCGCCGCGGGATCGGTGCTCTTCACCGAGTTCGGCTTCACCGTCGAGAACGTCGTCGCCGCGGCCCACGCGTCGATCGAGGCCGCCGGCACCCACGCCTGAACCCACCACCCCCACGGATCACCGCCCGGCGGTCATTGGCCGCCACCTCAACCCCCTTGGAGTGACCATGACTGAGAATGCCGCGCTGAACGCCCTGGCCGATGCTGGGGTCTCGATCTGGCTCGATGACCTGTCCCGCGAACGTATCCGTGGGGGTGGCCTGGCCACACTGATCGCGAACAAGGGGGTCGTCGGGGTGACCACCAACCCGACGATCTTCCAGAACGCGCTGTCCGACGGAGAGTCGTACGCCGAGCAGGTCGGCGAACTCGCCGCACAGGGCGCCGACGTCGACACGGCCGTGTTCGCCATCACCACGCAGGACGTCCAGGAGGCCTGTGACGTGCTGCGCCCGGTGTACGACGCCACCGGCGGCCTGGATGGTCGCGTCTCGATCGAGGTGGACCCGCGCTTGGCGCACGACACCGCCGGCACCGTGGCCCAGGCCAAGGAACTGTGGGAGCGGGTCGACCGGCCGAACCTGCTCATCAAGATCCCGGCCACGACCGAGGGTCTGCCGGCGATCACCCAGGTGCTGGGCAGCGGCATCAGCGTCAATGTCACCCTGATCTTCGGGCTGGACCGCTACCGCGGGGTCATGAACGCCTACCTGCTCGGGCTCGAGACCGCGCAGAAGAACGGCATCGACCTGTCGACGATCCGGTCGGTCGCCTCCTTCTTCGTCTCCCGCATGGACACCGAGGTCGACGCACGACTGACCACCATCGGTTCTCAGGAGGCGCTGGCGCTGCGTGGGACGTCCGGGGTGGCCAACGCCCGTCTGGCGTACCACGCCTACGAAGAGGTCTTCTCCACTCCGCGCTGGCGGTCGTTGGCCGACGACGGGGCGCACGAGCAGCGTCCGCTGTGGGCCTCGACGGGCGTGAAGAACCCGGACTACCCGGACACCCTGTACGTCACCGAACTCGTGGCGCCGAACACGGTCAACACCATGCCGGAGAAGACGCTCGACGCGGTTGCCGACCACGGTGAGATCACCGGCGACACGGTCGCGAACACCTTCGTCGAGTCCAGCGCGATCATGGACGCCCTCGAGCGGCTCGGTGTCTCGTACGCCGACGTCACCGCCCAGCTCGAGCGTGAGGGTGTCGAGAAGTTCAGCGCCTCATGGCAGCAGTTGCTCGACGAGCTGCAGGCCAACCTGGAGAAGGCGAACCAGCCGGCATGAGCCGCGGATCCCAGACGGAGTGGGTCAACCCGCTCCGGGACCCCAGCGACAAGCGGCTGCCCCGCATCGCAGGGCCATGCTCGATGGTCATGTTCGGCGTGACCGGTGACCTGGCCCGCAAGAAGTTGATGCCGGCGATCTACGATCTGGGCAACCGGGGCCTGCTCCCGCCGGGCTTCTCCCTCGTCGGGTTCGCCCGACGCGACTGGGCCGATCAGGACTTCGGCGAGATCGTCCACGACTCCATCAAGCAGCATGCCCGCACCCCCTTTCGGGAGGAGGTGTGGCGCACACTGGCCGAGGGCATCCGCTTCGTGCCGGGAACCTTCGAGGATGACGCCGCCTTCGACCTCCTCGCCAAGACCGTCAAGGAGCTGGACGAGACCCGCGGCACCGGCGGCAACCACGCGTTCTACCTGTCGATCCCCCCGGCGTCGTTCTCCCAGGTGCTCCAGCAGTTGGAGCGCTCGGGCCTGTCCACGGGCGGCAACGGAGCGTGGCGACGCGTCGTCATCGAGAAGCCGTTCGGTCACGATCTGGCCAGCGCCCAGGAGCTGAACGCGACCGTCGAGTCCGTCTTCCCGCCCGACTCGGTGTTCCGCATCGACCACTACCTGGGCAAGGAGACGGTCCAGAACCTGCTGGCACTGCGGTTCGCCAACCAGATCTTCGAACCGATCTGGAACGCCCAGAACATCGACCACGTGCAGATCACCATGGCCGAGGACATCGGCATCGGTGGCCGCGCGGGGTATTACGACGGGGTGGGCGCGGCGCGGGACGTCATCCAGAACCACCTGCTGCAGCTGCTCGCGCTGACCGCGATGGAGGAGCCGCTCTCGTTTGCGGCCGACCACCTGCGGGCCGAGAAGGAGAAGGTCCTCGCGGCCGTGCAACTGCCCGACGACCTCGGCGCCGCCACGGCTCGGGGCCAGTATGCGGCCGGCTGGCAGGGCGCGGAGCAGGTGCTCGGCTACCTCAACGAGACCGGGGTGGCGCCGGGATCGACGACGGAGACGTTCGCGGCGGTGCGCCTCGAGATCAACACGCGACGGTGGGCCGGGGTGCCGTTCTACCTGCGCACCGGCAAGCGCCTCGGCAAACGCGCCACCGAGATCGCCGTCGTGTTCAAGAAGGCACCGCACCTGCCCTTCGAGCAGACGGCCACCGAGGAGCTCGGTCAGAACGCGGTCGTCATCCGCGTCCAGCCCGACGAGGGGGTCACGCTGCGCTTCGGGGCGAAGGTCCCCGGGTCGCAGATGGAGGTGCGTGACGTCTCGATGGACTTCGGTTACGGCCGGGCCTTCACCGAGTCCTCCCCCGAGGCGTACGAGCGCCTGATCCTCGACGTCCTGCTCGGTGATCCGCCGCTCTTCCCCCGGCACGAGGAGGTCGAGCTCTCCTGGCGGATCCTCGACCCGATCGAGGAATACTGGGCCGCCCACACGGAGCCCCTCGACCAGTACCCGGCCGGTGGCTGGGGCCCCCAGTCCGCTCACGACATGCTCGCCCGCGAGGGACGTCACTGGAGAGTGCCATGATCGTCGATCTGCCGAACACCACGACCACCGACGTCAGCAAGCGCCTGGTCCGGCTTCGCGAGAACACCGGGTCGATGGCCCTGGGGCGTGTTCTGACCCTCATCACCGTCGCCGACGAGGACTGCGCCGACCACGCCCTCGAGGTGGCCGGCCAGGCGACGCGGCAACACCCCAGCCGCATCGTCTGCGTCATCGCGGGGACCAAGCGGGGCAAGACCCGCCTCGACGCGCAGATCCGGCTCGGCGGTGACGCCGGCGCCTCGGAGATGGTCGTCATGCGCCTGTACGGCCAACTGGCGGGGCATCCCCAGTCGGTCGTCACCCCGTTCCTGTTGCCCGACTCCCCCGTCGTGGCGTGGTGGCCGTCGGAGGCGCCGTCGTCGGTGGCCGAGGACCCGATCGGGGCGATGGCCCAGCGCCGCATCACCGATGCCGCCACCGCCAAGAACCCGCATCAGGCCCTCGTGAAGCGGGCGGCGACGTACGTCGGCGGGGACACCGACCTCGCATGGGGTCGCATCACCCGCTGGCGGGGCCTGCTCGCCTCGGCCCTGGACCAGCCGCCGCACGAGCCGGTGACCGTCGTGGGCGCGAGTGACTCGCCGTCGGCCGACCTTCTGGTCGGCTGGTTGAGCCTCACGCTCGGTGCCTCCGCCACCTTGGCGCGCACGGACGGCGGGTCGGGCGTCCTCGGCGTCCGGCTCGAACGGGACTCCGGACCGATCGACCTGCTGCGACCCGAGGGTGACACGGCCACGATGCTCGCCCCGCAGCAGCCGGCCCGGCTGATCTCGCTGGCCCACCGCACCGACGCCGAATGCCTGGCCGAGGAGCTGCGCCGACTCGACCCGGACGATGTCTACGGCGAAAGCCTCACGCGGGGTCTGAAGAAGGTGTCGAAGGCGACCTCGCTGTCGGCGAAGGAGGCGGCCGATCTCGGCCTCACCCTCAGTCGCGACGACGCGATCCGGGCGATGCGAGAGGCCGCCAAGAGCATCAAGCACGACCACCATGCCGAGATGGTCGACGGTGCCGATGCCTGAGATGCCCGTCGTCCACCCGGACAAGGCGGCGTTGTCAGCAGCCGTCGGAGCGCGGTTGCTCACCGCCATCCTCGACGCGCAGGCGGAGCGCGGTGTGGCCCAGCTCGTCCTGACCGGCGGGTCGATGGGTGCGGCCTCCCTCGCCGCCCTGCGCACCCAGCCGGGCGCGTCGGCCATCGACTGGGCTCGGGTCGACCTGTGGTGGGGCGACGAGCGGGTGCTGCCCGGTGGGGACCCCGAGCGGAACGAGGTCCAGGCCCGGGAGGCACTGATCGACCACGTGCCGGTCGACCCCGCACGCGTGCACGTCATGGCACCGGCCCCGGTCGGCGCCACGGCCGATGCGGAGCAGGCGGCGAGCGACTACGCCGCCGAGCTCGGGCGGGCGGGGTACGGCACGGGTGACGCGCCGTTCTTCGACGTCGTCATGTTGGGTGTCGGCCCGGACGGCCACGTGGCCTCACTGTTCCCCGGCCACCCGCAGCAGCAGGCCGCGGGCCTGGTCGTGGCGGTGCACGACTCCCCCAAACCCCCGCCGACGCGCGTGTCCTTGACGTTCGAGGCGTTGCGCAACACCCGGCAGGTGTGGTTCCTCGTGTCCGGGAACGACAAGGCCGAGGCGGTTCGCCTCGGCCTGGACGGCGCCGATCCGGAGCGCAGTTCGGCTGCCCAGGTGCGCGGCCGCGAGGCCACGTGCTGGCTCGTCGACGCGGCCGCGGCCGGCGTTACTGGATGAGACCCCGGTCGCGGAGTTCGCCGAGGCGCTCCTCGAGCAGCGCCTGACCCTCGTCGTCGCTACGACGCTCCTTCACATAGGCCAAGTGCGTCTTGTACGGCTCGGCCTTCGGCGGACCGGGCGGGTTCTCCTGGTCCTGGCCGGCCGGGAACCCGCACCGCGGGCAGTCCCACGTCTCGGGGATGACGAGCCCCTGCTCGCGCGCGAACGAGGGTCGGGTCACGTGGCCGTTGGCGCACCAGTAGGACACGGTGACCTTGGGGGCCGCGTCGCCGCGCTCGGCCTCCCCCATGGGGCCGGCACCGACGCGGCTGCCGCGGATGGCGTTACCACCTGCCATGACGGATGTGTCCTTTCAGCATTGCCCGGGCGTCGACGCGCGGGCGGTGTGGATGTGTGTGCGGTCTCAGGCGTCGAAGCGATCGATCAGGCCGATGCCCACGATCGAGACGACCCAGATCAGGGCGATGATGACCGTGAAACGGGTCAGGTTCCGCTCGGCGACGGAGGACGAACCCACGGACGTCGAGATACCGCCACCGAACATGTCGGAGACGCCACCGCCCTTGCCCTTGTGCAACAGGATCAGCAGCGTCTGGATCAGGCCGGAGGCGACCAGAACAACCTGCAGGGCAATACGGACTGCGTCCACGAAGGTTCCTTCCACGGGAGAGCGCTCGGGTCAGGATACCCCCGAACCCGAGCGCTCTGCGTTGATGTCCGCGCGGTGCGCGGGGGTGATCAGATCGCGTGCTCCTTGAAACGCGCGATTGTGGCGAACTCCTCGGCATCGAGCGAGGCGCCGCCGACGAGGGCACCGTCGACGTCCTCCTTGGCCATGATGGCCGCGACGTTGCCGGACTTGACCGAACCTCCGTAGAGGATGCGGACCTTGTCGGCCAGGTCGTCGGAGTACAGCTCGGCGAGCTTGGCACGAATGGCCGCGCACACCTCCTGCGCGTCCTCTGGGGTAGCGACCTCACCGGTGCCGATGGCCCAGATCGGCTCGTAGGCGATGACGATCGTGGCCGCCTGCTCGGCCGGAATGCCGGCGAGGTCGGCCTCGATCTGGGCGAGGACATGGGCGACCTGGCCGCCTGCCTTGCGCACGTCAAGGCCCTCCCCGCAGCAGAGGATGGGCGTCAGGCCGTGACGGTAGGCTGCCTGCACCTTCGCGTTGAGCAACTCGTCGGACTCGTGGTGATGCTCACGACGCTCCGAGTGGCCGATGACGACGTAGGTGCAGCCCAGCTTGGCGAGGAAGGCGCCGGAGATCTCGCCGGTGTAGGCGCCGGAGTCGTGCACCGACAGGTCCTGCCCGCCGTAGGCGATCCCAAGCTTGTCGGCCTCGACGACGGTCTGGACGCTGCGCAGGTCGGTGAACGGGGGCAGCACGGCCACCTCGACGTCCTCGAAGTCGAACTTGCCGTCCTTGAGGGTCCAGTCGAGCTTCTGTACGAGGTGGACCGCCTGGAGGTGGTCCTGGTTCATCTTCCAGTTGCCCGCCATGAGGGGGGTGCGCGCCATGTCAGTTGCCCTTCGTCAGGACGGCGACACCGGGCAGTTCCTTGCCCTCGAGGTACTCGAGGGAGGCACCGCCACCGGTGGAGATGTGGGTGAACTGGTCATCGGCAAACCCGAGCTGACGCACCGCTGCGGCGGAGTCGCCGCCACCGACGACGGTCAGGGCACCGTTCGCGGTCGCCTCGACGAGCGCCTGGGCCACGGCCTTCGTACCGTCGGCGAACGGAGCCATCTCGAATGCGCCCATCGGGCCGTTCCAGAACACCGTCTGGCAGTCGGCGAGCTTCTCGGCGTACAGCTTCGCGCTCTCCGGGCCGATGTCCAGGCCCATCTGGTCGGCCGGGATCGCGTCGGCGGCGACGACCTGAACCGGGCCGGCGTCGGAGAAGTCGGGCGCCACGACAATGTCGACCGGCAGGACGATCTCGACACCGGCGGCTGTGGCACGCTCGAGGTACTCGGCGCAGGTGGCGACCTTCTCCTCGTCGAGCAGGGACGTGCCCACCTCGTGGCCCTGGGCCTTGAGGAAGGTGAAGAGCATCCCACCGCCGATGAGCAGGCGGTCGGCGGTCTTCATGAGGTTGTCGATGACCGCGAGCTTGTCGGCGACCTTGGCCCCGCCGAGCACGACGGCGTACGGGCGCTTCGGGTCCTCGGTGAGCTGCTTGAGCACCTCGACCTCGGCCTGGACGAGACCGCCCATGGCCGATGGCAGCCGGGTGGCGATGTCATAGACGGAGGCCTGCTTGCGGTGGACGACGCCGAAGCCGTCCGAGACGTAGGCATCGGCCAAGGCGGCGAGCTGGTCGGCGAACGCACCGCGCTCCGCCTCGTCCTTGCTCGTCTCGCCAGGGTTGAAGCGCAGGTTCTCCAGCAGGACGACGTCGCCGTCGGCCATCGCCGCGACGGCCGCCTGCGCGGACTCACCGACAGTGTCGGTGGCGAAGGTGACTGGCCGGCCCAGGAGTTCACCCAGACGGCCCACCACGGGCTGCAGGGAATACTGCGGGTCCGGGGCACCCTTGGGCCGTCCGAGGTGGGCGCACACGATGACGCGTGCGCCCGCCTCGGACAGGGCCGTGATGGTCGGCACGGACGCACGGATCCGACCGTCGTCGGTGATGACGTCGCCGTCGAGCGGGACGTTGAGGTCGCTTCGGACGAGGACGCGCTTGCCGCGCAGGTCACCCAGATCGGCGATCGTGGTCACGGGTCTGTGCCTTCCTTGTGGTGGGGTCGGATCAGAGCTTCGAGCCGACCAGGGCGGTCAGGTCGACGAGACGGTTGGAGTAGCCCCACTCGTTGTCGTACCAGCCGACGACCTTGACCTGGTTGCCGTTGACGCGGGTCAGGCCGGCGTCGAAGATGCACGAGGCCGGGTCGGTCTCGATGTCCTTGGAGACGATGTCGTCCTCGGTGTAGGTCAGGAAGCCCTTCATCGTGCTCTCGGCGGCGGCCTTGACGATGGCGTTGACCTCCTCGACGGTGGTCTCTCGGGCGGCCTCGAAGGTGAGGTCGGTCGCCGAACCGGTCGGCACCGGCACGCGCAGGGCGAAGCCGTCGAGGCGGCCCTTGAGCTCGGGCAGCACGAGGGCGACGGCCTTGGCCGCACCGGTCGTGGTCGGCACGATGTTCAGGGCGGCCGCGCGGGCGCGACGCAGATCCTTGTGCGGACCGTCCTGGAGGTTCTGGTCGGCGGTGTACGCGTGGATCGTCGTCATCAGACCCTTGTTGATGCCCAGGCCGTCGTTGAGCGCCTTGGCCATCGGGGCCAGACAGTTCGTCGTGCAGGACGCGTTGGAGATGATCGAGTGCGCGGCCGGGTCGTACGAGTCGTCGTTGACGCCCATGACGATGGTGACGTCCTCGTTCTTCGCCGGAGCGGAGATGATGACCTTCTTGGCACCGGCCTCAATGTGGGCCTTGGCCTTGGTCGCGTCGGTGAAGCGACCGGTCGACTCGATGACGATGTCGGCACCGAGGTCGCCCCACGGCAGCTTGGCCGGGTCGGTCTCGGCCATCGCGGCGAAGGACTTGCCGTCGACGGTGATGGACGTCTCGTCGTAGGTCACCTCACCGGGGAAGCGACCAAGGATCGAGTCGTACTTGAGCAGGTGTGCGAGCGTCTTGTTGTCGGTCAGGTCGTTGACGCCGACGATCTCGATGTCGGCACCCGAGGCGACGACGGCGCGGAAGAAGTTGCGACCGATGCGGCCGAAGCCATTGATACCTACACGAACGGTCATGGTGTCCTGTGCCTTCCAGACGGTGAAACGGCCGCCGGCCAGCGGCCTTGGCACCAGCCTATTGGGTGGACACCGGCGCGGCAGGACCCGCCCCCTGCGTTTGTCGTGGCCAGGGCCGTGCCCCGGATCAGCCGTCGAGCATCTCGGGGGTCAGACCGGCCTCGGTGTCGGGGATGCCCAGTTCATCGGCACGCTTGTCGGCCATGGCCAGCAGGCGCCGGATGCGCCCGGCGACGGCGTCCTTGGTCATGGGCGGCTCGGCGAGCTGGCCGAGCTCCTCGAGAGAGGCCTGCTTGTGTTCGATGCGCAGCCGACCGGCCTCGACGAGGTGCGGCGGCACGTCGTCCCCGAGGATCTCCATCGCTCGCTCGACCCGGGCACCGGCCGAGACGGCGGCCCGAACGGAGCGTCGTAGGTTCGCGTCGTCGAAGTTGGCCAGGCGATTGGCGGTGGCCCGCACCTCTCGGCGCATCCGACGTTCCTCCCAGGCCAGCACCGCGTCGTGGGCGCCGAGGCGGGTGAGCATGGCGCCGATGGCGTCCCCGTCCCGGATGACGACCCGGTCGACCCCACGCACCTCCCGGGCCTTGGCCGCGATCCCGAGTCGGCGGGCCGCGCCGACCAGTGCCAACGCGGCCTCCGGGCCGGGGCAGGTGATCTCCAGCGCAGAGCTGCGGCCCGGCTCGGTCAACGAGCCGTGGGCGATGAAGGCGCCGCGCCAAGCGGCCTCGGCGCAGCAGGTGCCCGACCCGACGACCTTGGGCGGCAGCCCACGCACCGGGTGGCCACGCCCGTCGATGAGTCCGGTCTGGCGGGCCAACGTCTGCCCGTCCTGCGGCACCCGGACGACGTAGCGGCTGCCCTTGCGGATGCCACTGGCCGCGAGCACGAGCAGTTCGGTCTGGTGGCCGTACAGCTCGGCAAGTTCACGGCGCAGCCGCCGCGCGGCCTGGGCGGTGCCCAACTCGGCCTCGACGACGATCCGCCCGCCCACGATGTGCAGCCCGCCGGCGAAACGGAGCACCGTGGCGACCTCGGACTTGCGGCAGCAGGTCTTCGTCACCTCGTGACGGCTGAGCTCGTCCTTCACCTGTGCAGTCATGGCCATGGCGACCATGATCGCACCTCCGACACGCCGAGTGGTCCCGAGCCGGTGAGGATCGGGACCACGGGCACAGCGTTCAGGTGAGGATGTCCGCCAGGGCCGCCGCCAAACGCAGGGAGTCGTGAACCCGGATCCGCCCGCGTCGTCTCACCGGTTGGATGACGAGTTCGGCGCCAAGCGCGGCGGCAGCGGCGCGCAGCGAATCCTCATCCTCGACGACGCTCGGATCGGCCAGGACGACATCGAACCGGATGCCGGGAGCCTGCTCGGCGAGCACGGACAGGTGCTGCTCGGCGGTGAAGCCGAACGTCTCGGCGGTGTTGAGTTCGAGGTTGAGCACGATCATCCGCCGCGCCGTCGTCTCGACGATGGCATCGCGCAGCTCCGGCACGAGCAGGTGCGGCAGGACGGACGTGAACCACGACCCGGGCCCGAACACGAGCCAGTCGGCGCCACGCACGGCGTCGATGGCCTCCCCGCACGCGGGCGGATCCGGCGGGATGAGTTCGATGGACTCGACTCGGCCGCGAGCCCGAGCGACGGCCACCTGCCCCGTCACGGTCGTGCTGGCGTCGGGGTCATCGGGGTCGAGCCCGGCGACCTCGGCCTGGATGCTCAGCGGCACCGACGCCATCGGCAGCACCCGGCCCCTGGCATTGAGCAGGCTCCCGACGAGATCGAGTCCGGTCACCGGGTCGGGGTTGAGCTGCCACAGCGCGACGATGAGCAGGTTGCCCAGCGCGTGCCCCGACAGTTCCCCGTCGCCGGAGAATCGGTGCTGCAGCACGTCGCGCCACGTGTGCCCCCACTCGGAGTCGTCGCACAGCGCCGACAGGGCCATGCGCAGGTCCCCCGGGGGCAGGACGTCGAAGTCCTCCCGGAGTCGTCCGCTGGAGCCGCCGTTGTCGGCGACGGTGACGACGGCGGTCACGTCCTCGGTGACGAGTCGGAGCGCGGAGAGCGAGGCGTAGAGCCCATGTCCGCCGCCGAGGGCCACCACCTTCGGGCTGGTCACTCCCGCCCCAGGTCACGGTGCACGACGAACGTCGCGGTGTCGTCGTTGCGCAGTCGTTCGGTCAGTGCCTCGGCCATGGCCACGGAGCGGTGTTTGCCCCCGGTGCACCCGACCGCGACGGTGACGTAACGGCGCTCCTCTCGCACGTACCCGGCGACGACGGGTTCGAGGAGGTGCTCGACGCGCTCGAGGAACTCCATCGCCCCCTCCTGCCTCATGACGAACTCTGCCACGGCCTGATCGCGCCCGGTGTGCGCGCGCAGTTCGGGCACCCAGTACGGGTTGGGCAGGAACCGCATGTCGAACACGAAGTCGGCATCGAGCGGGACTCCGTACTTGAACCCGAACGAGACGACGGCCATGCGGATCCGGTGCCGTTTGGTCGGCGTGAACATCGGGGCGATCTTGCGCGCGAGTTGGTGCACGTTGAGCCCGGAGGTGTCGATGATGACGTCTGCCCGGGACCGGACGTGCGCCAAGGTCTCGCGCTCGGCATGGATCCCGTCGAGCAGTCGGCCCTCGCCCTGCAGCGGATGGGGCCGGCGCACGCTCTCGAAACGGCGGACCAACGCCTCGTCGGTGGCGTCGAGGAACACCAGATGCGGGCGCCACCCGGCTCGCACCAGGCGGGTGAGTTCGCCGTCGAGGGAGGAGAAGAAGTTCCGCGACCGCACGTCGACGACGACGGCCACCCGCACGATCGACTCCCCCGGCGTGGCGGACTGGATGCCCACGGCGAGGTCGGCGGCGTTGGTCAACAGCTGCGGTGGGAGGTTGTCGATGACATACCACCCGCCGTCCTCGAGCACCTTCGCGGCGGTGGAGCGGCCGGCACCGCTCATCCCGGTGATGATGACGAACTCGACCCTGGGGAATCGCTGGTCGTGGGTGGAGAAGGTGGGAATGAGCCCGGTCGGGGTGTCCTCGGTGATCTCCAGGCGTCGCTGGGCGGGGCCCTCGGTCATGGCTGGTTGCTCGCCTCCTCCGGGGTGTCCCGGATTGGTGGGGGGTCGGTGGTGATGGGGTTGTCGTGGCCGACCTCAGGGCCGCGGTCGGCCACGTCGATCACCTCACCAGTGGTGAGGTTGATGGTCGGGGCGGTCGGGGTCGATTCTGCCAAGTGTGCGGCGATCGCGTCGGCCAGGGCTGGGCCGATGCCGCTGACCTCCTGCAGTTCGACCGTGGACGCGGCCCGGACACGTTTGACCGAACCGAAGTGGGTCAGCAGGGCTGCGCGGCGCGATTCCCCCAGGCCGGGGATCCCGTCGAGGGCGCTGGCGGTCATCGCCTTGCTGCGCCGCTGACGATGGAAGATGATGGCAAAGCGATGGGCCTCGTCGCGCACCCGTTGCAGGAGGTAGAGGCCCTCACTGGTGCGCGGCAGGATGATCGGAAACTCCTCGCCGGGCACCCAGACCTCCTCGAGTCGCTTGGCCAGGCCCACGAGCGCAACATCGTCGATCCCGAGCTCGTCGAGCACCTGCTGCGCGGCGTTGACCTGCGGCAGGCCCCCGTCGACGACGACGAGGTTGGGTGGGTAGGCGAACCGGCGGCGCGGGCCCGGGTCGGTGGGGGCCTCGAGGTCGGTGGGGCTGTCCGAGCCGGTGTCGGAGGGGTGCATCCCTTCCTTCAGGCGGGTGAAGCGGCGCGTGAGCACCTCGTGCATGGCCGCGGTGTCGTCCTGGGCCTCCTTGACGATGAACCGGCGGTACTCGGACTTGCGGGGCAGCCCGTCCTCGAACACGACCATCGAGCCGACGATGTTGGTGCCCTGGACGTGGCTGATGTCGTAGCACTCGATGCGCAGCGGAGCGTCGTCGAGGCCGAGGGCCTCCTGGAGGTCGGCGAGGGCCTGGCTGCGGGCGGTCAGGTCACCGGCCCGGGCGACCTTGTGCCGGGCGAGGGCCTGGGTGGCGTTGCGGGTCACGGTCTCCATCAGCGCCCGCTTGTCGCCGCGCTGCGGGACGCGCAGGTCGACCGCGCTCCCGCGTTGCTCGGCGAGCCACCCGCTCAGCGCCACGTGGTCGTCGGGCAGCACGGGGACGAGCACCTCGCGAGGCGGGGTCTCACCGGTCTCGCCGCCGTAGACGCGCTGCAGGAGGTGCTCGATGATGCCGGGCAGATCCTCGTGCACCTTCTCGGCCACCCACCCGCGCTGGCCGCGGATCCGCCCGCCACGCACGTGGAAGACCTGGATCGCCACCTCGAGTTCGTCGTCGGCCACACCGAAGACATCGGCATCGGTGGCGTCGGGCAGCACGACCGCCGACTTCTCCAGGGCTTGGCGGAGCGCGGTGACGTCGTCCCGCAGCCGCGCGGCGCGTTCGAACTCGAGATCGGCCGCCGCCGCCTTCATCTCGGCCTCGACGCGCTTGACGAATCGGCCGGTGTCGCCGGCCATGAAGTCGCAGAAGTCCGCGGCGATGGCGCGGTGCTCCTCGACCGACACCCGGCCGACGCACGGGGCGGAGCACTTGTCGATGTAGCCGAGCAGGCAGGGCCGACCGACCTGGGCGGCGCGCTGGTAGACGCCCTTGCTGCAGGTGCGCAGCGGGAAGACGCGCAGCAGCAGGTCGAGCGTCTCGCGGATCGCCCACGCGTGCGTGTAGGGGCCGAAGTATCGGGTGCCCTTGCGTTTGGCGCCGCGCATCACCATCGCGCGCGGCACCTCCTCCCCCATCGTCACGGCGAGGTACGGGTAGGACTTGTCGTCGCGGTACTTGACGTTGAACCGCGGGTCGAACTCCTTGATCCAGGAGTACTCCAGCTGGAGCGCCTCGACCTCGTTGGCGACGACGGTCCACTCGACGCTCGCGCCGGTGTGGACCATCGTCGCCGTGCGCGGGTGCAGGCCGGCGACGTCCTGGAAGTACGAGGAGAGTCGCTGGCGCAGCGACCTGGCCTTGCCCACGTAGATGACCCGGCCGTGCGTATCCCGGAATCGGTAGACACCGGGCTCCGTGGGGATCGACCCGGGTGCGGGTCGATAGGAAGCGGGATCGGCCATGGGTTCAGACCTTACGACGCGCCCGTCGTCAGGCGGACGGCAGCGTGATCGTGTCGCCCTTCACCGTGAGCTGGTGGGGTGCCAGCGGGCTGGGCGACGGCCCTCCCAGGACCGCCCCGGTCTCGGCGTTGAACGTCGACGTGTGGCACGGGCAGGTGATGACGTTGTCCACGATCTTGGCGACGACGCATCCCTGGTGGGGGCAGATGGCGCTGAAGGCCTTGAACGTGCCCTTCGCGGGTTGGGTGACGACGACCTTGGCCGATTCGACGATCACTCCCCCACCGACGGCGATGTCGGACGCCTTGACGTCCAGGGTGCCGTTGCTCGACAACTCGCTGGAGGCGGCCGATTCCTCCGGCGGGATGGTGGGGTCGTTCGACCCGCCGCACGCCGTCAGTGCCGAGGCGACGCCGACGGCCCCCAGACCGCCGACGGCCCCCAGCACCACGCGGCGTCGGCCGGGCTGTGTCGGTTCGGTGCTCATGCGCTGCGCTCCTGGCGGTAGTAGGCGATCGCGGCGCGGGTGGATGGATCCTGGGCGGCCAGGGCGGCCTCGTCCCCGGTGATCGCCGGGGTGATCTCCTTGGCCAACTTCTTGCCCAGCTCGACACCCCATTGGTCGAACGAGTCGATGCCCCAGACGATCCCCTGGGTGAAGGTGATGTGCTCGTACAGGGCGATGAGTTGGCCCAGGACGGACGGCGTCAGGGCCGGAGCCATGATCGACGTCGTCGGGCGATTGCCGCTGAAGACCCGCGCCGGCACGATGTGCTCGGGGGTGCCCTCGGCCCGCACCTCGTCGGCCGTCTTGCCGAAGGCGAGGGCCGCGGTCTGCGCGAAGAAGTTGGCCAGGAACAGTTCGTGAACGTCGGCGTCACCGTCGACGAGCGGGTCGGCGGGGTTGGCCACGGCGATGAAGTCGGCCGGGATGAGCTGGGTGCCCTGGTGGATCAACTGGTAGAACGCGTGCTGCCCGTTGGTGCCCGGTTCGCCCCAGAACACCTCTCCGGTGGCGGTCGTGACGGGGGTGCCGTCCCAGCGCACGGACTTGCCGTTGGACTCCATGGTCAGCTGCTGCAGGTACGCCGGGAAGCGGTGCAGATACTGCGCGTACGGCAGCACGGCGTGTGTGGCGGCGCCGAGGAAGTTGACGTTCCAGACGTTGAGCAGTCCCATGAGCGCCGGGCCGTTCTGCGCGGTCGGGGTGCGTCGGAAGTGCTCGTCGATGGTGTGGAACCCGTCGAGGAACTCGCCGAAGGCCTCCGGGCCGATGGCGATCATCAGCGACGTGCCGATGGCCGAGTCGACGGAGTATCGACCGCCCACCCAGTCCCAGAAGCCGAAGGCGTTCGCCGGGTCGATGCCGAAGTCGGCGACCTTGTCCAGAGCGGTGGAGACGGCCACGAAGTGCTTGGCCACGGCGCCGGCCTGCTGCTCCGTCGTACCGTCGATGACCCCGTCGCTCTCCAGCTCCGAGAGCAGCCACGCCTTGGCGAGCCGGGCGTTGGTCAGGGTCTCGAGGGTGGTGAACGTCTTGCTGGCGACGATGAACAGCGTGGTGGCCGGGTCGAGGTCGCGGGTGGTCTGCGCGATGTCGGTCGGATCGATGTTGGAGACGAACCGGCACTCCAGGCCGTCCTGGACGTACGGCTTGAGCGCCTCGTACGCCATGACCGGGCCGAGGTCGGAACCGCCGATGCCGATGTTGACGACGGTGGTGATCGGTTCTCCGGTCACCCCACGCCACTGGCCCGAGCGCACCTGCTCGGCGAACGCCTCGACCCGGCGCAGCGTGGCCTGGACGTCGGCGTCGACGTTCTGCCCGTCGACGGTCAGGGCCGTGCCGGCAGGGGCCCGCAGCGCGGTGTGCAGGACGGCGCGGTCCTCGGTGACGTTGATGTGCTCGCCGGTGAACATGGCCTCGCGCCGACCGACCAGGTCGACCTCGTCGGCGAGTTGGACCAACGCGGTGACGATGTCGTCGGTGATGAGGTTCTTGGACAGGTCGATCCGAAGATCGCCGGCCTGGAACACGAGCCGGTCGGCCCGGGCGGGGTCCTGCGCGAACCAGCTCCGCAGATCCGGGGTCAGGTGATCGTGCA
Organism: Kribbia dieselivorans NBRC 106261; assembly: GCF_001552435.1. Classification (GTDB taxonomy): domain Bacteria; phylum Actinomycetota; class Actinomycetes; order Actinomycetales; family Dermatophilaceae; genus Kribbia; species Kribbia dieselivorans. Next base: position 46,662 of record NZ_BCRE01000044.1, read on the forward strand.
GGTCGGTCAGGCGAGCCCAGGCGGAGGTGGTGGTGGCATCGATCGGTGCGCTCATGGGGCCCATACTGTCAGCACATGCCGACAGTCGCCTGACACCTGTGGCCGTCGGCGGCCAACCTCGATGAGGAGTCCTCATGCCGGTTGTCGAGCACCGCACGACGCTGCCCCTCCCACGCTCCGAAGTGTTCGCCTGGCACGAACGACCGGGGGCGTTCACCCGCCTGACGCCGCCCGGCTCCGCGACCCCAATCAGCGGGCCGTCCGACGGCATCCGCGACGGCTCCCGCATGACGGTGCGGATCTCCGCTCCGACGCTCGAGGCGCTCTGGCCCGCGGCCCTCGCCCGCGTGGTGTCGCGGCCCGGGCTGACGTGGGAGGTCGTGCATCGCGACTTCGAGCCCGGCGCACGCTTCGTCGACGAGCAGGTGCGCGGACCGATGGCGTCCTGGCGACACGAGCACGAGTTCATCGACGCTGAAGGCGGTGGCACGACGGTCATCGACCGGGTGAAGTGGCGCCTGCCCGCTGGTCTCGGGGCCGTGGCCGACCGCGCGGTGCGCCGATACCTGGCGGGCCTCTTCCGGTTCCGCGAGGAGCAGTTGCGGGCCGACCTCGCGCTGCACGCGCGGTGGTCGGGCACGCCGCGCGTGGTGGTCGTGTCCGGGGCGTCGGGGATGATCGGCACCCAACTGTGTGCGCTGCTCACCAGCGGCGGCCACGAGGTGCGTCGGCTGGTGCGCCGGCCGACGCGCACCCCCGACGAGTTCAGCTGGAACCCGGCCACGGGCGAGGTCGACCCGGCGGCGCTGCCGGGCGCCGACGCCGTGGTCAACCTGTCGGGCCGCAGCATCGCCGGACGCCTGACGACACGGGCCCGAACGGAGATCCGTGAGTCACGCCTCGACGCGACGACCACCCTGGTGCGGGCCATCGCGGCCGCCGGCGACGAGGGTCCGGGGGTGTTGGTCAACGCCAGCGCGATCGGGTTCTACGGGCCGCAGCGACCCGGCGAGGTGCTCGACGAGGCGTCGGCGCAGGGGCCCGGGTTCCTCGCCGACGTCGTCGCGCAGTGGGAGTCGGCCGCACAGCCGGTGACGGAGCACGGTGTCCGACTCGTGCTGCTCCGCACCGGCATCGTCCTCGGCGCCGCCGCCGGGGCGCTGGCCCTGCAGGTGCCACTGTTCTGGGTCGGAGCGGGTGGACGGCTGACGCGCGCCGACGCGTCCCTGAGCTGGATCGGCCTGGATGACATGGCGCGCGTGTACGCCACGGCGGTCCTCGACCCGACGTGGTCCGGCCTCGTCAACGCCGTCGCCCCGGAACCGGCCACAGCCGCGGAGTTCGCCCACGGGGTCGGGCGGGTCATGCATCGACCCTCGCTCGTGCCGACCCCGGCGTTCGGGCCGCGGCTGCTGCTGGGGGCCGACGGCGCCGCCGAACTCGTCGAGACCGATCAGTTCGTGTCGGCGGACCGGCTGGCCTCGCTGGGGTATACGTTCGCCCAGCCCGGTCTCGACACGGCGCTCCGGCACGCGTTGGCGCGTTAGCGCGTCGTTCAGGCCTTGGCTGCCTTGGCCGCGGCCTTCTGCTCCTTCTTGAAGGCCCGCACCGCCAGGAGCGACTCGGGGTCGACGACGTCGGCGATGGACCGGTGGCTGCCCTCGACGCCGTAGTCGCCCGCCGCCTCGCGCCAGCCGGGCGCGTCGAGCCCACACTGCTTGCCGAGCAGTGCCAGGAAGATCTTCGCCTTCTGCTCGCCGAACCCGGGCAGCGCCTTGAGTCGCGTGAGAATCTGCTTGCCGGTCGGAGCGCCGTCGGTCCAGATGGTCGTCGTGTCGCCACCCCAGTCGTCGGCCACGGCCGCGGCCAGCGCCTGCACCCGTTGCGCCATGGATTTCGGGAACCGGTGGACGGCGGGAGGCTGGGCGAAATCGGCGAGGAACTCCTCCGGGTCGGCCGACGCGATCGTCGCCGGATCGAGGCTCCCGAACCGCCCGAGGATCTTCGCCGGGCCGGCGAAGGCCACCTCCATCGGCACCTGTTGGTCCAGGAGCATGCCGACCAGGAGCGCGAACGGGTTCTCCGAGAGCAGTGCGTCGGTGTCCGGGTCGTCAACGAGGCGGAGGGTGGGAGTCATGTCTGCCATGGTCCCACCCTCCGTGCTCGGGTGGCGTCGAGCCGTGGTGACCGGCTCAGCGGGCGGGTTGGCCGACCAACTCCTCAAGGCGCTGGTAGCCCTCCTCCATGCCACCGGCCATGCCGCTGGCGACGGCACCGTCGCGCTCCTCGACCGTGAGGAAGACGCTGCGACCCTCCAACCGGGTGCGGCCGTCGCCGAGGTCGACCAGTCGCATCGTGTCGAGGGAGACACCGTCGGGCCAGCCGTCGAATTCGAAGGTCTGCACCAGGTAGTCCTCACGGACGGTGTGGAAGGTGCCTCGGAACCCGTAGGTCCCCTCGGCGTTCTGGTGCGTGTAGCGGTACTCGCCACCGGTGCGGGCGTCGTACGTGTCGATGGTCATCTCCATGCTCCGCGGACCGAGCCACTGACGGACCAGTTCCGGGTCGGTGTGGGCGCGGAAGACCGCCTCGCGGGGTGCGTCGATGACACGCGTGAACTCGAGGAAGGGCGTGCCTTCCGGGGCGTTGATCTCGAGTGGGTTGCTCATGATGACTCCTGCACTGCGTCGTCAGGTTCGCCCGGCGTGGTGGTTGACACGAGCGCATCAAGGGCACGGAATCGTGCTTCGTGGACCAACCGATAGCGGTCGATCCAGGCCGTGAGGGCCTCGAGCCGGGCGGGGTTGAGGTGGACCGGACGTCGTTGGGCGTCACGGCTCCGGGTGACGAGGTCGGCCTGCTCCAGCACCTGGATGTGCTTCGACACCGCCTGCTTGCTGATGTCGAACGGGGCGGCCAACTCGTTGACGGTCGCCGGCCCGCGGCTGAGGCGGGCGACGATGGCGCGACGCACGGGATCCGCCAAGGCCAAGAAGGCCCGATCGAGGTCGTCGTCGCGCTCAGACATGTCATCAACCTTCTGCTTGATCAATCTATTGGTTGACAACACCACGGTAGCACCGCTGGATCGGACCGCACAAGGGTGCGGGCGTACCTCGCCCCGGCGACTGCCGGCGGCCCGAGCAACTGGCCTCAGCCGGCGGCTCGGGCGCGGCGCGCGGCGGCGGACGCCTTGGAACTCACCGACTTCGTCGCGGTGCGCTTGGCCGGGGCGGCGCGCTTTGTCGTTGAGGTCGTCTTCGCGGCGGTCTTTGTCGCCGCGGTCTTCTTCGCGGCGGTCTTTGTCGCCGCAGTCTTCTTTGCGGCCGTCTTTGTGGCCGCGGCCTTCGTTGCGGGCGACCCGTTGCCGTTCGCGGACGGCGCTCCGACGATGGCGGGCTGCGCCTTCGCCAGAATCGGCGCGAGGAACTGCCCGGTGTACGACCCGGCGACCGCCGCGACGTCCTCCGGCGTGCCCTGCGCCACGACCGTGCCACCCCCGGCGCCGCCCTCGGGGCCCATGTCGACGATCCAGTCGGCGCTCTTGATGACGTCGAGGTTGTGCTCGATGACGAGGACCGAGTTGCCCTTGTCGACCAACCCCTGCAGCACGAGCAGCAGTTTGCGGATGTCCTCGAAGTGCAGACCCGTCGTCGGCTCGTCGAGCACGTAGATGCTGCGCCCGTTCGAGCGCTTCTGCAGTTCGCTGGCGAGTTTGACGCGCTGCGCCTCACCACCGGAGAGGGTCGTCGCCGGCTGCCCCAGGCGCACGTACCCCAACCCGACCGAGTTCAGCGTCGCCATGTGCCGCGCGATCGACGGGACGGCAGCGAAGAAGTCCTCGGCCTCCTCGATGGGCATGTCGAGCACCTCGGCGATCGACTTACCCTTGAAGTGGACCTCGAGGGTCTCGCGGTTGTACCGCGCTCCGTGGCACACCTCGCACGGCACGTACACGTCGGGAAGGAAGTTCATCTCGATCTTGATCGTCCCCTCCCCCGCGCAGGCCTCGCAGCGACCGCCCTTGACATTGAAGGAGAAGCGCCCGGGCTGGTACCCGCGGACCTTCGCCTCGGTCGTCTCGGCGAACAGGCGACGGATGTGGTCGAACACCCCGGTGTACGTCGCGGGGTTGGATCGCGGCGTGCGACCGATGGGGCTCTGGTCGACGTGCACGACCTTGTCGAGGTGCTCCAGACCGGTCACCGTGCGGTGCCGGCCGGGAACGCGGCGGGCGCGGTTGAGCTTGTTCGCCAGGACGTTGTAGAGGATGTCGTTGACCAGCGTCGACTTGCCCGACCCCGAGACCCCGGTCACCGCGACGAGGTTGCCCAGGGGGAACGACACGTCGATGTTCTGCAGGTTGTTCTGGCGTGCGCCCTTGACCGTGACCCACCGCTGGGGGTCCTGCGGGCGTCGCACGGCCGGTACAGGGATCTCCAACCGCCCGGACAGGTACTTGCCGGTGATCGACTCGGGGTGCTCCAGCAGGCCCGTGACGGTGCCGGAGTGGACGACGTGGCCACCGTGCTCCCCCGCCCCCGGACCGATGTCGACCACCCAGTCCGCGGTGGCGATGGTGTCCTCGTCGTGCTCGACGACGATGAGCGTGTTGCCCATGTCCCGCAGTCGCGTCAGGGTCTCGATGAGCCGGTGGTTGTCGCGCTGGTGCAGTCCGATGCTGGGTTCGTCGAGCACGTACAGCACACCGACGAGACCGGACCCGATCTGCGTGGCCAGCCGGATGCGCTGCGCCTCACCACCGCTGAGCGTGGCCGCGGCCCGCTCCAGGGAGAGGTAGTCCAACCCGACGTCGAGGAGGAAGCCGAGTCGGGCATCGACCTCCTTGAGCACGCGCTCGGCGATGGCCGCCTCGCGCTCGGACAGTTCCACGTCACGCAGGAACGCGTGCGTCTCGCGAATCGAGAGCGCGCACAGCTGCGCGATGGACAGACCGCCGACGGTGACGGCGAGGATCTCCGGGCGCAACCGCGCTCCGTGGCACGCGGGGCACGGCACCTGCCGCATGTACCCCTCGTACTTCTCCCGGCTCGCGTCGGAGTCCGTCTCCGCGTGGCGACGCTTGATGAAGGCGATGACGCCCTCGAACCCGGTCGAATAGGAGCGTTCGCGCCCCCACCGGTTCTTGTAGCGCACCTGGACCTTGTGGTTCTTGCCGTGAAGCAGGGCCTCCTTGGCCCGGTCCGGCAGGGCATGCCACGGCGTGTCCATGGAGAACTTCATCTCCGCCGACAGCGCGTCCATGATGCGCTGGAAGTACTGCGCCGACTGGGTGCCGGTCGCCCACGGCTGGATCGCCCCCTCGGCCAGACTGAGCTCCGGGTCGGGGACGACGAGTTCAGGGTCGATCTCGAGCTCGGTACCGATGCCGTCGCAGGTCTGACACGCCCCGAACGGGCTGTTGAACGAGAATGACCGTGGCTCGATCTCGTCGATCGCGATCGGATGGTCGTTCGGACAGGCCATCTTCTCGCTGAAGCGCCGTTCGCGGCCCGGGTCCGTGGGGTCAAGGTCGACGAAGTCGATGAGCACGATGCCGCCGGCCAACCCCAGGGCGGTCTCGACCGAGTCGGTCAGGCGCCGCTTGGCCCCGGCGTCATCACCCTTGGCCACGAGGCGGTCGACGACCACCTCGATCGTGTGCTTGATCTGCTTGGCCAGCTTCGGCGGATCGCTGAGCGAGATCACCTCACCATCAACCCGAGCGCGCGAGAAACCGGAGGACTGCAGTTCGGCGAACAGGTCGACGAACTCACCCTTGCGCGCCTTGACCACCGGCGCGAGCACCTGGAACCTCGTGCGCTCGGGCAGTTCGAGCAGCTTGTCGACGATCTGCTGCGGCGTCTGGCGCGCGATGGGCTCACCACACGTCGGGCAGTGCGGGCGGCCGGCCCGGGCGTACAGCAACCGGAGGTAGTCGTAGACCTCGGTGATCGTGCCGACGGTCGACCGGGGGTTGCGGTTGGTGGACTTCTGGTCGATGGAGACGGCCGGTGAGAGCCCCTCGATGAAGTCGACCTGCGGTTTGTCCATCTGCCCGAGGAACATCCGGGCGTAGGACGACAGCGATTCGACATAACGACGTTGCCCCTCGGCGAAGATCGTGTCGAACGCCAGCGACGACTTGCCCGAGCCGGACAACCCCGTGAACACGATGAGGCTGTCGCGCGGCAGGTCGACCGAGACGTCCTTGAGATTGTGCTCGCGGGCGCCACTGACAAACAGGCGGTCGTTCGTCGTGGGACGGGCGGTGCGAACAGAAACGTCAGAAGTCACGCAGTCAAGGTTAAGCCGCCCCGCCGACAACGTTTGCCATCGAGCCGGCCCGTGCCAGAGTGTGCCCATGACTGCCTACACCGGAGACGTGACCGTCGGCGGACCGGCCGACGTGGCCGAACTCGAGACCCTCACCGTGCGGAAGCTGGCGGTCTCGCCGATGAACAACAACGCCTACCTGCTCACCTGCCGCGCCACCGGAGCACAGTTGTTGATCGACGCCGCGGCCGAACCGACGCGTCTGCTCGACCTCGTGCGCGCCGGCGGCGACCGCCTCGACGAGATCGTCACCACCCACCAGCACCCCGACCACACCGGCGCCCTCGTCGACGTCGCGAACGCGACCGGTGCCCGCACCTGGGCCGGCGCCGCCGACGCCGAGGCGCTGCCGCTGGCCCCCGACCAGGTCCTCGAGCACGGAGATGCCATCGTCCTGGGCGACCTCACCCTCGAGGTCGTCCACCTGCGCGGTCACACGCCCGGCTCGATCGCCGTCGTGCACACCGAACCGAGCGGCGCGGTGCACATCTTCAGCGGCGACAGCCTCTTCCCCGGTGGGGTCGGGGCCACGACGATGTTCGAGTACCAGAGCTTCGAGAGCCTCATCGAAGACGTCACGACGCGAATCTTCGACGTCTACGAGGACGCCCACGTCTATCCCGGACACGGCGCGGACACCACCCTCGCGGCCGAACGCCCCCACCTGGACGAGTGGCGGCAACGGGGCTGGTGACGAAGAGCTCCGACACCACGGCGCTCCTGCTGGTGCTCGGGGCGGTCGTCTCGGTCCAGTTCGGCGGTGCCTTCGCCGCCACGCTCATCCCCGTCATCGGCGCAGCCGGGACGGTGCTCCTGCGCCTGCTCTTCGGTGCGCTGTTGCTGCTCGTGCTGGCACGACCACGCTTGCGCGGCCACCGCCGGGGCGACTGGGTTCACGTGGTCGCCCTCGGCGTCTCCATCGGCGTGATGAACCTGCTCTTCTACCAGTCGCTGGCCCGGATCCCGATCGGCGTCGCGGTCACGGTGGAGTTCATCGGCCCCCTCCTGTTGTCGACCGTGCTGGCCCGGCGGGCCATCGATTACGCCGCCATCGTCGCCGCGGCCCTCGGGGTCGTCCTGATCTCGCAGGTCCTCACCCGGTCCTGGGCGGAGATCAGCTGGGTCGGGTTGGCCTTCGCCCTCGGCGCCGGTGTGGCCTGGGCGGTGTACATCCTCGCCAGCGCCCGCACGGGTGCCGCGTTCCCGGGGCTCGACGGTCTGGCGATCGGCATGCTCATCGCCCTCGTCGTCATCGCCCCGCTCGGCGTCACCAGCCTGCCGCGCTGGACCTGGGCGGCCGCGGCCGTCGGCCTGCTCGTGGCACTGATGTCGTCGGTGATCCCGTACAGCCTGGAGATGCTCGCCCTGCGGCGCCTCGACGCCCGGATCTTCGGGGTGCTGCTCTCCCTCGAACCGGCCGTGGCCGCGCTGGCCGGTCTGCTGGTGCTCGGTCAGCGCCTGGCCCCGCCCCAGGTGCTCGGGATGGCGCTCGTCGTGCTCGCCAGCGCCCTGATCAGCGGGCGCCGGCGAGCCACGCCGTCAGTCGTGGGTGATTGAGGCGCGCTTGGCGTCGCGGCTCGACTTCCACAGGCTGGCGATCGTCGTCACCCCGAGGATGACCACGATGGCGCCGAGCGAGACTCCGATCGGAATCTCGGGGACGTTGACGTGCTCGCCACCGTTGATGAACGGCAGCGTGTTCTCGTGCAGGGCGTGCAGCAGGAGCTTGACGCCGATGAAGGCGAGCAGCACGGCCAAGCCGATGCTGAGGTAGACGAGCTTCTTGAGCAGGCCGCCGAGGAGGAAGTACAGCTGCCGCAGCCCCATGAGCGCGAAGAGGTTCGCGGTCAGGACGAGGTAGGGCTCCTTGGTCAGACCGTAGATCGCCGGGATCGAGTCGAGCGCGAAGAGCAGGTCCGTCATGCCGAGGGCGAGGACGACGAAGAAGATCGGGGTGACCACACGCCGGCCGTTCTCGCGCGTGAACAGCCTCACGCTCCACGTGTCCGTGGACGGTACCCGCCTCTTCATCCAGGAGATCAGTGCGTTCTCCTCGTACTCCTCCTCATCGGTCTCCTTCTCGAAGGCGAGCTTGATCGCGGTGTAGATGAGGAAGGCGCCGAAGATGTAGAAGACCCAGGAGAACCGGTTGATCGCCGCCGCACCGACGGCGATGAAGATGCCACGCAGGACGATGGCGATGGTGATGCCCCACATCAGGGCCGTCTGCTGGAGCCTCTCCGGGACCCGGAAGCTCGACATGATGAGCAGGAAGATGAAGAGGTTGTCGATGGACAGCGAGTACTCCGTCAACCAACCGGCGAAGAACTCGGTGCCCCGGGTGCGCCCGTAGACCGCCCAGATGAAGACGCCGAAGAGCACGGCGGCACCGACGTAGAGGGTCAGGACTGTCGAGACCTCACGTCGCGTCGGCACATGCGGCTTCTTCGCGATCCAGTAGATGTCGAAGATCAGCACGGCCGCAGCGATGCCGAGGGTCAGCAACCACATCCACACCGGGACGTGCATGCCGGTGGCATCACCGGCGGCGGGCAGCGAGGACAGGGAAAGCACGGACCACTTCCTTCGAGACGGCGGGGGCGGAGGTCTCTCCCGCCCCAGGCGGACCGGCTTCCCGGGCGCGATGCTCTGATCGTGCCGTGCTGACGAGAAGCCGCAGTCGGGGATACTCCCCTCCGGCGTACCGTGCCAGTCTAGGGGACGCGGCGGCTACTTCTGTGCCTCGACCATCTGGCGCAGCTCCTTCTTCAGATCACCGATCTCGTCACGCAGCCTGGCCGCGACCTCGAACTGGAGCTCGGCAGCCGCCTGATGCATCTGCTCGGTCAACTCCTGGACGAGGTTCGCGAGGTCCGAGGCGGCCATCGAAGTGGTGTCGATGCCACCGCCCGCGCCGGCCACGTCCGCGGCCATGGCCCCGCGACCGCCCCGCTGGCTGCCTTTCCCCCGCGACTGGGATCGCCCCGAACCGATGAGCGATTCGGTGTCGGCGTCCTCGCGCTGGAGCATGTCGGTGATGTCGGCGATCTTCTTGCGCAGCGGCTGGGGGTCGATGCCCTTCTCGGCGTTGTAGGCCATCTGCAGGGCGCGCCGGCGGGTGGTCTCGGAGATCGCCTGCTCCATGGAGGGGGTGATCGAGTCGGCGTACATGTGGACCTGCCCGGAGACGTTGCGCGCCGCCCGGCCGATCGTCTGGATCAGCGAGCGAGCCGAGCGCAGGAACCCCTCCTTGTCCGCATCCAGGATGCTGACCAGGGACACCTCGGGCAGATCGAGACCCTCGCGGAGCAGGTTGATGCCGACGAGGACGTCGTACTCGCCCAGGCGCAGTTCGCGCAGCAACTCGACCCGGCGCAGCGTGTCGATGTCGGAGTGGAGGTATCGCACCCGCACGCCCTTGTCGAGCAGGTAATCGGTCAGGTCCTCCGCCATCTTCTTCGTCAGGGTCGTGACGAGCACGCGTTCATCCTTGGCGGTGCGCAGGCCGATCTCGTGGAGGAGGTCGTCGATCTGGCCCTTGGTGGGCTTGAGGATGACCTCGGGATCCACCAGCCCGGTGGGGCGGATGATCTGCTCGACGACGCCGTCGGACTTGGCCCGCTCGTAGTCGCCGGGCGTGGCCGAGAGGTAGACCGTCTGCCCGATGCGCTCGAGGAACTCCTCCCACTTCAATGGTCGGTTGTCCATCGCGGAGGGCAGTCGGAAGCCATGCTCGACGAGGGTGCGCTTGCGGGACATGTCACCCTCGTACATGGCACCGATCTGGGGCACGGTCACGTGGGACTCGTCGATGACGAGGAGGAAGTCCTCCGGGAAGTAGTCCAACAGACAGTTCGGGGCACTGCCTCGGGTGCGCCCGTCGATGTGCATCGAGTAGTTCTCGATCCCCGAACAGGAGCCGATCTGGCGCATCATCTCCATGTCGTAGGTCGTGCGCATGCGCAGTCGCTGGGCCTCGAGCAGCTTGCCCTGTTGCTCGAACTCGGTCAGTTGCTGCCCCAGTTCCTTCTCGATGCCCACGAGCGCACGTTCCATCCGTTCCGGTCCAGCGACGTAGTGCGTGGCCGGGAAGACGTACATCTCCTTCTCCTCGCGGATCACCTCGCCACTCACCGGGTGCAGCGTGTAGATGCGGTCGATCTCGTCGCCGAAGAACTCGATGCGCAGGGCATGCTCCTCGTAGACCGGGATGATCTCGACCGTGTCACCGCGCACTCGGAACGTGCCGCGCGTGAACGCGAGGTCGTTGCGCGTGTACTGCATCGTGACGAACTGCCGGAGCAGCTGTTCCCGGTCGATCTCCTCACCGACCCGCAGTCGGACCATACGGTCGACGTACTCCTGCGGGGTGCCCAGACCGTAGATGCACGAGACGGAGGCGACCACGACGGTGTCCCGGCGCGTCAACAGCGAGTTCGTTGCCGAGTGCCGCAGACGCTCGACCTCCTCGTTGATCGAGCTGTCCTTCTCGATGAAGGTATCGGTCTGCGGGACGTAGGCCTCGGGCTGGTAGTAGTCGTAGTAGCTGACGAAGTACTCGACCGCGTTGTGGGGCAGGAGTTCACGGAACTCATTGGCCAACTGCGCGGCCAGGGTCTTGTTGGGTGCCATGACCAACGTCGGGCGCTGCACCTGCTCGATGAGCCACGCCGTCGTCGCCGACTTGCCCGTACCCGTCGCACCGAGCAGCACGATGTCCTGCTCCCCGGCATTGATCCGGTCGGCGAGTTCGCGGATCGCCGCCGGCTGGTCACCGGCCGGTTCGAACTCGGAAACCACCTGGAAGGGCGCGACCCTGCGCTGGATGTCGGTCGTCGGACGCATGGCACCACGATAGGCGCCGTCGCCGACAACCCACCGATCCGCGATCCGGCGGAGACTCAGGCGGAGGTGGTCGCGCCCACCAACGGCCGAATCCGGTCGGACCACAGGCGGTCGACGGCCGCACGGAGGTCGTCCGCGGTGCCCTCGTTGTCCAGCCAGACATCGGCGACGGCACGACGCTCCTCGTCGGTGGCCTGTGCCGCGATCCGCGCCAACGCGTCCGCCTCGGTCATCCCACGATGTTCGACCAGCCGGCGTACGCGCGTCTGCGCCGAGGCATGGACGATGACGACGAGGTCGAACCGTGCGTGCATCCCGTTCTCGACGAGGAGCGGCACGTCGTGCACGATCACCGCGTCGGCCGGGGCCTGGGCGAGGAGCTCGGCCGTGCGTCGGCCGATCAACGGGTGGGTGATGGCGTTGAGATCCGCCAGTGCCTGCGGATCGCTGAAGACGATCTGCCCGAGCCGGGGCCGGATCAGGGCACCGTCGGCATCGATGATCTCGTCGCCGAAGCGGGCGCGGAGGGCCGCCAACCCCTCGGTTCCGGGCTCGACGACCTCACGCGCGATCCGGTCGGCGTCGATGATCACGGCTCCGAGTTCGGCCAGCCGGGCGGAGACGGTCGACTTGCCCGACCCGATCCCTCCGGAGAGGCCGATCTTCACCGCGCTCACTGCTCGACCAACTCGGGCGGGAAACCGCCGGTCGACACGGTGCTCCACCGCTGCGGGGTGATGCGGATCAACGACTTTCCCTGGTCGACCATGGCCTGACGGTACTCGGCCCAGTCGGGGTGCTCGCCGGAGATACAGCGAAAGTAGTCGACGAAGGCGTCCACGGCGACCTGATCGGTGATGCCCGTGGGAGTCAGAGCGTCGAGCACCTCGGCCTCACCGTCGACCTGCACCCACGCCCCGTTCCACTCGTCCGAGAGCACGAGCACGGACACGTGGGGGTCATGGCGCGCGTTCTTCGTCTTGGCGCGCATCGGGTAGGTCGCGATGACGATGCGACCCGAGTGGTCGACGCCCCCGGTGACCGGTGACGATTGCGGGCTCCCGTCGCGGCGTCGGGTGATGAGCACCATGCGGTGCCGGGGGCGCATGAAGTCGAGCAACGCGTCGCGGTCGACGACGGTGTTCGTCGCGAGGGTTCGGGCCATGCCGCCATCATGGCAGCCCACCCGGACATGGGCGACGGCCCGCCCCCCAATGGGAACGGGCCGTCGACCGCAGTGACGCGGAGCGTCGATCAGTGACCTTTGCGGATCAGTGACCGGTGAGCTTCTCGCGCAGGGCTGCCAAGGCCTCGTCCGAAGCGAGGGTGCCCTCGGCCTCGGTGGCCTCGGTGGAGCCGGAGTCCGAGGAGTACGACGTGGCCACGGACTCGCCGCCGTCGGTCGCCGCCTCGGCATCGGCCTTGGCCGCCGCGTCGATCTGGGCGCGGTGGGCCTCCCAGCGAGCGTGAGCCTCGGCGTACTGCTTCTCCCACGCCTCACGCTGCTGCTCGAAGCCCTCGAGCCACTCGTTGGTCTCCGGGTCGAAGCCCTCGGGGTACTTGTAGTTGCCCTGCTCGTCGTACTCGGCCGCCATGCCGTACAGCGTGGGGTCGAACTCGGTGAGCTGAGCCGCGTCCTCGTTCGCCTGCTTGAGCGAGAGGGAGATGCGACGACGCTCGAGGTCGATGTCGATGACCTTGACGAAGGCGTCGGCACCGACCTGGACGACCTGCTCGGGCAGTTCGACGTGACGCTCGGCGAGCTCGGAGATGTGCACCAGGCCCTCGATGCCGTCCTCGACGCGAACGAACGCACCGAACGGAACGAGCTTGGTGACCTTGCCCGGCACGACCTGACCGATGGCGTGGGTGCGCGCGAAGTGCTGCCACGGGTCCTCCTGCGTCGCCTTGAGCGACAGGGAGACACGCTCGCGGTCCATGTCGACGTCGAGCACCTCGACCGTGACCTCCTGGCCAACCTCGACGACCTCGGACGGGTGGTCGATGTGCTTCCAGGAGAGCTCGGAGACGTGGACGAGACCGTCGACACCGCCGAGGTCGACGAACGCACCGAAGTTGACGATCGAGGACACGACGCCGGAGCGGACCTGACCCTTCTGCAGCTCGCGCAGGAAGGTGGTGCGCACCTCGGACTGGGTCTGCTCGAGCCAGGCGCGACGCGAGAGCACGACGTTGTTGCGGTTCTTGTCGAGCTCGATGATCTTCGCCTCGACCTCCTTGCCGACGTACGGCTGGAGGTCGCGGACGCGACGCATCTCGACGAGGGAGGCCGGGAGGAAGCCGCGCAGGCCGATGTCGAGGATGAGGCCACCCTTGACGACCTCGATGACGGTGCCGGTGACGACGCCGTCCTCCTCCTTGATCTTCTCGATCGCGCCCCAGGCACGCTCGTACTGAGCGCGCTTCTTGGACAGGATCAGCCGGCCTTCCTTGTCCTCCTTCTGGAGAACGAGGGCCTCGACCTCGTCGCCGACGGAGACAACCTCGTCGGGGTCGACGTCGTGCTTGATGGAAAGTTCGCGCGAGGGGATGACACCCTCGGTCTTGTACCCAATGTCGAGCAGGACCTCGTCCCGGTCGACCTTGACGATGACGCCAGAGACGATGGATCCGTCATTGAAGTCTTTGATGGTCGCGTCGATGGCGGCAAGCAAGTCCTCTTCAGATCCGATGTCGTTGATCGCGATCTGGGGCACGGCGGTCTGGTCGACCGTGGAGGCAGTCATGTAGTAGGAACTCCGTAGGGACAGGTATTCAAGAGATGGACAGGGTGCTGCGCACAGAAATGCGCTTGCCCATCCTAGTGACGCGCATGGGTCCGGGTCAAAAGCCGCGGTGACCGGTGTTCGTCGACGCCGCCAGCCGTGGCCCGGCACCCCGATCGAAGGAGAACGACCATCAGCATGGACCACCTCGAGCCCACGTCCGTCGTCGCCGCACGCACAGACACCGATCAGGACCGGAGCATCGCGGCGAATCGCGCGTGGTGGGACGAGGAATCGGTTGGCTACCTCGCCGAACACGGTGAGTTTCTCGGTGACCGTGGATTCATGTGGGGTCCGGAGGGGTGGACCGAGGATCAATTGCGCGTGCTCGGCGACCCGGCGGGTCTGGCCGGGCTGCGTGTCCTGGAATTCGGCTGTGGTGCCGCGCAGGTCGGCCGCTGGTTCGCCGATCGGGGGGCCGTCGTGGTCTCGACCGACCTGTCGGCCGGCATGTTGCGACGCGCGACCGAACTCAACGCTCGCACCGGGGTGACCCTGCCCCTGGCGCAGTGCGACGCCACCCGGCTGCCCTTCGCCGACGGGGTGTTCGACCTCGTCGTCTCCGCCTACGGGGCGGTGCCCTTCGTGGCGGATTCGGCGGGTCTCATGGCCGAGGCCGCCCGCGTGTTGCGCCCCGGCGGCACACTGGCGTTCTCCACCACCCACCCGGTGCGGTGGGCGCTGCCGGACGTGCCCGACGAGGGGGGCCTGAGGGTGACGATGAGCTACTTCGACCGCACTCCGTATGTCGAGAGCGCACCCGACGGGCGGGTCGTCTACGCCGAGCACCACCGCACTCTGGGCGACCGCGTCCGCGAGATCGTTGCGGCCGGCCTGACCCTGGTCGACCTCGTGGAACCGGAGTGGAACCCGGACAACCCGGCCGAGTGGGGCGGATGGTCACCCCTGCGCGGCCGACTCATCCCCGGGACGGCGATCTTCGTCGCTCGCCGCCCCGGGTGAGGCGTCTCAGGCTCCGTGCCGGGCCCGGCCGTCGCGGATGAAGAGGAACACCCCGAGCAGCAACAGGAGGATGCCGCCGATGAGCCCGACCGGCAGGAGCGGGCCGCGGATGAACGACAGCACCTTCGCCGACGAGGCGTACTTGTCGACGTTCTCCTTGACGGTCTCATCGGTGTAGGCGAGCGTGCCCTTGACCAGGTACACCGGGTCCTGCCCATCGACGACCAGCGACCGCGCGATCTCCTCCTGACCCTTGACCACCGATCCGGTCTCGGGCTCGACCCACAACGTGCGGGTGTTGGTGTAATGCACATCCGCGGCGAAGTTCCCCGGCTTGGAGTCGCCGAAGAGCGAGCGGGGCACCTGTCGGGGTGCACCGACCGTCTGCTCGGGGATCGTCTGGACGTACACGTACGTCGGCAGACCGTTGAGGGTCTCCTCGCGGTCGAACTTGGCCGGAGCCGACGCCTGCAGATCACCGTCCCACCAGGGGTAGTCCTGCTTCTGCGCGTTGAAGGGCAGCTTGAAGAAGTACCCCTCGTGCGTCACCGGTTCGGTCTTGTCCGGGTCCTCGAGGTCACCGGTGCTGCGGTAGTCACCGCAGCAATTCGTCGCCTCGCCGCTGCGGCGGTCGAGGGAGACCCCCTCGTCGCTGTAGCTGAGATCCTGAAGTTGGCCGCCGACCTCCGCCTGGGAGCGGACGGTGGTCTGCCAGAACGCGTTGTCCTTGTCCTTGCCGGCGGCCTCGACCTTGCCCGGGATGCCCTGGACCGTGCGGGTCGACACCACCGTCACGCCGGTGAGCTTGTCGAGCCGGGCCGTCGGTCCGATGCGGTGCGGATAGACGGCGTCGACGCCCTCACCTCGCGAGACAGTCTTGGCCTCCTGATCCAGCGAGAGAACCGCAAGGTTGGTGTAAACGTAGGGTCGGGCCAAGAGGCCGAACACGATGAGCAGGGCCCCGAGGGCCACGCAGATGACGCCGATGACTCGCGACATGGTCCATATCTCCTTTGATCTCGGACGGAGCGTACCAGCGGGTAACGTTGCCTGATAGGCCTCGACACAAGGATGTTCACGAATGAAGACCTGGATGGGCGCAGACACGCCGATGAGCGCGGTGATCACCGTGACCGCCGCGGTGGCGGTGGCGCTCCTCGCCGTGCTCGGAGTCGGCTCGTGGTATGCCGACGACCTCGACTTCCTCATTCACGGCACGGAGGGTTTCTCGGCCCGGGCCCTGCTCACCCCGGTCAACGACCACGTCGCGCCTGGCCTGCGTTTCGCGTACGCCGTCCTGGCGATGGGCGGGCTGCCGTCCTATGGCGTGACGATCGTCGGTCGGCTGATCATGTGGGCGATGGCGGTGGTGCTCATGGCCGGGCTGGCACGTCGGATCGTCGATCGGCCGTGGGCCGGACCGGTCGCCGCGGTCCTCTACGGCTTCTCCGTCCTCGCCCTGCCCTCGACGGCCTCCCTCTCCAGCGCCGTCAACAATCTGCCCTCCCATGTGCTCATCCTCGTCGCGCTGCACGCCACGTTGGACTGGTTCGCCGGCCGGAGGTGGTGGCGCCTCATCGTCGTGGCCGTGGCCCTGGTCGTGGCGATGGCGTTCTGGGAGCTGTCGGCACTCATGGTGCTCACCGCCGCCGGCCTGGTGATGTACCGGTACGGACCGGCGGCACTGTTCCGCACCCGTCGCGGCTGGGTGTACATCGGTGTCGTGGCGGTGGCCGGTCTGAGTTTCACCGCGCTGTACCTCAGCGCCACGGCAACGACGGGGGGTGATTGGCCCGGCCTGTCGGACCTGGCGGGCGTGGTCGCCCACACCTTCGCCCGCATCGTGCTCCCCGCGTTCGTCGGCGGGCCATGGCGGTGGATCGCGCCGCCCCCGCAGTGGCTGGGCCTGGCCAACCCGCCGTGGTGGGTGACCCTGCTCGGTGGCGCGTTTGCGGCGGTGCTGTGCCTGGCCGCGCTGCGCCGCCGCCCCTCGGTGGCCTGGCTGTGGGCAGCCCTGCTGCTGCACACCGTCATGGCGTCGGTCGTCCTCGCGTTCGGCCGTTTTGCCGGCTTCGGTGACCTGATGACGCGTCATCACCACTATTGGTCGGCGCTGGCCGTGCCGTTCACGCTCGTCGTGGTCGCGTCGGTGGCCGCGGCCTGGCCGGCGGACCACCCTCGCTGGGCCCGCCGGCTCGTGGCCGGGGCGGCGGTCGTCTGGACGATCGGCACGGTGGTCTCGTGGGCGACCTTTGCCGTGCCGTGGTCGCACAACCCCAGCGGAACCTACCTCGCCACCCTGCGTTTGGAGACCGCTGCTCCGGGCGTCAACCTCTGGGACACCCGTCCGCCCCTGGACGTCATGCCCTATATCAGCGACCATCGTTCGGTGGTCTCCCTGGCACGGTTGATGGGCAACGACCCGGCCTCCATGGTGGGTACCTCGGACCCGGTGCTGGCCGACGATGCCGGCAAACTGCAGTTGGCCGGGCTGCGAGCGTGGGGCACGGTCAAGGTTCCACCGGACTGCGAGGTGAATCTGCGTGGCGAAACGAGCCAACGCCTGCGGATCGCCGGGTCCCCACCGGACGGTGAGTGGTTCATCCGGATCGGGTATCTGGCCACGTCGGATTCCACCGTGGACGTCCACGTCGACGGCGCCGGCCCTGATGGCCGGCCGGCAACGATCGGCACCGGTGGGCCACGCCAGTGGGACGGTGGGGTGGGCCGGGTGAACCTGCGCGTCGACACGGTCTCGACCCCGCGCACGATCTCCATCACCTCTTCCACCCCCAACGCGCAGATCTGCATCGGAGACATCACGGTCGGACAACCGGAGCCGCTGCGGTGACCGCCCTCGACACCGCGACGGCCGATGCCTCCGCCACCTCTCCCCCGGGCGCGCACCGTGGGCACCTGCCCGGACTCGACGGGCTGCGCGCCCTGGGCGCCTTCGCCGTCGTGACCACGCATGTCGGCTTCCACAGCGGAGCGTCGCTCACGGGCGTCTGGGCAGGGATGCTCAGCCGCCTCGACATCGGCGTGGCGCTCTTCTTCGTCCTCTCCGGGTTCCTGCTCTTCCGCCCCCACGTCCTGGCCTCGATCGGTGCCGGCCCCCGACCCAACCTGCGGCGCTATGCCATCCACCGCGTACTGCGCATCGTGCCCGCCCTGTGGGTCACGGTCGCGTTGGCCTGGTTGCTCGTGCCCCGACGGGAGGTGGACACCCCTGAGGTCTACGTCGCCACCGCGCTGTTCACGCAGATCTATCGGGACGGACTCGGGGCTCCCGGCCTGACCCAGATGTGGAGCCTGTCGGTCGAGTGGTCGTTCTACGTCGCCCTGCCGCTCCTCGCGTGGCTGCTGCTGCGCCGCTCCCCCACCACACCACGCGCGCTGGCGGCCCAGTTGGCGGTGCTCCTGGCCCTTCCGGTGGCCTCGGCGACGTACATGGCCCTGCCCGCGGTGACCGCCACCCCCCTGCGCGGCCTGTGGCTCCCCGGGTACCTGGGGTGGTTCGCCCTCGGCATGGCGTTGGCCCTCTGGCAGGTGGCCCGCAGCGAGGGACTGTTGCGCCGGACCCACCTCGACATCCTCGCGGCCCATCCCTGGACCGCCTGGGGATGCGCGGGCGCGCTGTACCTGGTCCTCACCACCGCAATCGCCGGTCCATACGGTCTGGCCGAGAACTCCTCGCCGTCCGGGCACGCCATCAAGTCGTTGCTCTACGGGGTGTTCGCCGCCCTCGTCGTGCTCCCCGCCGTCGGCGCCCTGGACCCCGATGACGAGCCCGGCCCGATCCGGGCGCTGGGCCGCCGCGGGTGGCGGTTCCTCGGAGACATCTCCTACGGCATCTTCTGCTACCACCTGATCGTGCTCAGCCTGGTCGAGCGGGCCGTCGGTCACGAGGTGTTCACCGGCGGTTTCTGGAAACTGTGGATCCTCACCGCACTCGGCACGACCGTGGTCGCCGCCGTGAGCTACCGATTCATGGAGCGGCCGATCATGCGTTGGGGTCGTCGGATCTCGGGCTGACGACGACGAACGCGATCGCGGTGAGCAGCAGGGCCTGCAGCCATGGCGAGGCCTCCGGTTGCCACCCCGGAGCCGCGTGAGAGGTGGCCAGCAGAGCCGCGCCCAGTCCGATCAGACCGCCCACGATGACGCGCCGCGAGGCGGATCGCACCCCCGGCAGGAACGCCGCGGCCAGCGCGATGACCCCACCGAGCAGACCGAGCCACCCGGCGATCAACGACAACGCCACCACCGGGGTGACACCTGCCGCGAGCGGTGGGAGCTGGGCGGCCGCGTCGGGGCGATCCCCACCAGGTCTGGTCCGTACCCAGCAGACGAGGCCGACGCAGGCGATCACCGCCAGGGCCCCGAGCACGAGTCCGGCCACGTAGAGGCGGTTCGGGGTGAACGACGCCGTGATCTCGCCATGGGTGCCGGCCGGGAGCACCCAGCCCTGCTGCCATCCGTTGACTCGGATCGGCGTGAGCGAGGTCCCGTCAGCGGTGCGCGCCTGCCACCCGGCCGAGTGGTTCTGGGCCACGACGAAGACGGCCTGGGACGACATGGTGGGCACCTGCGCCCGCAGCGTCGTGGCCGAGGGTCGCTCCACTCGAACGTCCCTGGTGATCCCGTCCGCATCGCGCTCGGTCGGTGCGTCCCCGGCGCGCCGGAACGTCAACGACGCCGGCGCGAACTCGGCCGTGTTCCTCGCCTCGATGGACACCGACGCGGAGGGCAGTCGCACCGTCCCCTCGCCACAGGTGCGCCACCGCAGCGGCACGCCGTCCGCGACGTCCTGGACCGTGCCATCGACCCGGGTCGGGTACGACTGACCGTTGATGACGATCTCGGGCCCGAAACCGCACCGTGCTCCGGTGGCATCGGTGAACTTCGTCGGCGGTGCGGGCAGCGTCACCCCCAACGGTCGGAGCTCCGAGAGACCCACCGGGAGTTGTGTCCGGACACCGGAGGCATTGTCGACCGACCACATCGGCTCCTGCTCCACGAAGGTCAACGTCAGGCGGCGGACCTTCTGCGCCTTCCAGCGGATCGTGCTGTCGGCCCGCAGTCGCGTCGTGATGGGCGCGCGCCCGTCCAACGAGTACTGCACGTAGCGCGGGCGTGAGGCGGCCAGGTACTGATCGCTCATGAGCCGGACGCCGTGGGTCCGGACCGCTCGGGGCCACGTCACGCGTAGCCGTGGTTCGGTGTCCGAGCGACCCGCGACCCACCCGGTGCCGAGGTCGTTGTCGGCGACGGCGCCGGGCCGGGCTGCCGGGGCACCCACGTTTCGGCTGGACGCCCAGACCTCGGCCGTGCCCGTTCCGTCGAGGATCCGTTCGATCATGCGACCCGGCCGCGGCAGCACGGTGCCGGACATCTCGCCGGTGAAGGACCCGACCCCGGAGAGTTGGCGGTAGATCCCGCCCTCGGACTCGGCCGGCGAGGCGAGCAGCGGCGAACACAGTGGCCGGGTGTCGACCAAGGTGCACCCGGAGGCGCCGCGCCCGGAGGAGCGCAGCACGATGGATTCGGCCGGCGTGTCATCGGCGGTCAGGGCCGGGACCGACAGGGCCGTGCGCAGATCCAGCCCGGGGATGGCCAGCTCTCGGATGCCGAAGCCATATCCCTTGCCATCCACACTCCCCAGCGCCGTGATCCGGATGCGCGCGGTGGCGCCCTTCGGCACGGCGACGGCCTGCACCATGGTGCTCGGATCGATCGGTGTCGTCAGCACCCCGGCATCGGTGGCGATCTCGACGCGATTGACCGGGGCACCGCCGCCGTCCGCGATGCGCAGTCGGAGCAGCAGTTGGGGCACCTCACGCGGCCGGCGGAATCGGACCTCGGCCCACTCCCCCGCGGGCGGAGCGAAGTTGCCGGAGACCCACGCCGTCGTGCCGTTGCCGTCGAGCAGGGCCTGTGGCCCGAACCCCGGCCCCAGGTGCAGCAACGACCCGGCGTCGGCCGCCGATGAGGACACCCGCAGTTCGAGGAGATCGCCGAGACCGACGCGCACGGTCTCGCCGCCGCCGGTGCCGGCGTCGTAACTCGTCACCCGTCGTCCGCTCCGCCCGGGGTCGTCGGCGAACAACACCGGAGAACGGTTGTCGAAGGTTCGCCCGAAGTCCACCTCACGGCGTTGGTTGCCGTCGGTGACGACCAGCGGCGCCGCGACCCCGGTCGCGTCACGCAACGCGCGGGCGTCCTCGCCCACCACCGCCGCCTCCGTGCCCGGGGTCGCCGCCAAGGCATCGGTGACGTCCTCGGGCCCACCGGCGACCTGCGCGACCCGGTCAAGCGGCACGACCCGGGCCTGCGGCACGTCGCCGACGTCGTACGCCTGCACGGCGGGATAGGGCAGTCGCGTGCGCTCGTCGACCGTTGTGGACTGGGTTTCCCCGGGCGTGTCGATCGGGTCGCCGAAGGCTCGGGCGAGGGACAGTCCGGCCTGGTCGAGGGCTTGATGGACCGATAGACCCACCACGCCGGGGTGCGACGAGGTGAGATCGTTGCGCACGATGACCCACCGAATCCCGACGGAGCGCAGTTGGGCGCGCAGCCCGCTGCCGTCACCGTGTCGCAGCCGATCCTCGATGTCGTCGAGCACCCGCGTGGCGCCGGCGGAGCCGAGTGGGACGGCATCGCGCACCGCGAACTCGCGGGTGGAGAGGGCCTGGAGCGGTTCGTCGCGGGTGGTGCCCCAACCGAACTCCGCAAAGCCGGCCGCCGGAACGATGAGCACGGTCCCCGGGGCCGCCTCGGTGTCGAGCCACGTGGCGGCGTCGTACCAGTACTGGGGGATCGCGGTGTAGGCGTCACCGCTGCGGGTCAGTGACCCGGTCAAACCCGGGGTCACGACGGCCAGGCAGAGGGCGACGAAGGCCGCGGGCACGGCCCACACCTCGACCCGCAGGCGCGCTCCGGCACGGACGAGGGCCGCCAGCGCGGCGGCCAGGCCCAGGGTCAGCGGGATACGCACGACGAGTTCGAACTTGTGCGTGTTGCGCAGGGCGGCGAGCGCGCCGTCCAGCGCCGCCTGCATCGGCCCGGCCATCGGCGACGAGGCCGACCCGGTGTACCCCAGGGTGACCAGGGCGAGTCCGACGAGCAGTCCGAGGATGAGGAAGCTGCGCACCTGACGCGCCGCGAGCCGGATGCCGAGCAGGCCGAGCAGGGCGAGCAGGGCCGTCGTGCCGACGAGCAACGGTTGGGTGCTGTATTGCCAGCCCGCCGGCCAGACCGGCCCACCGATCGCCAGATGCCCCAGCCAGTGGGTGGTCCCGCGCAACGCCTCGAACGGGCTGCTGAAGTGCGTCGTGATCGGCGCGTTCTCGATCCAGTCCAGGAACGGCGGGCTGTAGCGCCCCAGCAGCACCAACGGCACCAGCCACCACAACGACACGGCGATCACGGCGCCCAGCCACACGGCCCCGTCGAGCAGCGCCCGGCGCCGATCGGCGCGGGTGGCGTACCAGAGCGTCGGGAGCACGAGCACGGCTCCGGTCGCGACGGCGTTGACCCCACCGGTGAGCGCCACCGCGAGGGCCGAGTGCGACACCCGCCAGAGCCGGGTGCGGGGCTGCGGGTCGACCAGCGGCAACAACACCCACGGGGCCATGGCGTACGGCCACACCTCGACCGAGGTGATCGCCACCTCCGAGAGCATCCGGGGACTGGCCGCGAACATCAGCGCGGCGGCGTAGCGGGTCCACGCAGTCCCGACCCCGAGGGCTCCGGCCAAGCGCCACATGCCGATGAAGGCGACCCCCATGACGACCGTCCACCACAACCGCTGAACGACCCACTCGGGCAGGCCGACACCGGTGAGCAGCAGATGGAACGGCCCCGCCGGCAGCAGGTAGCCGTAGGCCTGGTTCTGGAGCTGGCCCAACTGGCCCAGTGGGTCCCACATGGACAGCGCCCGCTGCAGGAAGCCCCCCGGGTTCGCCGTCAGGTCGAGTTTCGTGTCCGGAACGATCCGATCTCCGCCCTGACGAAACGCGATCGCCGCAAGGAAGAGGACGCCGGCCACGAGCCGAATCATCCAGAGGGTGCGTTCGTCGGACTCGGCCGAGATCCGCGCGGCACGACTGTCGATCACGAACGCGTCACCGCTTCTCCAGCACGATGACGGCGTTCCAACTGACCACCTCGCGCAGCCCGGGGACCGTGATGACCCAGTGGGCCCACCAGGGGTGGTAGCGCGGCAACACGGCGACCCGCCGCACTCGCCCGGCCTGCTCCGCCTCGCGGGTCCAGTCGAGCATCTCCGAGATCGGGCAGGCGAAGAGCGAGGTGCCGAAGTCGTTCTTGGGCCGGTGCCCCATCTTCTCCGCGTAGCGGTTGGCGGCGCGATCCCCGCCCAGGTAGTGCCATGGCGAGGTCTCGTGACCGCCCCACGGCGAGAGCCAGGGCGTCCAGGAGAGGTAGATCAGCCCACCGCGCCGGGTCACCCGCACCATCTCGTCAGCCATGACGCGCGGCGCCGGCACGTGCTCGAGGACATTGCTCGAGAAGGCCACATCGACGCTGGCGTCGGCGATCGGCAGGGCCAGGCCGGAGCCGCGCAGGGTGTTCTGGCCGGTGATGCCCGCGGCCGTGAGCTCGCCGGCGTCCGGCTCGAGCCCGGCGTACGACGCTCCGGCCGCTTCGAAGGCATCGGCGAAGTAGCCCGGGCCGCCACCGACGTCCAGAACCCGTTGTCCGGTCAGCGCGGTCCACTGGCTCACCTGTGCCACGGTGTCGCGGGCCAGGAGCCCGTAGAAGCGTGCCGGGTCGGTCTGCTCGACCTTGAAGGCACGGAAGAGTTCGACGGATCGGCGCAGGTCAGGGCGTCGATGAGTGTGATCCGCAACGCCCATCTCGGATCCTCCCTTCGTAAGTTACCAAGTGTTAACATGACACGGATTCGTGCATTGTGCCCCATCCCGTCCGAAGGAGAGACTCGCCGATGCGTCTCGCGTTCCTCAACTGGCGCGACTCAACCCACCCCGAAGGGGGCGGCGCCGAGCTCTACGCCGAAACCATCTGCGCTGGCATGGGCCACCGCGGCCACGATGTCACGTTGTTCTGCGCCGCACACGGAGGCGCTCCGCCGGTCGAGCAACGCGACGGCTACCGGGTCAGTCGCCAGGGCGGCCGGCTCAGCGTCTATGCGACCACCCTGGCGTCCCTGCGCCGCGAGGCCGCCCACGGTGGGGGCTTCGATGCGGTCATCGACACCCAGAACGGCATCCCCTTCTTCTCCCCCATGGCCACCTCGGCCCCGGTGATCTCGCTGGTCCACCACGTGCACCGGGAGCAGTGGCCGGTCGTCTTCGGGCCGGTGCAGTCCAGGGTGGGCTGGTGGGTCGAGTCCGCCGTCGCGCCGCGGATGTACCGGGGGCGGCAGTACGTGGCGGTCTCGGAGCGGACGAAGGATGAACTCGTCGATCTCGGCGTGCGACGCGACGACATCGCGGTGATCCACAACGGCACGGCCCCGGCGGTGCGGGTCGACGGCGGGCGGAGCGCCGATCCGACGATCGTCGTGTTGGGTCGCCTCGTGCCGCACAAGCGTGTCGAGCACGCCATCGACGTCGTCGCCCGCCTGGCAGCGAGGCACCCGCGCCTGCGCCTGCGAGTCATCGGCCACGGCTGGTGGTCCGACCGGATCGCCGAACACGCTCGGCACGTGGGCGTGGCCGATCGGGTCGACCTACTCGGTTTTGTCAGCGATGCGACGAAGCATCTCGAACTCCAGCGGTCGTGGCTCGCGCTGGCCCCGAGCATCAAGGAGGGCTGGGGTCTGAGTGTCGTGGAGGCCGCCAGCCATGCTGTCCCGACCGTGGCCTACCACGGCGCCGGTGGGCTCTCGGAGTCCATCGTCGACGGCGTCTCGGGTGTCCTGGTCCACGATCTCGACGAGATGACCGCGACCGTGGATCGGCTCCTGTCGGACCCCAGGGCGCTGCAGTGCCTCGGCGACGGGGCGCTGGCCCACAGCGCTCGCTTCACGTGGGACACCTCGGTGGTCCTGTGGGAGGAACTGCTCGAACGCGCCGTCATGGGCGCCGACCCGTCGACGCTGAGCGACACCCGGCTCGGGCGCGTGCGCTGGCCGGCGCGACGGGCGCGCCGCTAGGCACACCGACACCGACAACGATGTGGGCCCCACCGGACGAATCCGGTGGGGCCCACATCGCGATCGTGGCGACGCCGACGAGGGGTCGGCGTCAGCGGCTCACTCCCCGTAGCCGAGCAACTCGTTGGCCGGCACGGTGTCCGCCGGGCCGGTCGTGATGGCGCTGGCGTCATTGGGGGATTGCGAGGCGACCAGCGACACACCGGCAACGGCCGCGGCGCCGCCCCCGATGATGGCGCTGAGCAACAACCCGACGATCGTCCTCGTCGCGAGCAGGTTGGTGAGCATGAAGTCCTCCAGTAGTGGGTACTCCCGGAATACTAGCCGGTAATCGCGCCCGATCCCAGCCCACCACCGCGTGTCGTCTACCTGGGGTGCGCCACACTCATCCCCGGACCCAGACGGCGAAGTCATCCCCGCGCCAGGACTCGCACCAGCCCGGTGGCGGACCATCCGGCGCCCCCGGACTCCCCCGCCACACGAGCACGTGCGTGACTCCCCGGGCCGCGATCAGGGCCTGCGGGATCTCGCCACGGCGCAGCGCCGCCGTCCAGGTCGGGTCCATCGGGTGGTCGGTCACGACAAACTCGCCTCCGGAGCGTCGTACGACCAGGGCGTCATCGACGAGGACGGCGGCCGACACGGCCCGCGGTGTCGGATCGAGGAACTGCGCTCCGGACGCCCAGTCGGTGCGCCGCAACGGTTGCCACGGCAGCGACACGACGGCCTCGGCGCCGGTCAGGGCGCGTCGGGCCTCGCTGAACTCGGCGGGGAACGCCACGGGTTGGTACCCCTCTCGGATCAGGGCTCGCCCGTCGGGCACCGCGGTCACCACGAGGGACCCGGCCACCACCGCGCCCAGCGCCACCGGCACCCACCGCCATCCCTCACCGGGCGCGGGGCCGACCACCCGACTCGCCAGCCAGGACAGGGCCACCCCGGCCAGCAGCGCCGCGACGACAACCGCCGGCGCCA
>NZ_BCRE01000045.1 GCF_001552435.1 Kribbia dieselivorans NBRC 106261
CGCCGCGGCTCGGGAGATCGGCGCGGCGGTCCACGCCTCCGCGCTCATCGCCGTCGTGGCCGCGGTGCCTGGCGTCGTGGGCGTCGACCTCGACCGGCTGTACCTCTCCGGGCACCCACCGACCGCTGAGCCGCGGTTGGTGCCGGAGCCTGCGTCGGTGAGCGCGACCGGAGCGCCGATCGGCGCCCAGCTGCTGGCCCTGGCGCCGGACCCCCTCGACACACTCGTGGAGCTGACATGAGGGAGCTGACATGAGGGAGCTGACATGAGGGAGCTGACATGACGACCACCGCCGACGACCTCGG
Source organism: Kribbia dieselivorans NBRC 106261 (assembly GCF_001552435.1). Classification (GTDB taxonomy): domain Bacteria; phylum Actinomycetota; class Actinomycetes; order Actinomycetales; family Dermatophilaceae; genus Kribbia; species Kribbia dieselivorans. The sequence goes on from NZ_BCRE01000045.1 coordinate 306, forward strand.
CCAGCGGCTCTTCGACCTGCTGCCGGCGGTCTACCGGCTGCGCGACGCCGAGCAGGGTGGGGTCCTGCGCGAGCTGGTCGGTCTGCTTGCGGAGCAGGTCGCCGTGCTCAGCGACGACCTCGACCACCTGTACGACGACCAGTTCATCGAGACCTGCGCGGCGTGGGTGGCGCCGTACCTCGGAGACCTCGTCGGCTACCGCCCGCTGCACGGTGAGGTGCCGTCCGTGGCCTCGCCGCGCGCGGAGGTCGCCAACACGATCGGCTACCGGCGCCGGAAGGGCACGGCGGCGGTGCTCGAGCAGCTCGCGCGTGACGTCACCGGGTGGCCGGCCCGGGCGGTGGAGTACTTCGAGCGGCTGGCCACGACGCAGTACCTCAACCACGTGCGCCCCCAGGCGCGGGCCACCGTCGACCTGCGTGACCACAGCGCGCTCGGGTGGGTCGGCGCCCAGCACGGAGCCTTCGACGACCTGGCCCACACCGCCGACGTACGACGTATCGATGCCACGCGGCCGGCCGGGCGCGGGCGGCACAACATCCCCAACGTCGGGCTCGTCCTCTGGCGGATCGAGGCGGTCCAGCGTGTCCGCTCGCCGCTGGTCGGTGTGGGTGGCGGCGGTGGGGGTGGAGGCGGCGGAGGCGGTGGCGCGGGCGATGGTCGCCGGTTCCGGTTCGACCCGCTCGGGGCGGACACCCGGCTGTTCAGCGCAGCGGTCTCGGAGCCGGAGATCACCCACCTGGCCGAGCCGTTCGACGTGCCGATGCCGTTGGGGCGGCGCTGGCTGGCCGACCACCTGGCGCGGTACTACGGGCCTGGCGGGAGCGGCGGCACGGGCAGCGGCGGCGCCGAGCAGCCCACCCAGCTGCTGCTCGAGATCGAGGCGTCGGGGGCTGCGCCGGCCGCGATCGACCGGGCGAGGATCCGGGTCTGCGACCTGTCGGACACCGCCGCCGGCTGGGCGCACGAGCCGTCGGGCAGCGTGGTCGCCATCGACCCCGTGCTCGGCCGCGTCTGGCTCGGTACCGCCCTGGCCGCCGATGAGCGCCTGCTCGGGACGTTCCACCTCGGGATGGCTGTCCCGATCGGCGCCGGCGCGAGCACACGGGGTGACGTGCTCAGTCAGGCCGGCACGTCGACTCCGGCCCCGTCGGTGCCGCCTCCCGCGCCCGGGTCGCCGCTGGTGCCCGCGCGCCACGGTGAGTCGCTGCAACCGCTCCTCGACCAGATCACGGCCGGCGGCACGGTGGAGGTCCGCGACGACGATCGGTACACCGCCGGCGCGCTGACCGTCGCGGCGACCACGGCACCGGCCGGGCAGCCGGACACGGTCGTCACGCTGTCCGCCGCCCAGGCAGCCCCCCTCATCAAGGTCGACACCCGGGTGGAACTGGACCTCCAGCCGCGCACGACGGTCGTGCTCGACGGCCTGATCGTCGCGGGCGGCCCGGTCGTGCTCGACGAGGTCGGGGACGGCCAGCCCCGCACGATCGTCCTGCGCCACTGCACGCTCGTACCGGGCCAGTCGCGGACCCCGGCTGGTGGCCCCGCCCACCCGGACCGGGCCAGCCTCATCGTGCTCGACCCGTACGCCGAGGTGGTCCTCGAGCGTTGTGTGCTCGGGCCCATCGTGGCCGTCGAGGGGGCGACCGTCCGCGTGTGGGACTGTGCCGTCGACGCGACCTCACCGGAACGGGTGGCGTGTGCGGGGCGGGCGGCCCCGGTCAGCGGACTGCGCAGCGCGCCCACCTCCGCCGAGCACGTCGTCGGGGACGGGACGCACCCGGCCGGCCTGCTCGACCTGCACGAGTGCACCGTGGTCGGGGGGCTGCACGTGACCCGTCTGGATGCCTCGAACTCCGTGTTGGGGGCGCGCCTGCAGACCGGAGACCCGCGCGTCGCGGCGATCCACGCCGAGCGCCGCCAAGTCGGCTGCGTGCGCTTCTCGTTCGTGCCGCCCGGATCGCTGACCGGCACGCGGTTCCACTGCCAGCCCGACCCGAAGGACCCGCCGGCGCTGCAGGCCCTCGCCGTGCCTCAGTTCACCTCGCTGCGCTTCGGCGACGCGGCGTACCTCCAGCTGGACTCCGCGACACCGGACTCCATCGCGGCCGGTGCCGACGACGAGAGCGAGATGGGCGCCGGCCACCTGCTCTTCGCCCCCCAACGCGAGCGCAACCTCGTGCTGCGCCTCGACGAGTACCTCCGCTTCGGCCTGTCGGCCGGGGTGTTCCACGCGACCTGAAGGACGAGAAGGGGAAGGTGACTGCTCATGGGCGCCGATCTGAGCCGGATGCGGTTCGACCCACTGCGCGACCTGGCCGGTGTCGTGCTGCAGCAGGGCAGGCTCCTGCTCGATGCCGACTGGAACGAGCTCGTCGCGATCGTCGACCGGCGGCTGCGGGCCACGGTGGCCGACCTGGACAGCAACGGCCCGCAGACGGGCATCCAGGGCGTGGCGGTGGTGCCGCGCACGACTCCGGAGGCGTTCAAGGTCACCCTCACCGGCGGCAAGCTCAGCCTCGGGCGGGGGCGGATGTACGTCGACGGACTGCTCGCGGAGAACCACGGCACGGGCAAGCGCGTGTTCGACCCCCTGCTTGCGGAGCAGCGGCTCGACACCGACACCCCGTACGAGAAGCAGCCCTACGGCCCGGTGCCCGACCTGCCGACGGCGGGCACCCACCTGGCCTACCTCGACGTCTGGGAACGGGAGGTCACCTGGGTCGAGCAGCCTGACCTCGTCGACGTGGCCCTCGGGGTGGACACGACGGCGCGCACCCAGACGGTGTGGCAGGTGCGCCTCCACGAGATCACCGCCGGGGCGGGGGCGGTCACCTGCACGACGGCCGACGCCGGCATCCCCGGCTGGGCCGCTCTCATCGCGCCGTCGCCGGCCCGGCTGTCGGTCATCGCGGACCCGGCCACCGTCGACACCGATCCCTGTGAGCTGCCCCCGTCGGGTGGCTACCGGGGGCGGGAGAACCAGACCTACCGGATCGAGATCCACGATCCGGGGGCGGCCGGCATGGCGACGTTCAAGTGGTCGCGGGACAACGGCTCCGTCGTCAGCCCCGTGGTCGACGTCGCGAGCGATGGGCTCTCCCTACGGCCCGCCAGTCTGGGGCGCGACGAGGTGCTGGGCTTCCACAAGGGCGACTGGGTCGAGGTGCTGGACGACCGCCGCGAGTTCCGCCGTCTGGCGGGGCAGATGCGCAAGGTCGATGACATCGTCGACGGTCGGCTGGTCCTGACGTCGGCGCTTGATGCGGACCTGCGTCTGGGCGCCACCGCGGCCGACGAGCGGCATCTGCGGGTGCGCCGCTGGGACCAGAACGGTGTCGTGCGCACGTCGACCGGCGCGACCGTCGTCGACCTCACCCCGGCCAGCGCGGCCGGCGTGATCAAGGTGCCCACCGGTGCCTCGACCCGCGTCGTGCTGGAGAACGGCATCACCGTCGCGCTGACCGCCGGTGGAGGGGAGTTCCGGACCGGGGACCACTGGATCGTCGCGGCTCGTACCGCGGACGCCTCCGTCGAGGAGCTCGTCGCGGCGCCCCCGGTGGGCGTCCACCACCACTACGCCCGCCTCGGCGTGCTGACCTTCCCGGACACGGAGTCCGACTGCCGCACGCTCTGGCCGCCGGAGTGCGAGTGCGAGGGCGGCGGGTGCAGCGACTGCACGGTGTGCGTCACGCCGACGTCCCATGCGAGCGGCGCGCTGACGATCCAGGCGGCGGTCGACCAGGTGACGAAGACCGGCGGCACCGTCTGCCTGGCGGCCGGCCGGTACCCCCTCGACGAGGGCGGGGTGCGCATCGACGGCGCGACCTCGGTGACGATCCGCGGGCAGGGCCCGGCGACGGTGCTCCTGTGCCGCGACCGGGGGCTGCAGGTCACCCGTTCGGCGTTCGTCACGGTGGAGGACCTGTCGGTCATCGGCGCCGGAGCGCAGCCCTGCCTCGAGCTGGCGGGCACGGCGGCGGTCACCGCCCAGCGCCTGCTGCTCCTGGCCAGCGGGGACGTCCCCGCCGACCAGGCGCGCGGCGCCGTCGAGCTCGGCGGGG
>NZ_BCRE01000046.1 GCF_001552435.1 Kribbia dieselivorans NBRC 106261
TGGGCATCGCCAATGCGGCCGACGAGAAGCAGGCCCTGCTCACCGCCGACCTCGACGTCCGCGGCAACATTCTCGGCTGCCGATATCGGGGCATCGCCCTGGCGGGTCAGGTGGTGCACCTGGCGGGCAACCGCGTCGTGGACAACGAGGTGTACCTGGCTGCCGAGGTCGGGCTGCGCCTGCTCGGCACGGTGGCGCCCGGCCAGGTCGTCACGGTCGCCGGCACCACCGTGGCCGGCGCCGGTGCCGGGATCGAGGTGGGCGGCGGCGGCTACGACGTCACCGGCAACACCGTGACGGGGCCGAAGGAGCCGGTCGACTTCCGGCCGGACGGGCTTGCGGTCCTGCCGCCGACCGGGGTGAAGGTGCGAGGCCACACCCGGGTGACGGCGAACCGGGTCCGGGACATCGGCGGTGCCGGGATCACGGTGGGCGCGCCGCTGACCGGTCTGGACATCGCCCGCAACACCGTCGAACGCGCGCAGGTCGGCATCGTCGTGACGGGCCGGGCGCGCAGCGCTGCAGCCCAGATCAGCGGCAACACCGTCAGCGACGTCGGTGCGCGCGAGGGTGACCAGCAGCGGGCCGTCGGGATCCAGGTCGTGGGCGCGGCCCGGGCCGAGGTCGAGTCCAATGTCGTGCGCGGCGTCGGGCAGTCGCCGGGGCTGGAGGGGGGAGCGCTCGGGATCTGGGTGCACTCCTGTCCCGAGGTGCGGGTGGCTGGCAACTCCGTCGACGAGGTCGGCTCCCCCGAGGTGGCCAAGGGTGATCGTGGCATCGCGGTGGAGGGGCTGGTCGACCGGGTCCTCGTCGGCAGCAACCACATCCGCCGGATGGCCGACGGAGTCAACGAGGGTGTCGGCGAATGGATCGGACTCCTCGTCGACGCCGGCGCGACAAAGCAAGCCAGCAACGTCGGCGGGTACGTCACCGCGGTGGGCGTCACCGCGGCGGTCACTGTCGGCACCCAGGCCGCCTACGCCGCGGCTGGGCGCGGGAGGACGGTCACGGTCGAGGGCAACATCGTCGAGGGTGGGCTCTCACCCGAGCCGGTCGTCGATCTGGCGGCCACCGGCACGGTCATCGTCAACGACAACCACGCCCTGAAGAACACCGACCTCGATGGGCGGGCGGCCCTGCAGGTGGAGGCCCGCTCGGTCACCGTGAACGGCAACCGGGCGGCCGGTGGGCGGCCCGCGGCGATCGCGCTCGAGGTGGACCCCGAGCGTGCCGCCGTGCTGGGCAACCTCGTCAACACCGAGATGATCGAGCTCGCGGGCCAGCCGCTCGGCGGTCCGTGGGTGCGCCTGAACGTCTACAACGTTTTCTAGGAGGCCTGGTCACATGTCGCTGTTCGAGAAGGACCTCGATGACCTGCTTGCGTTGTGCGCCAACGGTCTCGGTGACCTGTTGGGGGCCGCCGAGGCATCCGTGGCGCTGGACGACCGCGAGCGCGACGACGTGCGGCGGGCGCTGGAGGACGATGGGATCCGGCGGCTGGTCGACAGCACGCCGGAGCTCCGGGAGGCGATCGATGGCTGGATGGCGCGATCCGACGAGGACCGCGAGGAGGCCAAGCAGCAGCTCGACCGCCTGCACCGCGCCACCAAGGTCTGGTCGGCAGGGCTCGCCGAACTGCGGGCTCTACCGCCGGAGTGATCTGGCGGTCGCGCACGTCGCCGCCGGCCGGCGGTGACGTGCGCCAAGCCTGCTTCCGCACCACGGCTGAGCCCCGCGGAGGCCACCCGCTCTGGTGTTGGCTTCACCTGGAGAGTGTCGGTCCGGTGTGAGAACCTGGTCCTTTGGCACGATAGAGGCGGCTGACAGCGAGGACCAATGACGCAAACCACCGACTTCAAGTTCGCCGACCTCTTCGCGGGCATCGGTGGCATCCGGACAGCCTTCGAGGCCGTCGGAGGCGAGTGCGTGTTCACCAGCGAGTGGAACAAGTACTCTCGGCAGACCTATGAGGCGAACTTTCCCGCGACATCGGACCACGTTTTCGCCGGTGACATCACCGAGGTTGCCTCGGACGACATCCCCGACCACGACGTGCTGGTGGCCGGATTTCCCTGCCAGCCATTCTCGATAGCTGGAGTCTCGAAGAAGAACTCCCTTGGTCGGGCCCATGGGTTCCAAGATCCGACACAAGGCACGTTGTTCTTCGACGTCAAGCGGATCATTCACGAGAAGCGACCTGCAGCGTTCCTGTTGGAGAACGTCAAGAACTTGAAATCCCATGATGGCGGCAACACCTTCAGGGTGATCATGCAGACGTTGCAGGACGAGCTCGGCTACCAAGTGCAGACCCGAATCGTCAATGGAAAGCACTTCACTCCCCAGAATCGAGAGCGCATCCTCATCGTGGGCTTCCGCGAGCCCAACGCGTTCGACATCGACTCTCTGGAACTGCCCGAATCCACCCGGACGGTGAAGGACGTCCTCCATCGCAGGGGCGAGAGCGACCTGGCACACGACGATGGTCGATACTTCAACCCCCGTACGGGCCGGGTCAACCCGAAGTACACCCTCAGCGAACACCTGTGGACCTACCTTCAGGTGTACGCCCAAAAGCACCGGCGGGCAGGCAACGGGTTCGGTTTCGGTCTGGTGGGGCCGGACATGATCACGCGCACCCTCTCGGCCCGCTACTACAAGGACGGCTCCGAGATCCTCATCGACCAGCGACCTCGGCCTCGACGGTTGACCCCGCGAGAATGCGCTCGCCTCATGGGTTTCGGTGATGACTTCAAGATCCCGGTCAGCGATACGCAGGCCTACCAGCAGTTCGGGAACTCGGTCGTCGTTCCCGCGATCGAGGCGATGGCGCAGCACATGCGGCCGTTCATCCTGGACGCATTGACGCGGCCTGCGGCGGTTGCCTGACGGCTGTGGTCACGCGGTCTGCCATGACCGCTGTCGACTCGTGCTCCCAGAACCGTAGGACCGTCCACCCGGCAGCCTCGAGTGCGGCAGTGGTCTCACGGTCTCGAGAGCGGTTACCCGCGATCTTCTGACGCCAGAAGTCCGCCCTCGTCTTCGGCTCGACGTAGTGAATCGGACAGCCGTGCCAGAAGCACCCATCGACCAAGACCACGACCTTGGCCCGCATGAAGGCGATGTCCACCGTGCGTCGAAGGCTCGGTTCAACCCTCAGGTTCACGCGATAGCGCAGACCGCGGCGAAAGAGCTCTCGCCGTAGTGCGATCTCCGGTTTGGTGTCGCGCCCCCGTGTGTTCGACATCCGTCGCCGGACATGCTCCGGGATGTCATCAGCCGAGTTCACCACGCCCCGACGGTACCGCCGATGCGTGCCGCTGAGCTGCATGCTGCTACGACGAGCGGCTCCCCGCCCTCAGCGTGGGCTGTCCGTCGGCCCTTATAGGGTTCCCTACATGGACGATCATCAGCCCAGTGCCTTGGAGATCCGATTCGCAAAGGCGGCGATCCTCGAGGCGGTTGAGCAGATGCGGCTACCCCCAACCGAGGCTGCTCGTACCGTCCGCAGGGCTCTGAAGCTGGACGATCGTATCGTTGCCGCAGCGCTGGGTGAGATCGAGTCTGCGATGGGGCTGAACGAGGCGGTGCAAGAGGCCATCGTCAATCCCGAGACCTACGCCTCACCCGACGCCGATTGGTATTTTCCACCCACGCGAAGGCCGAGTTGGGGCTATTACCGTTCGCGGCTGGAGTCGGCGAAGGCGCCAGCCTTGGACGAGCTCGATGCCGAGACCGACGCCATCGTCCGCCTGCTCGCCAATCCGCGCAAGGCCGGTGACCGGCGCAAGGGCTTGGTCATGGGCAATGTCCAGTCTGGAAAGACCCGCAGTTTCGCTGGTGTCGCGGCGAAGGCCGCCGACTCGGGCTACAAGCTGATCATCGTCTTGGCGGGCATGCACGACAACCTACGAGATCAGACGCAGTCACGGCTTGACGAGCAGTTGTTCGAGGACGGGCGATGGTATCGATTGACGCAAGTCGGCCGCGACTTCGAGGAACCGAACAGTCCGCAGATGGTCCTTCAGAAGATGGACGTCGTCACGGCCGTCGTGAAGAAGAACACGCATCGTCTGGCGCGTCTGGTGAAGACCCTTCGTGAGGTTCCGCCGGAGGCTCGGCGCAACATTCCGATCCTCATCATCGATGACGAGGCCGATCAGGCCACGCCAAACTCACTGAAGCAGAAGAACCAGATCTCCGTCATCAACAAGCGCTTGAGGGACCTCTGGGAACTTGTCGGCACGGGCTCCTATCTCGCATATACCGCAACTCCATTTGCCAATGTGCTGATCGACCCGGACGACACCGCGGATCTGTTTCCATCGGATTTCATCACTGCCATCCCACCGGGCAACGGGTACTTCGGCGCCGAGCGTGTCTTCGGCATCTCCGAGACCGTCGACGCCGACGGCCAGGAGATCGACGGCCTCGACATGGTCCGGTTGGTGCCCGAGGAGGACACCGCGCAGCTGCAGCCGCCCAGCGGCAAGGACGCCCGCGAGACCTTCGACCCGGCGCCTCCGCCCTCGCTCGTCGAGGCGTTCTCGTGGTTCATCACGGCAACGGCGATTCGTCGTGCGCGCGGACAAGGCGGCCACTCGTCGATGCTGGTGCACACCACGCACTACATTGCGCCGCACCGGGCCATGAGGGAGCGCCTACGCGCGCACGTCGAAGAGGCTCAGACTGCGATTCGTCGAGGTGACACCTCAACCTACCGACGAGCCTGGGAGAGCGAAGCCCATCGGGTCCCCACTGAGGCGGAGGTGCCACTTCCCGCGTGGGAGGAGGTCGAGGCCAGGCTCGGCGAGGTGCTGACCGCTGTCGAGGTGATCATGGACAACGGGCAATCGACGGATCGACTCAACTACGGCGGAAACACGCCACGGACCGTGATTGCCGTCGGTGGTGGCACGCTTTCGCGAGGTCTCACCCTCGAAGGCCTCGTCGTGTCCTATTTCACGAGAACGTCGAACGCGTACGACACCTTGCTCCAGATGGGACGGTGGTTCGGCTATCGCCAAGGGTATGCGGATCTTCCGCGCGTCTGGGTCACCAAGGGCCTGGATGAGGACTACGCGTTCTTGGCGCGGGTTGAGGCGGATCTCCGTACCGAGATCGAGTCCGTCAAGGGCAGTGAGTTCACCCCGGCTCAGGTCGGCGTCAAGGTGCGTGTCCACCCAGGCCGTCTTCAGGTCACAGCCACCAACAAGATGGGGGCGGCGAAGACGGCTCGGCTGGGCTTGAGTGAGCACTTCAATCAGACCTTCATCCTGGACGCCAGCGGCCCTCACATCGAGACGAAGAACCACCAAGCTGTGGAGGCCCTGCTCGATGGCCACCGGCTGGAGCCGCTGGAGTGGCTGCCCTCTCGCGCCATGACGCGCGGCATCACCGGTTCGCGCATCTCGGCCTTCTTGACCGACTTCTCGGCGCACGAGGACCAGAAGTGGTTGCAGGTGGATGACCACCTCAGGGCCATGCGGGAGTGGATCACGCGCTACGCGGACGGGCCAAGGTGGAACGTGGTGGTTGCCGGCAATACACGGTCTCTCGGACGGCGCGGACAGGACTTGGGGACCGCACGAATCGGGGGGGTCGACTTCAACTGCATCGAACGCGCTCCCCTCATCGGCAGCACGAGATCGCGGCTGGACTTCAAGGCCATCACCTCGCCGGGGGATCGTCTTGCGGACATCGTCCCGGCTGCCTACAACTCGTTGCCACACGACGCCGACTCCGATCGGGTCAAGGTGCGCCGTGCGCTCGCGCCCGGGGAGGGGCTGGTTGTGATCTATCCGATCAGCGGCAACTCCCAAACGGCGCCGAGCAAGGCGACACCACCTGGGGCAAGGCCGGCCATGCCCAGCCGCATGGACATGCCCGAGGGAATCGGAACAACCTTGGGATTTGCCATCTACTTTCCGGCTCTCAACGAGCAGGAGTCCGACGACGGCACGTTTGTCTCGGTCAGGACCTCAGCGGACATGCCGGAGACCACCGAGGGCGATGACGAATACACCCTCGAGACCGAGCAGGAGCCCGTAGGTGAGTGAGGCATTCGAGCAGTTTGCGCTGCTTCTGGCGTCCATTTGGGGCAACAAGGGTCAGAAGACCTTGGTCCACCGCCCCGCCATTCGCGATGTCGACGGGGGCGTCCTCTTGTACGCGGCTGACCCAGACGGTCATCGACACGTCTTGGCCCCGATCCACGATGACTACGCGTTCTCGCCTCGGAGCGGAGCGGCGATCGATCTATCGGACTGGCGCCATCCAGAGACGGGACAGCGTTACCTCGACCTACAGTGCACGGTCGACGGGCTGGCTCCGGTCTTCTACCGATTGGCCGACAGCATCACCGAGCGGGTGGGTCAGCGGCAGGAGCGGGCGCACGTCGCACTCATCAACGCACTGACCGATTGGCAGCGGCTGCTCGAGCCTGCTGCCGCGCTGGGAGAGGCCGCGCTGCGCGGGGTGTTCGGCGAGCTGACGGTGCTGCTCATGTTGGCCAAGCGCAACCCTGCCTTTGCGGTGGACTGTTGGACCGGGCCCGAGGGTATGGCCCACGATTTCACCACCGCCCGAGGAGACATCGAGGTCAAGACCACCCATCGAGAAGGTCGTGACGTGGAGATCTCTAGCCTGAGGCAATTGGACGAGATCGCCGGTGTTCCCCTCGCGTTGGTCAGGGTGCACGTTCAAGCCTCGCCGCGGGGAAAGCGCATCCGCGACCTGGTCGATGATCTCGTGGCCGTCGGCTGCCTGCGCAATGCGATTGCCGAGAAGCTGGCCTTGGTCGGCTTCCAACTGGGTGTCACTCAGGACGAGTATCGATTCGTCGTCTCCGAGGAACCGCTCGCATGGATCGTTGGGCCCGACTTCCCCGGACTGCGCAGTTGGGACATCCCAGCAGAGCGGTTGGCTGCGATCACGCACATCAAGTACACGCTCGATCTGCTCGGAGCGCCAGGGGAAATGACACCTGACGCACTCAGCGCCCACATCGACGCCATGGTGACCTCATGATTGGGCTGCCCGACCTCGTGTGGCTCCCCAAGAAGTTCGGGCCTGGCGACATGGATGGAACCGGCGCGACCAAGGTGCTCGGGCGGCCAGAGGTCAACCTTGTCAATCTGCTGGTGCGGGAGACGGCCCAGAATGCTTGGGACGCCCGGCTGCCAGGCGTCGTTCCTCGCTTTGAACTTCGTATGCGCTCCCTCGATGACTCTGTACGAGACGTTCTGACCTGGAACGTCTTCACGGAGAGACCCGCTGAACTCGGGCTCGATGAAGTCCTCGCAGATCGGGATCTGACCGGGCTGGAGATCGTCGACAGAGGCACGAAGGGCTTGGGGGGCCCAACGACCGCGACCGTCAGCCGCGACCCGGACGAGCCGAGCGACTACGCCGACTTCATCCTCACGATGGGGGCTCCGCCGGACAATGGGCACGGCGGCGGAACCTATGGATTCGGCAAGACGGCCAGTTACCTGGCCAGTGAGTGCTCCACGATCCTCGTGTGGTCTCGCTGGCGGCGGCCCGACGGTCACATCGTCGAGCGTTTCATCGCGTCGGCCATGGGGGCCACCTTCGAGATGGAAGGGGAGCGGTATACCGGCCGGCAGTGGTGGGGCGACGCAGCGTCGCATCCCTCTTCCGATGGAGTGCTGTCCGTCCATCCCGCGGAGGGAGAGGATGCTCGCCGATTGGGTGAGGCAGTCTTCGAACGGCACTTCGGAGCCAACGAGACCGGCACATCGATCCTCATCCTGCAACCCAACCTGACCGACTCCGGCGATGACGCGGACGGCGAGGACGAGGCCACCACGCCTGAGCCCGTGAGTGTCCAACTCGCGGGTGCCGTCGTCCGAAATCTCTGGCCGAAGATCGCGCTTGACCAGGACGATGAATGGCGAATGGACATCGCCGTCATCGACGACGGGCTGGAGGTGCCACTTCTTCAGCCCGACGCCTCACCGGTGTTGGCTGGACTGTGGTGCTGCCTGCGCGCCATCCGAGCCGAACAGCGGGGCGAACCCGATCAGAGCGCACTCGTGACGGTGACGCCCACCACCAGGTACGGCAAAGCCACCGGGCACGTGGCATTGACGACGGTCGTCGGCGGCGTGGATGGAGATGCACTGGCTGACCTCGCGAACACCGTCACCCAGATGAGAAACGAGGCCGAGTTGGTGGTGCGCTGCGAGGCGTTCCCGGACAGGGGGGCGGGAGGGTTCCGTTGGGTTGGAGTGTTCAAGCCCATCCACGCAACGGATCCAGCGTTCGCGGCTGCCGAACCGCCAGCCCATGATTCGTGGTCCAACGTCGACGGACTGGACAAGGTCAGCAAGTCGATCGTCACCAGAAGCCTCAAGGGCATTCGCGAAGGCGTCATCGCGTTCACCACCCCGGAGCCTGACCAAACCCCAGGGAGCGAGACACCCACCGCAAAGCTGGCCACTGCCCTTGCGGGCTTGGCAGCCGGGATAGGGAATGACAACCGGAAACCGCCTCCTGATGTGGGCAGCAGATCGAAGGGGCGTCCGCCCAAGAAGCCGAAGGTCGACGTGCTGTCCGTGGTGCCTTTGGCTCGTGATCCGCACGACCGCGCAGCCGGGCGCCAGCGGACCAGGCTCACGATGTCGGTGCACGCGCAATCCCAGGCGCTCCTGAGGATCGACGGACTGGCCTTGGCAGTGGACGGCGGTCAGATGGCCTCCGGCTCCGAGGTGGTTCTGGATCGATGGATCGGGGGAGAGCCCGCGGACGGTGGCGTCGTGGTCGCCCCACGTGAGGAGGTCAGCGCCGTGATCAGCTATCCCGAGGGCATGGCCATCGAGTTCTCCTTCAGCGCGGTGGGCATCTGATGCGGGCCATGCCTCATCGAGTGGCTGACCCGGGCGCGATCATCTTCGGCGAACCGGTCCTCGCCGTGGCCGGGCAAACCTATGCGCATGGGGAGCCTGTCGAATCCTGGGATTACGCGACTCCGTTCACCGTGATCATGTCGGTCACGGTGGACCGAGAGCGATTCCTCGAGTCCACCGGGCTGTCCACCTTGGATGGGGTCGTGGCCTGTGTGGCCGTCGACTGCAAGGTCTCGGGAACCAGATACGTCGAACGCCTACCCCTGCCAGCATCGGGAGCGCCGGCCGACATCCGGGTGCACATCGGTCCGCACCAGGTGGCACAGGCGGTCGAGGTGACGCCTTCGGTTGTCCTCGACAGCGCGGAAGGCTTGGAGAACCCGGAGATGGTTGCCTTTCGTCGCGGCAGCCGGCTCATTTCCTCGACGAGGTCCTATCGTTTCCCCCTCGAGGGCTCCGCAACGTTGTTCCCGACCGAGGCGTTCAGTTTCGCGGCGGCTGGATTCCCCAGTGGGGCAGCCTGGAAACTGAACTTCGACCCTGACGAAATCGACGACCCCTACCTCGGCGCTGTGCGACTGCTCATCAACACGGATCATCCCATTTCCGGCGAACTGCTCTCGGGGGAGCCGACCTTGGCGAGGTCCGTCCTGTTCCACGAGGTCATCGCGCAGATGTTGCTGACGGTTGCCGGTTCCTTCCGAACCATACCCACGGAATTCGAGGAAGATTCCGTGGGGGCTGCGATGAATCATCTTGCCGAGACCTACCTTGGGCTGTCCTTGGCCCAGGCGGTCGACGCACTTGGGAACGACAGGGCGGAAACGCTCTGTCGACTGCAGGACAGAACTGCATTCATGAACGTGAGGGCAACGTCATGAGTCACACGCTCATTCCTCGGCTGACCACCGGGGACGCGCTCGCACGTTTCACCCTTGTCGAGAGTGCACTTCGGTCGGGTCGCAATGCCGCCGATCTCGTGATCGACGAGGCCGGCGTGGCCGTGCCACATCCAACCGGGGGCAGTGCTCCGACGGCCTCCGTCCTGGGCCGATGGCGCGCTGAGGTGATGGAGTCGCTGCGTGACGTGAAGACCGGCTCGGTGAACGACAACGCAATGCACTCGATGAGACTCGGACAGGCCATCTCGGAGGTCATAGACCCGAGTCCTAGCGATGCAGCGCATGATGGCGGGTGGGCCTTCCTCTCGCTGAACCTCTTTCCCGACATCCTCGAGGCGCGCTGGCCGTTGAAGGACGGTCGATTGCCCAAGGACAGGTGGATCGGCAAGCAGGCGGGCCGGGATCGCAACTATCTCAAACTGGCTTGGCGTCGGTGGCAGCTGCTCGGCCCGGTGATGGTCGAGTTCAACGAGCCCTTCGGGGAAGACGAGTTCGGGTCGCTTCTCGAGCGCCAAGCCGTGGCGAGAAATGTCAGGCTGGTCAGATTCGCGGCGAGAGAGGTTGCCACCTATCAAGGGGCATTCGGGCGCAACGACTTCACGCGTGCCCTGATGATGGGCCTCACCGCCATGACGGGACCACTGCAACTCGATGTCCTTGACGACCACGAACTGGAGGCCTTGGTCCGCGCGACTGCAATGCAGATCGACCCGCATTCATCGGGCTTGGGAGCCTGACTTGGTCTTGTTGCGCCTTCCCTACAGCGCCTCGATGGACGGCAGTGTCGCCATCGCCGTCAACCGATGCCTCCACTCGGCGAGTGATGTATCCACGTGTCCAGACGAGACCTCGCCGGGCACGCGGATACATCACTTCCGGTACGGTGCGGCGTGACTCCGAGGATGAAGGCGGTGCCGACGCGGAGCATCCGGCCTGCCCCGCCCGGGCCGGCCCTCCGTCAGCGGATCCCTCCGAGGTGCGCGAGCACCTGCTCGGGCACCGCGGTCGTCGGGATGCGCGCCACCAGCACCTCGGCCTCGGGCAGCTCGCCGCCGTCGACCCAGTACCCCTCGGACACCAACGCCATCGAGGGCGCTCCGGGCTGGGTCTCGACCAGGTCGTCAGCGACCAGGGCCAGTGCCGCATCGATGTGGGCACAGACGTTCGCCACCGCCGTGTACGTCGCCAGGCGCTCCTCCGGGACCGTCGTCGGCGCAGGCACGGCAGCCTCGGCGCCCGGTGCACCAGCAGCGCCGCGCGCGTCCAGCACCACCATGACCACCGGCAGGTCGCCCAGCTTCCCGACCCACTCGGCCACGTACATCGATGCGCTGTCCGCCTGGTCCTCGTCGACCTCGTCCAGGGCGGTCCCGGCCGCCGCGTGCGCCGCCGCCAGCCACCGCGCCGGCGACGGCACCCGCAGCACCAGTCCCCTCCGGTTCGTCTCCGCCAGGGTGCGCAGCACCGTCCGGGTGTGCTCCAGGGCCTCGGCGTCTGCGAGCAGCGTCCGCAGCGCGTACCCGGTCCGGCTCCGGGCACCCATCGCCTCGCGCAGCGCCGGGTCGGCGGCTACCCGGGCCGCGTACATCGCTCCGGCATCGACCCACAGCGCATCCGGCTTGAGCAGCGCATTCGCCTGTGCGACATGCCCGGTCAGCGCGGTGACGTCGGTCCACGGGATCGGCGCGCCCTGCCGGATGACCCGGGTGGTGTAGGCGTCACCGTCGATGAGCAACGGCCGTGAGCGCCCGCTCGGAGGAGCGGTGAGCAGGGTCTGCAGGGACGGGGACATGACAGGCCTCCTGAGCGTGACGGGACGGGGCGGAGCGAAGGGAATGCGGAAGGTGGAGCGCGCCCGAGGTCGCGAGACTCGGGCGCGCTCCGTGGGAGGGCGATCAGGCCTTGCGGTGGGCCACGTCGCCGTGCTTGGACTCCAGCTCGTGGATGCGGGCCTCGAGCTGGGCGATCTTCACCTCACGACGGTCCGGGACCATGACGATCGGCAGCTCCTCCAGCGGGGCCACGACGCGCTCGGGTCCGTCGATGGTGAACACCGTTGCGGTGATGTCGCTGGTTTCCGAGCCCCAGGAGCCGTAGTAGAGCAGGTCCTTGGGCGGCTCGGGCGTGACGAACTGCTCGCAGAACTGCGCGAACGGCGTGCCCCGCTCGAGTCGGGCGGCGCGCGCGGCGGCGCGGGCCCGCTCCGTTCCGGCGACGTCGAGGCGGAACGTCTCCGGGTCGTACACCACCGCGAAGATGTCCTGCGCGACCTTCTGGCTGACCCGGCCGAGCTCGGCGTCGCGGACCACCGCGTGCGGGTCGCGCTCGAGCGGGTCGCCATAGCCGCCACCGGCGCCCTGGCTGATCATGTAGAGCTCGCCGTCCTTGGCGATGTCGAACTGCAGGCCCATGTGGTAGGTCGAGTACCGACCGTCCTCGAAGGGGCGCTCGTTCATGACCTTCTCGATCGACAGGTCGAACTTGCTCGGGTCCTGGCGGACGTGCTCGTACACGTTCGTCCCCTTGACCATCGACAGCGGGTAGGTTCCGCAGCCGTAGCCGCCGTACATCCCGTAGATCGAGGAGAACTTCGCGCCGGAGGTCACCGTCATGAAGCCCCACTGCGGGGTGCCTTCGGAGGCGACGATCATCTCGTAGCCCATGCCGCCGGTGAACTTGCCGAAGCCCATGTTGTCGCGGACCAGGCGCTTGGACACCAGCTGCATGAAGGGCACCTCCTCCTCCATGACCTCCTGCTCGGCGGTGTCCGCCATGGCGCAGAACAGCGGGGAGACCGCGTCCTCACCGTCGCGGAAGGGCTTGGCCCCGCCGGGCATCCCGTTGAGGTCCGCGCAGAGGTTGCCGACGGAGTCGCCGTGCTGGGTGATGCCACCCCACAGGAACGTGTTGATCTGGTTGAACCAGTTGGCCACCACGTTGCTGTACTTGTGCGGCGTCGAGAACGACATCCGGCTGTACAGCGCCTGCATCGCCGAGAAGCCACGGAACGAGGCCTGCAGCGACTGACCCATCGGGGCGTCGTACGAGGCGTCGGCCCAGGTGCCCTCATCCGAGATGATCTCGATGCAGCTCATCGCCGAGGTCGAGCGCGGCAGGTCCGGCCACCAGAACGCCAGGATGGCCTGCATCATCATCGACTTGACCGAGCACAGCGGGGAGTTGATCGCCCGGTTGAGGATCTCCGGCCCGGTGCCGCGCAGGTCGACCGTCATGTGGTCGCCCTTGACGGTGACCTTGCAGGCGAACTTGATGAGGATGTTCTCCTTGAGCGTGGAGTCCATGAACTGGTCCATGCGGTAGGTGCCGTCGGGCAGCTCCTTGATCCGGCGGCGGACCTCCAGGTCGACGTCCTCGACCGTGGTGCGCAGGGCGGCGACGAAGGTGTCGACCCCGACCTCGTCGATGACCTTGTCGACGCGCTCCATGATCTTGCGCACCGCGGTGATCTTGACCTTGAGGTCGGCGAGCTGGAGCTTGGGGTCGCGCACCGAGTGCTGGAGGAAGGTCAGCAGATCACGGCGCAGCTCACCGCGCTCGACGATCTTGAACGGGCTCATCCGCAGCCCGTCGTCGAACGGGGTCTCCGAGCCCGAGGGCATGCCGCCCGGCTCGCAGGCACCGTTCTCGCCCTCGTGGATGGTCGCGGCCACCCAGGCGATGATCTGGCCCTCACGCATGATCGGCATGATCATCGACTGGTCGGTGTTGTGGACGTTGCCGTAGCGGGCGTCGTTGTGGATGAAGCCGTCGCCCTCGTGGATGCCGACGGTCGGCTCGTCCTTCCAGTACTTCATGATGTAGCGGATCGGGTGGTGCAGGATCGCGCTGAAGGCGATGACGCCGTGGCACGACAGGTACGAGACGTCGCCGGCGGCGGTGTAGATCGCCGTCGTGAGGTCGCCCCACTTCGCGCCCGGGGCCGCGCCCTGCGCCTCGCACATCTCGTAGCCCTCGTCCAGGGCACCGGCGATGCGCTTGCGGATGCGCTCGATCTGGAGGCGGTCGACGCCCGCGGCGATGGCCAGCTCCTCGTGCGCCGAGCGCTCGGCGATGCTGTGGCTGCGCATGATCTCCGGGTCGGGCCCGAGGAAGAGCGTGGTCTCGTCCATGAAGTCGTCGACCCACTGCTGCTCCTGCGGGGTCAGCGTCGACGGCCGGTTGTCCATGATGGTCATGTTCGTGTCCTTTGCTGTGGTGGCGGGGGTGGGCGTCAGTCCTGGAGGAACCAGACGGCGCCCTGCTGGGTCGGCTCCAGGCGCCACCCGGGCTCGACGAGGTACGTGGTGTTCTCGGTGGTGACGATGGCCGGGCCGGGGATCACCGAGGTGTGGTGCAGCGCGTCCTGGTCGTAGACCGGGGTGTCGACCGGCGCGTCGATCCCGATGAAGGTCACCGCGCGGCGGCCGACCTCGGCCGGCACCGTGCGCTCGCCGCCGTACTCCAGCGAGTCGAACCGCACGACATCGCCGTCGACGTAGGACGCGACCCGGATCGTGCTGCAGCGGATGCCGGCCTCGGGCGCCGCGCTGGCGGCACCGAAGCGGTGGCTGTAGACGTCACCGAACTGCTTGATCATCGCCAGCACGTCACCGACGCCGTTCATCCGGTCGATGTCGTCCAGGGCGACGGCCTGGGTGAGCAGCTGGTTGCCGTAGCGCATGTCGAGCTCGAGGCGGTGCCGGACGTCCTGCGCGGCGAACCCCTGGCGCACGAGGTCCTCGCGGCCACGGGCCTCCAGCTCGGCGACGACCTCGTTGAACTCGGTGTAGTCGTCGTAGAGCGCCCGCGTCGTGGCGTTGTACAGCGTCACGTGCACGCCACGCTCGTGGAAGTGCAGCTGCTTCATGTTGCCCGCGCCACAGGCGGAGAACACCGAGGAGAAGGGCGGCGCCAGGACCCGCTTGATGCCGGCGTGGCGGGCGATGCCACAGGCGTGCAGCGGTCCGTTGCCGCCGTAGGCCAGCATCGTGAAGTCCTCCGGCAGGTAGCCGCGCACCCGCAGCTCCTTGCCGATGCCGATGGCCATCTGCTCGTCGACGCCGTCCTTGATGGAGCGGGCCACGTCGATGACGTCGAGGTCCAGCGGGTCGCAGAGGGTCTCCTCGATGGCGAACCGGGAGCGCTTCGGGTTGAGCTTGATGTACCCGTTGGCGTAGTTGTCCGGGTCCAGGTAGCCGAGCAGGAGGTCGGCGTCGGTCACGGTCGGGCGCAGACCGCCCCGGTCGTAGCAGGCCGGGCCCGGGCTCGAGCCGGCCGACTCCGGGCCGATCTTGATCGAGTGGTGGATCCGGTCGTACGAGGCGATCGAGCCGCCGCCGGCGCCGAGGGTGTCGAGGTGGACCATCGGCACCGACACCAGCCACCGGTCGATCGTCGGCAGGAAGTCGTAGTGCTTGACCCCGCCCTCGGGCACGATGCCGATGTCGAAGGAGGTGCCGCCCATGTCGGTCGAGATGACGTGGCCCAGACCGGTCTCGGTGCTCAGGTGCTCGGCCGCGCCGACGCCGGCGATCGGTCCGGAGTGGATCGTCTGCAGCGCGTCGGTGGAGTTCATCTGCGCCATGCCACCGGAGTTGTGGATGACGAGCATCGGCTTGTCGTAGCCGAAGTCGCGCAGGTTGTTCGACAGCTGCGACAGGGCGTGGAACATGATCTCGTGCAGGAAGCCGTCGACGATCGTCGAGGTGGCCCGCACGTACTCGCCCTTGCGCCCGGAGACCTGGTGACCGAGCAGCACCGGGATGGCGCCGAGCTCGTGCGGCGGGAACTCGTCGAGGATGATCTCCTGGATGGCCAGCTCGTGGTCGGGGTTCTCGGTGGCGTTGACCAGCGAGACGACGATCGCCTCGGCGCCGGCGTCGACCAGCTCGCGCACGACGGTGCGGACGTCCTCGGGGTCGAGGGGGGCGACGACCTTGCCGGCCGAGTTGACCCGCTCCTTGACCGACCGGATCATCGACCGCGGCACGAGGGGCTCGGGGCGCTCGGCCGCCGGCAGGTTCTGCTGCATCGAGTAGTCCAGCCCCTCGCCGTAGCCGCGGCCGCGGGAGAGCGGGATGGTGTCCTCGAAGCCGTGCGTGACGATGGCGGCGACCTTGGGGCCCTTGCGCTCGATCAGCGCGTTGGTGCCCAGCGTCGTGGCGTAGCGCACCGAGTCGACCTCGGACAGCACGGTGCCGCGGTCCAGGCCGGCGCGCTTGCAGGCCAGGTCGAGCGCGTCGTTGAAGCCGAGCGCGAGGTTGTGGTGCGTGGTGAGGGCCTTGGCCTCGATGTACTGCTCGTCCCAGACGAAGAAGCAGTCGGTGAACGTGCCGCCGATGTCGACGGAGATGCGCTTCATTGGGGTCTCCTTGGGTGGTCGGGGTGGCGGCGTGGTCAGCGGACCAGGCCGGCGGCCTTGAGCTCGGCCGTGTACTTCTGGGCGTCCTCGCCGGGGCCGTAGGTGAAGACCTGCTCGGCGTCGAGGCCGCGCTCGGCCCACTGGGCACGCAGGGCGTCGACGTCGATGAGCATGTCGATCGTCGGCGGGTGGCCCGGCGGCAGGTACTCCGCCTCGATCTGGGTGGCGCACCCGGGGCAGTAGTACTCGAGGATCCGGCAGTAGTTCGGGTCCGGCGAGAAGGTGTACTCGTAGCGCTCCGGGTCGATGATCGGCTGGTGGATCTCGCTGGGGTCGCGGTCGTAGACCAGCGCGCCGGCCTTGTAGGTGTCGTGGGCATCGCCCATGTCGTGGGCGCAGACGCGGCAGACCCACCGCTCCGTGTCGAGGTCGATGACGAGGTACTCGGTCATGGGGACTCGCATGGCGACGTCCTTTCTTCGTGGTGGATCAGCGGGTGGTCGTGGCGTGGGTGTCGTTGAGGATGAGGTCGCCGGCAGAGGTGACCCGGAAGCTCCAGCCGCCCAGGACGCGGGCGGTGAAGAAGGGGCCCTCGACGATGGCCGGGCCGGACCCGACGTCGCCGGGGCTCAGCTCGTCGAGCACGTGGACGGGGACCTGCTCGACGCGGTCGGCGGCGGAGCGCACTGCCCGGGTACCGGAGACGGGGGCGGGGTTGGCCGCCTCGACCCGGTCCTGCGCGAGCTCGGGGTGCGGCAGCGGCGCGACGACCGTCAGCTGCAGCGAGACCTCCAGGCCGGGGCGGTCGACGACGTCCCCGCGGGTGTACGCGCCGGTGTGCAGCACGGTGCCGTCGTGGTCCTCGACGGTGAGCTGCCAGGTCGTCTGGCAGTCGGCCAGCGCGTACCCCTCCTGGAACATGTCCCGTTCGGCGCGCGTGACGAGCTCGTCGTGGGTCGTGATCGCCGCGGCGGTCGTCGGCTCCGGCATGCCAACCTCGTAGGTCTTGCCGATGTCGGAGAACGAGATCCCCATCGCCGAGAAGACGGCGGCGGCGCGGGGGATGAGCACCTGGTCGATGCCGGCGCGCCGAGCAGCCCCGGTGGCGCTCATCGGGCCGGCCCCACCGAACGCCGCCAGCGTCGCGCCGGGCGTCAGGCCGGGCTCGAGCGCGCGGGAGAGGGCCTCGACGTACGCCTCCTCCATCCGGATCAGCGCCTCCTCGAGGGAGATGCCCAGCGGCGTGGCGATGGTCTCGGTGATGACCTGGCGAGAGCGCTCCGGGTCCAGGCGCAGCGAGCCGTCGAGGTAGGTGTCCGGGTCGAGGATGCCGAGCAGGAGGTTGACGTCGGTGATCGTCGCCTGCGTGCCACCGAAGCCGAAGCAGGCCGGCCCGGGGGCGGCGCCGACGGACTGGGGTCCGACGGTGATCGCGCCGTCGGTCACCGCGATGACCGACGAGCCGCCGACACCGGCGGAGTGGACCTCGCTCATCGGGAACGAGACGGTCACTCCCTCGATCTGACCGCGTGTGCGGGTGCGGACCTCGCCGTTGTCGATGACCCCGACGTCGGTGGTCGTCCCGCCGATGTCCATCATCAGGATGTGCTGGATGCCGTAGATGCGGCCCAGCGCCGCGGTGCCCTCGAGACCGCCGCGCGGCCCGGAGGAGTACGTCTTGAGCGCGATCGACTTCGCCACCCGGGAGGAGGCGCCGTCGTGGCGGTAGACCAGCAGCGGGTTGACGACCTTGTAGGACTTCAGCCGCCGCTCGGCGCCGTAGAGGAACCGCTCCATCGTCGGGTGCAGGAACGAGTTGATGACGCAGGACCACGTCCGGCGCGGGACGTCACGGTCCCCGGCGAGCTCCCAGGTGTAGATCTGGGGGACCGAGCCGAGCAGGTGGCGCGGGAACCGGCGCAGCAGGACCGTGCGGATGCGGTGCTCCTCCTCGCGGGTGCGGCCGGCCACGACGAGCCGGGCCGCCCCGAGCGTCGTCAGGCGGTTGACCGCCTGGACCAGGGCGACCTCGACCTGCGGGTCGTCCATGTCCACGGTCAGCACGCGGTCGCCGATGAGGCCCTCGAAGAGGTGCTGCTCGTTCTCGGACTGCTGCATCGCGGCGGCGATCCCCGGGATGGTCGTCAGCACGCCGACCATCGGGCCGCGCCGCTGGACCAGGGCGTTGGTGCCCTGCGTCGTCGAGTACCGGATGTGCTGGGTCGCGTGCAGCAGCCGCTCGAGGTCGGCCTCGCCGTAGAGCGCCGCCGAGGCCTTCTCGATGCCGGTGAAGAGGCACTCGGAGAGGTCGTGCGGCGTGGTCAGCGTCTTGGTGAAGGTGATCCCCTCGCCGTCCCAGACGCAGATGTCGGTGAGCGTGCCACCGTTGTCGATGTTGATGAGCGCTTCCATGCCACTCCTTCGTGGGTCACTCGGACGCGCTCGGCCCGGTGGCCACCGCGTCCTTGACGGTGAGACCACTCTCACGGCGTCCCACGGAGCCGACCGTGTCCCAAGTTGGGACACCGACTGGACTTTGGCTGACGCGCCATCTCGGTGCACCATGGACGACGGACCGTCAGTCACAAGGAGGTGACCATGCCCCACGAGCGAGCCCTACGGGTGGCTGCCGCCCGCGCCGACTTCCTCGAGAGCGGCCGCGTCGGAGCCGCTGGAGTGCCCGATCTGCTGGCGGCCTCGTGGGAGCGCAGCCACGCGGCCGGGGTCGATCCACAGCGTCCCGAGGCCGACTTCACCGACGACATCGACACCGGCTCGCGCCTCGTGCGGTGTGCCCAGCCGGTGCTGGCCCAGCTGGCCTCCGACACCTCGGACCTGCCGCTGACCATCGCGTTGACCGACAGCCGTGCCCGCCTGATCAAGCGGGTCGACATGTCACCGGCGGTGGGGCGCCTGCTCGACCGGGTGGCCTTCGCGCCGGGCTTCAACTATGCCGAGGACTCGATGGGCACCAACGGCGTCGGGACGGTGATCGAGTCCGGGCAGTCGGTCGCCGTCGTCGGGCCGGAGCACTACACCGAGAACCTCCAGGCGTTCGCCTGCACCGGCGCCCCGGTGGTCGACCCGCTGACCGGCCGCGTCGAGGGGATCCTCGACCTGTCGACACTGACCGCCTCGTGGAGCCCGATCATGCACACGCTGGTCAAGTCGGCGGCCAAGGACATCGGGCGCAACCTGCTCATGGACCGCAGTCAGGCCCAGCAGGCGCTCTTCGACACGTACCTGCGGGCCTCGGTGCGCTCGACGAAGCAGGGGGTGTTCGCGTTCGCAGAGTCGGTGTTCATGGCCAACGCCGCGGCGCAGTCGCTCTTCGACCCGGTGGAGCAGCTGGCGATCCGCGAGCACGTCTCCTTCGTGCTGCAGCACCGCGACCGGTGCGCCGAGACGATCACGCTGTCCTCGGGGCGAGTGGTGCAGTGCCGCGGCGTCCGGATCGTCTCGGGGTCGCAGACCGCCGGCGTCGTCATCGCCGACGTGCTCTCCCGTCCGGCCGAGACGGCCCTGCCTGCCGCAGCCGGGGGCTTCGCCGACCGGGTGCTGCCCGAGGTGGCGGTGGCCAGCGAGAAGACCGCCCTGATCGCCGACGACCTGCGCCTGCCGCACGTGCCGATCGCCGGTGGGTCGTCGGCCGCGTGGGTGCGGGCCGGTGACCAGCTGCGTGAGGCGCTGACCGCCCGCCGGTCGACGATCGTGCTCGGCGAGACGGGCTCGGGCAAGTTCACCCTCGTCGCCGAGCTCTTCCACGCCGACCAGCCCGGTGGACGCAGCGTGTCCATCGAGCCGAGCCAGTTCCAGGCCGAGGTCGACGGGGGGCTGGAGGCGCTGATCGATGGCTCCCCCGACCCGACGCTGTGCATCGTGCGCAACATCGACCAGGCCACCACCGCCGATGTCGACAGCCTCGACCGGCTCTTCACCGCCATCGCCGGCACGGGCGGTCAGGTGTCGCTCGCCGCCACGGTCTCGGACTCCAGCCTCGACTCGGACCTGCCGTTCCACACGCTGCTCGGGCACTTCGACGTGGCGGTGACCATCCCACCGCTGCGCTGTCGCACCGAGGACCTGACCCACATCGTCGCCCGGCTGGTCGAGCAGATCGCCCCGCGGCGCAAGGTGCGGCTCTCACCGGAGGCCCTGCGGCTCATCGCCCGCTACACGTGGCCGCGCAACGTCGCCCAGCTGCGCGAGGCGCTCGTGCATGCGCTGCGCTCTCGCCCGGTCGGGGAGCTGCAGGCCGAGGACCTGCCGAGCTACTGCCACACCTCCAGCCGCAAGACGCTGACGGTGCTCGAGGCCGCCGAGCGGGACGCGATCGTCGCCGCCCTCACGGAGTGCGGCGGCAACCGGGTGGCCGCGGCCGCGGCGGTGGGCATGTCCCGCAGCAGCCTGTACCGCAAGATCCGGGTGTACGGGATCACGGCGTAGGCCGGGCCGGGCGCGATACAGCCAGCGGCGCGATCCAGCCGGCGGCGATCCAGCCGGCGGCGCGATCCACGACTCGGTGGGCGCGGCGCCTATCTTGGGTGCCGACCAGCGTTGTCGTCTGCCCGAAGGAGTGCGCATGTCCGAGGTCCAGTCCGAGGTCCAGTACGAGGTGGCGGATGGGGTGGCCACCATCACCCTGTC
This sequence comes from Kribbia dieselivorans NBRC 106261, assembly GCF_001552435.1. Classification (GTDB taxonomy): domain Bacteria; phylum Actinomycetota; class Actinomycetes; order Actinomycetales; family Dermatophilaceae; genus Kribbia; species Kribbia dieselivorans. Next base: position 20,778 of record NZ_BCRE01000046.1, read on the forward strand.
GGCTCCCGAGCGGCGAAATGCCCTGTCGGTGGAGATGTCGGTCGAGCTGATCGAGGCCGCCCGGACCGCCGAGGCCGACCCCGAGGTCGGGGCCGTCGTCGTGACCGGTGGAGCGCATTTCTGCGCCGGCGCGGTGCGCTCGGTGCTGGCGGACACCGGGCTCGATCCGGTGCAGGACGAGGCCTACCGCAACCTCGAGACGGTCTACGGGGCGTTCACCACCATCGGCCAGATCGGGCTGCCGACCATCGCGGCGGTCCGCGGCGCGGCGGTCGGCGCCGGTCTCAACCTCGTCATGGCCACCGATGTGCGCATCGTCAGCCGTACCGCGCGACTCCTGCCGGGTTTCGCGCAGATCGGGCTGCACCCCGGTGGCGGGCACTTCACGCTGCTCAACCGGTCGGCCGGGCGTGAGGCCGCCGCCGCGATGGGCCTGTTCGGAGACGAGATCAGCGGCGAGCGGGCCGTGGAGCTGGGCATGGCGTGGGCCGCACACGACGATGCGCAGGTCGAGGAGGCCGCGCACACCATGGCGGCGCGGGTGGCGAAGGACCCGGCCCTGGCGCGGCGTCTGGTGGCGAGCTTCCGGCGCGAGACCGTACCGGGCGGCATGCCGTGGGAGGTCGCCGTCGAGCTGGAGCGCTCGCCGCAGATGTGGTCGCTGCGGCGCAAGCACGACTGAGCCGCCGACGCGCAGACACCGATCCGGGTGCCCCATCGTCAGGGATGGAGCACCCGGATCGGTGTGCGCCCGTCGTGACGGAACTACCTGACGACGTTCTGGGTGGCCGGAGTGGCGTGATGGGTGCGCGTGACCATCAGGTCGGCGGCACCGATGACGAACGTCACGACACCGACGATCCAGGCGGTCCACGACATCGCCGTCAGGTCACTGAAGCCCATGACCCACGGGGAGATGACAAACAGCACGCCCAGCAGTGCCATGGCCCCCTCAGCGGAGAGCATGTCCGGCCGCACGAGCTCGACCAGCGCGAGCAGCGCGGTGAGGGCGCCCAGGACGATCATCGTGGTCGTCGCCCGGTTGGTCGTGTCGGTCCAGATGGGTGACAGGCAGGCGTACAGACCGGCGATCAGTGCGATGTAGTCCTGCGAGTGCGTCCAGCGCCTCATGGTGATCCACCTTTCCTGAAGATGGTCCGTCGATCCGAGGCGGACCTGACCCCTCCAGTCTCCTCCTGTCGAGCCGCTCCCACAATGGCCGCTCCTCAGGGGCACAGCGGCGCGGGAGCGCTCCTGACCCTCGTGAACCCCTCGCCCAGCACGAGGTCGACGGTGCTGTCGCTGCGGCCGTCGGTGCGACGCGTCCCGTCGGCCACCCAGCGGGCGACGGTGCGTGCCGCATCGGTCCCCGCGCTGCCGTGTACCAGGATCGCCGGGCCCCCGGTCGGTGCCGAGGCCTCGCCACGCGCAGCCGTCGAGGCATTGCCCACCGTGCCGACCTGGAACCCGTGCTCGCGCAGGTCCTGGGCCACCGTGGCGGCCAGCCCGGCCTGGGCCGTCGCGTTGTACACGTTGATCCTGACCTTCGCCGGGGCGGGCGCCGGCGGACACGTCTGCTCGGCAGCGGCGCTCCGGCCGGCGGCGCCGTCCTCGACCCAGTAGGACCGCAGGTACCAGAACACCCAGAACGCCACGAGCACGATCAGGCCGACGGCGATGAGCGTCCGGCGGCGGCGCGACTGCCCAGCCTGCGCCAGGTCAAGCGTCTCGTCCGCCACGATCCCTCCTCGTGCCTCGGCGCCGGCAGCCGGTCGACCACTCCCTCGAATCAGTCAAGCACGAGCACGCGCGCATGCACCGCAGGCCGGCCGTGCAGGGCGGCCCGAAGCGCGCGGTGCAGGCCGTCCTCGAGGTACGCCACGCCCTGCCAGACGACGACGTGGGGGAAGAGGTCACCGTAGAACGTCGAGTCCTCGGCGAGCAGGTTGTGCAGGTCCAGCGTGGACTTCGTGGTGACCATCTCGTCGAGCCTGACCATCCGGGGAGGAATCGTCGCCCACTCCCGCGTGGACGTCAGCCCATGCGGCGGGTAGGGGCGCGAATCGCCGACGGCCTTGAAGATCACCCGGACACACTAAGGGCCCGACCTGTCCGGATTAGAGTCACACCCGTGACCGAGACCGCATCGTTGCCCAATGAGATCCGCGCCGGCTACACCTTCACCGGCCCGACGCTGAACCTCGGCGCCGCGGTCGTCGACGACGTGGCACTGCCCGACATCCAGGTCGGTGTCCCACTGTCCGTCCTCAACCGCCACGGCCTGGTCGCCGGGGCAACCGGTACCGGCAAGACGAAGACGCTCCAGCTCATGGCCGAGCAGCTCTCCGCACACGGCGTGCCGGTCTTCCTCGCCGACCTCAAGGGCGACCTGTCCGGGCTGGCCTCCCCGGGCGAGGGCAGCGAGAGGCTCCTGGCGCGCACCGCCTCCATCGGGCAGCAGTGGCAGGGCACGTCCTTCCCGACCGAGTTCCTCAGCCTCGGCGGCGTCGGGACCGGCACCCCGGTGCGCACGACGATCACCTCGTTCGGCCCGACCCTGCTGAGCAAGGTGCTCGGCCTCAACGACACCCAGGAGTCCAGCCTCGGGCTGATCTTCCACTACGCCGACAAGGCCGGCCTCGCGATCCTGGACCTCAAGGACCTGCGGGCCGTCATCCAGCACCTGACCTCGGACGAGGGCAAGGCCGAGCTCACGGACCTCGGTGGCCTGTCGAAGCAGACCGCCGGCGTCATCCTGCGCGAGCTCATCGCCTTCGAGGACCAGGGCGCCGACGTCTTCTTCGGGGAGCCGGAGTTCGACACCCAGGACCTGCTGCGCACCGCCGCGGACGGACGCGGGCTGGTCACCTGCCTGGAGCTGCCCGGCGTGCAGGACCGCCCGGCCCTGTTCTCGACCTTCCTCATGTGGCTGCTCGCCGACCTGTTCCACGACCTGCCCGAGGTCGGGGACGTCGACAAGCCCAAGCTCGTCTTCTTCTTCGACGAGGCCCACCTGCTCTTCGACGACGCGAGCAGGGACTTCCTGGACGCGATCGAGCAGACCGTCCGGCTGATCCGCTCCAAGGGGGTGGGCATCTTCTTCGTCACCCAGTCGCCCAAGGACGTGCCCGCCGGCGTGCTCGCCCAGCTCGGCAACCGCGTCCAGCACGCGCTGCGGGCGTTCACCCCGGAGGACAGCAAGGCGCTCAAGGCTGCCGTGTCGACCTACCCGCACACCCAGTACGACCTCGAGCGGCTGCTGACCTCCCTCGGCACGGGCGAGGCGGTCGTCACCGTGCTCTCGGAGAAGGGGTCGCCGACCCCGGTGGCGTGGACCCGGATGCGGGCGCCGGAGTCACGCATGGCGCCCAGTGACCAGGGAGTCATCGACGCGAGCATTGCCGCGTCGCCGATCGGGGCGAAGTACCGCGATCCGCTCGATCGGGAGAGTGCCTACGAGGTGCTCACGGCGCGACTGCAGGCGGCGGAGCCCGGTGGCGAGACTCCCGCTCCGGCCCCGAGCGACGCTCCGGCCCCGCGCGAGCCCAAGCCGGAGCCGTCGATGGTCGAGAAGGTCGTCGAGTCCTCGGCGTTCAAGTCGGCGATGCGCTCGGCCGGCACCGTCATCGGACGGGAGATCACGCGCTCGCTGTTCGGCACCTCGCGCCGCCGCCGCTAGCGAGAACCCGC
>NZ_BCRE01000047.1 GCF_001552435.1 Kribbia dieselivorans NBRC 106261
GCGAGGGGGTTCGAGCCGGAGGGGTGCAAGATGGGGCCCATGAGTCTTGAGGACATGACCGGCGCCGCGTTCGCCGGGCCCGATGTGGTCGTCGAAGAGGGCTGGGGCCAGGGGCGCGCCACGTTCGGCGGCGTCGTCGCCGGTCTCCTGGTGGCCCGCATGCGCGGAGAACTGGCCGACCCGACCACGCCCCTGCGCACGATCTCGGTTGTGTTCGTCGCTCCGGTCGCGCCCGGCCCCGCCCGCATCGAGGTCGACGTGCTGCGCACGGGCAAGTCGGCCACCCTGCTGCGCGGCTCGCTCATCCAGAACGATGTCGTCGCCGCCACGGCCCAGGCGGCGTTCGCGTCGAACCGCACCAGTGCGGTCCGACTCGATGCGGGAGCCCGGACCCCGCACCCCGAAGCACCCGCGGTCGAGTCCGTCATGCGGTTGCCGTACATGCCCGGCGCGACCCCGGACTTCTTCGCCAAGGTGGCGCTGCACCCCACCCAGGGCGGTTTCCCGTATTCCGGGTCGGCCGAGCCCGACTTCTCCGGATGGATGCGCCTGGACGAGACCGTCGCCGAGTTCGAGGTCGAACACCTCGTCGCGCTCATCGACGCCTGGCCTCCGGCGATCACGCCGATGCTCACCGAGCGCGTGCCGGCGAGCACGCTGGCGTGGACGGTCGACCTGCTCGAGACCCCGGCGCCCACGGCCGGCGGCGACCACTGGTTCTACCAGGTGCGCACCGACGGGGCCCACGACGGGTACGGCCACACCCGGGCCCTGGTCTGGGACACCGACGGTCGGTTGGTCGCCACGAGCCAGCAGACGGTCACCGTCTTCGGATGACCGCCTCGCGGCCGAGGACCGCTCGCGCCCTGTCGACGATCTACGCGGTGGCCACGGCCGTCGCGCTGATCCTGACCCTGCTGTCGTCCGGGTTGCACGGCACGACGTGGGCCGAGCGCGCCTTCGGGTTGCTCAACGTGCCGGTCGCGCAGTCGCTGCTCTCCGTGGTCGTGCTCGCGCTGACCTCGCGCGCGCTGATCGCCCGGAAGCGGGTCGGGTTGGTGCTCGTGGCCGCCTTCCAGGTGATCGGCATCGTGCTCGGGCTGGCGGCGCTGTTGCCACGCGGCAGCACCGGGTGGTTCGAGGTGTGGCAGTCGCGCACCGGGTTCGGGCGCGCGCTGGATGTGGCCGCTGTCGTCACGGGTCTGTTCGCGCTGTGGATGCTGTGGCGCGTGCGTGGGGAGTTCCGCGGCCGGCTGCGGATCCGGCGAGCCGGTCCGGCGTTGATGATCCTCGTCGTCGGGTCGTTGGCCACCGTGGCCGTGACGATGGCGCTGATGGAGATCGCCCGGACCGAGGGACCGACCGTCGAGGACGTCGCCCGGGCCGTGCTGGCAGCGCTCGGCGGGGAGACGATGTCCGAGCACCTCGGCATCCCGGGGTGGTTGATCCACGTCACCGCGGCGATGGCCGCTCTGACGATCCTGGCGGCCGCCATCGTGCTGCTCGGACCCACTCGCCCGACCCGCACGTGGACCCAGGACCGCGAGATCGCCATCCGCGCGCTGCTGCAGCGGTACGGCGCGGCCGATTCGCTCGGCTACCTCGCGACCCGGCGTGACAAGAACGCCGTCTTTGCGCCCGACGGTCGTGCGGCCGTGACGTACCGCGTCGTTGCCGGAGTCTCGATCGCCTCGGCCGACCCGATCGGCGAGCCCACCTCGTGGGACGCCGCGGTGCGCGCCTGGCTGACCGACGCGCGTGTCCACGGTTGGGTGCCCGCCGTCATCTCGGCGAGCGAGGCGGGGGCGCAGGCCTACGCCGCGGCGGGGCTGCGGGTGGGGCGCATGGGCGACGAGGCGGTCCTGACGCCCTCCACCTGGGACCTGGGCAAGGCCTCGATGCAACCGGTCGTGCGCGCGATCCGGCACGCACGGCGCTCCGGTCTGGTCGTGTCGTTCGCCCGTCAGGAGGAACTGTCGCCAGACGAGCTGACCGAGGTGACGCGCAGCGCCGACGCGTGGCGCGGGACCGAACCCGACCGCGGGTTCTCGATGGCGCTCAACCGCGCCGGTGACGCCGCCGACGGGCGCATCCTGCACGTGCTCACCCGTGACACCCACGGCACCCTCATGGGGCTGCTCTCGTTCGTGCCGTGGGGCCACAGCGCAGTCTCGCTCGACGTCATGCGCCGCAACCCCGACGCGCCCAACGGGGTCACCGAGTTGATGATCGGCGATCTGATGACCCACGCCCGCACCCTGGGGGTCCAACGCGTCTCGCTGAACTTCTGCATGTTCCGCGACACGTTCGAGGCCGCCGGGCAGGTCGGGGCCGGGTCATTCGTCAATGGCCTCGCGGTCGTGCTCGGGCAACTCGACCGCTTCTGGCAACTGGAGCGGCTCTACGAGTTCAACCGGCGCTTCGACCCCGCGTGGGTCACGCGGTTCTATGCGTACGACGATCCGGCGTCATTGCCGCAGGCAGCGTGGGCCGCCGGGGTGGCCGAGGGGTTTCTGCCGAGCCTGACCGCGCCGGTGAGCAGCGGTGAACTCGACGCGCCCCACGTGGCCCAGGCGCGGGCGCTCGATGACCTGCCGGCGCTCGACTCCGTCGTGACACGCGCGGCGACGCAGCAGGAGCGGGAGCGTCGTCGCCGGTGGCAGGCGATGGGGCAGGCCGGGCTCGACCCGAATCCGGTCGGTGGGGGCGAGCCGGCCGACACGCTCGCCGACCTGGCGCGGGTGTGGGCGGCGGGGCGGAGCGTCGAGGTGGTCGCCCGGGTGCGATGGATCCGCGATCACGGCGGCGTCGTCTTCGTCACGCTGACCGACGCCGGGGTCGAGGTGCAGGCGCTGCTTGAGTCCGGCAGTGGCGCGCAGCCGCTCGACCGGGTCCGCCGGTTCGTCGACTCCGGTGACCTCGTGCGCGTGGCGGGGGTCTTGGGGGAGTCTCGCAACGGGACTCCGAGCATCATCGTCACCGGGTGGCGGATGGAGGCCAAGGCGCTGCGGCCCGTGCCGTTCACCGGGCTCGAATCGGCGCAGGCGCGGCTGCGGGATCGTTCGGCCGACCTGCTGGTGCACCCCGATCAGGCCGCGCTGCTGCGGCAACGGTCGGCCGTGGTGGCGGCGGTGCGACAGGTGCTGCTCGAGGACGGGTATCTCGAGGTCGACACTCCCGTGCTGCAGGCGGTGCACGGTGGGGCGACCGCGCGCCCGTTCCAGACGTGGAGCAACGCGTACGGGTTGGAGTTGTCGCTGCGCATCGCGCCGGAGTTGTACCTCAAGCGTCTGCTCGTCGGGGGGCTCGGGCCTGTGTTCGAGATGGGCCGCAACTTCCGCAACGAGGGGGCCGACGCCACCCACAACCCGGAATTCACCGCGCTGGAGGCCTACCACCCCAACGCGGATTACATGGCCATGGCCGCGGTGACCGAACGACTCGTCAAGGCGGCCGCGCAGGCCGTGCACGGCGCTCCGGTACTGCCGTTGCCGACCGCCGCGCAGGCCCGGGTCGGGCTCGTGGGCGTGGAGTTGCGTGATGTCAGCGCGCCGTGGCCGGTCGTGCGGGTGCTCGACGCCGTCGGCGAGGCGCTCGGCGCTGCGGTGACGATCGACATGGCACCGGCGGAGTTGCGTGGTCTCGCCGCCGCGAGTGGAGTCCGGTTGCACCCGCGCTGGGGGACCGGCGAGATGATCGAGGAGTTGTACTCCGAACTCGTCGAACCGGCGACGACCTATCCGACGTTCTTTGTGGACTTTCCACAAGCGACGTCTCCGTTGACGCGCCCGCATCGGTCGGTTCCGGGGCTGGTCGAGCGTTGGGACCTTGTCGCGGCGGGGATGGAGGTGGCCACGGCGTACAGCGAACTCACCGACCCGGTCGACCAGCGGGCGCGCCTCATGGAGCAATCCCACAAGGCGGCCGCCGGCGACCCGGAGGCGATGGAGGTCGATGAGGACTTCCTGCGCGCGCTCGAACTGGGCATGCCGCCCAGCGGTGGCCTGGGGATGGGCATCGACCGGCTCGTCATGCTGGTGACGAACACGCCGATCCGGTCGGTGCTGGCGTTCCCGTTCGTGCGCCCCACGGGTCAGGAGACCTCGGTCAGCGACCCATTCGAGACGTCGTAGACGAACCCGCGCACGACGTCCTTGTGCGGGACGAAGGGGTTGGCGGCGATGCGGGCCAGGGACTGGCGCACGTCGGCGGCCGGGTCACGGAACGACTCGGGAGCCCACGGCGGGCGGATGCCGGTGTCGGACTCGATCTGCGCCTTGAACTCGTCGTCGGTGAACGTGAGCATGCCGCAGTCGGTGTGGTGGATGAGCATGATCTCGCGGGTGCCGAGCAGGCGCTGGCTGATCGCCAGGGAGCGGATCTCGTCCTCGGTGATGACACCGCCGGCGTTGCGGATGACGTGCGCCTCACCCTCGGACAGGCCGAGCAGGCCGTAGGGGTTCAGGCGCGCATCCATGCAGGCGACGATGGCGACGTGCCGGCCGGGAGGCATGGGCAGGTCGCCCTTGTCGAAGGAGGCGGCGTACGCGCGGGCGCTGTCGAGCAGTTCGTCGATGACGGTCATGTCGGGTGCCTTTCGTCGTGCTGGGGAGGGAGTCTCACGCTACTCCCACCCGCCGAGTGATGGTTTCGGGCCGCCCCACGCGTCGGGAAGCGGCCCGAAACCATCACTCGGCGAGGGTGGGCATCACTCGAGGCGCTGGCGCAGCTCGGCCTTGAGGATCTTGCCCGCCGCGTTGCTCGGCAGCGCCTCGACGACGTGCACCTGCCGCACCTTCTGATAGGGCAACACGCGGGCGGCGACGTGCGCCATGAGGCCGTCAGGGTCGATCGTGGCACCGGGCACCCCCACGACGAAAGCGACCGGCTCCTGCCCGACGGCACCGGCGGGGCGACCGACCACCGCCGCGGCGTCGACGTCCGCGTGCTCCAGCAGCACGGCCTCGAGTTCCCGGGGGTACACGTTGTAGCCCTTGTAGATGAGCATGTCCTTCGAGCGGTCGGAGATGTGAACGAAGCCCTCGTCGTCGACGTACCCGATGTCGCCCGTGTTGACCCAGCCGTCGACGTACTGCTCCGCGGTCTCCGCCGGTCGGTTGAGGTATCCATCCGTCACCTGGGGGCCGCGCACCCAGAGTTCGCCGCGCTCACCCGGCGCCACGGCGATCCCCCCGACGCGTGCCTCCACCTCCGTGTCGCACACCGGCAGCCCGGCGCTACCAGGTTGATTCCGCCCGCCGCGCACGACGACACCCGCACTCACCAGGCACGTGCATTCGGTGAGCCCGCAACTCTCCACCGTCACGGCACGTGGAAACAGTTTCGCCAGCGCGGCGAGCGTGGGTGCGTCGGTCGGGGCCGCGCCCGTCGCCACCACCCGCAGCGATCCGAAGTCGTGGTCGCGCCCGGCGGCCGCCGCGACGAGGCCGTGCCACATCGTGGGGCTGCCCGTGACGTAGGTGGTCTGGTGTCGATCCATGAGGTCGAGCATGAGCGGAGCGTCGAAGCGCCCGAGGAGCACGTGCGTTGCGCCGCACAGGTGCAGCCACGTCATGTTGACGAGCGCATGCGTGTGGAACAGCGGTGAGACCACGACCGTCGAACACGCGCCCGGGGCCACCGGCGGGTCGTCGACACCCGGCAGTGGGGTGAGCGCCACCTGCCCGCCTCGGCCACCGAGCGTGTGCCCTGACCGCCACGCCACCATCTGGGCGACGTTCGCGACGATGTTGCGATGCAACATCCGCACGGCCTTCGGCACTCCTGTGGTGCCGCCGGTGAAGGCCAGGTGGGCAATGTCGCCGTCGGTGGTGGGTACCTGCGGGCGGGTGACGGGTTGACCCTCGATGAGGTCGTCGATCGAGATCACGCCGTCCGGTAGGTCGGCCCTCCCGGGTGCCGCCGTGGTTGCGGGGACCACAGCGAGGGTGCCGATCGAGGTGCCCACGGCCGTCTCCGCCAGCGCGTGGGCGTGCGCCGGGTGGGAGATCGCAGCGGTGGCACCGGTCAGGGCGATCTGATGACGCAGGACGGCCTCGGGCTGGAGCGGGTTGGTCGGCACCACGATCGCGCCGGCCAGGTGGATCCCGAAGTATGTGGGCAGGAACCACATCGAGTTGGGCTGGTGGAGGAGCACGGCATCGCCCGGCTGCACGCCCTGTCCACGCAGCCCGTGGGCGATCCGGCAGGCCAAGGCGTGGAGCTGCGCAAAGGTGAGCGACTGCGCTCCGTCAACCACGGCGAGCCGATCGCCATACCGGGCCGAGGCCCAGGTGTGCAGGTCAGCGACCGTGTGGTCGGGGTATTCGAGGTGGCGCGGGACCCCCGTGGGCCAGTACCCCGTGGTGTGCTCGGGGCCGTGTGCAAGGTCATCGCTGATCATGGTGGGCATCGCTCTCTCCGGAATCGAGGTCAGTGCGTGGCGCCGAGCAGGCGGGTGCGGTCACGGTCGGGGTCGATCAGCGCCATGGCGGCCACGGCGCCGAGCACGGCCAGCACCCCGAACAGCTGGAAGGACCGCCCGTACCCCTCCGCGGCACTGGCGGAGGCGGCGACGATCAGGCCCGTCACGTAGGGCGACACGAGACCTCCGATCGACTGAATCGCCAGGAAGATCCCCAGCGTGCCGGCGAGTTGACGCGGCCCGACGATCTGGGAGAGCCCGGCGTTGATGAGCGGGAAGATACTGGCCCCGAACCCATAGCCGATCGTGATGACGGCGACCGCGATGACCGGGGTCGAGATGTAGGGCAACAAAGCCATGGCGAGGCCACACACCAGCAGCAAGACGCCCGGCACGACGCCCCGGACCAATCGCGCAGACGTGCCGCGCCCGATCAGCCGGTCAGCCACCGGGGTGAGCAGCGCCATCACGACCAGCGCCGCGATGCTGGGGAAACCGAAGATGACCCCGGCCCGCACCCGGCTGTAGCCCAGCCCGAGTTCCAGGTACGACGGCAGCCACGTGAGGATGACCGACACCAGCGCGTACATGGGCATGACGGCCAGGGACGCCGCGACGAACGTCTTCGACGTGAGCACCTTGACCCACGGCACCTGGGGCTGGTCGACCTCGCTGCCGACGCTGGTTGCGGTCGACTTGTCGGACCCGTACGGGCCCACCCGCCAGGTGGGCAGCCACACGAGGGTCCACAGCAGACCCACCGCGGCGAGCAGAACGAAGGCCGACTGCCAGCCGTGACGAACCATCAGCAGCGCCAGCAACGGGGCGATCGCGAACTTGGAGACCGAGGCGCAGGCGGTGATGCAGGCGGAGGGGACGGCTCGCTTGGCCGGCGGGTGCCACGAATAGACGGCGGTGTGGACCAACGCGCTCGAGGGCCCCTCGAGGAAGCCGAGCAGCATCCGCGAGAGCAGGAGCACGGTGAAGGTGCCGGAGATCACGAGCGGGAACATGGCCACCGCCCATCCGATGGCGAGGAGGGCCAGGGACCAGCGCAACGCGAACCAACGGTTGAGCAGCCCGGCCAGGAATCCGCCGATGGTGAAGGCGAGGAAGAAGGCGCTCCCCACCAACCCGATCTGCGAGGCGCTCAAGCCCAGATCCTCGGCCAGCGGTTGCGCGGCCAATCCGAAGACCGCCTTGTCGGCCCAGTTGATGACGTAGAGGCCGACCAGAAGTCCGGTGAAACCCCACGCGGTGACCCGCGAGGAGTCCCGTGGGGCGTGCGGTGTGACGTCGGGCGGCGCGGTGGTGGTGAGAGCCATGTTTGCCTCCTTGCAAACTCGGTGCCTGGCTCGGCGGGCACGGCGCCCGGCGGTGGCAGATCCACTCTGGGGTGGATCGGCGGGGTAGGACAAAGACCCGTCGGCGCACGCGCCGTTAGGCAGAGGGCATGGCCCCCAGCCGCACCAGTGCGAGCTGAGATGCCGAGGCCACGTGCCGACCGTCACCATCGAAGAGCTCGCCGGTCCCGTGTGCACGTCCGTGGGCGACCGTGGCGACACGGCAGTCGTACTGGTGCCACGCGTCGAGGTGCACGTCCGCGTGGAAGGTCAGGGCATGGGTGAGGCTGAGAATGCGCGAGCCGGGCGCATGCCGGATCGCCTTCGCCGTCGTAAACGCCGGCTCGATCAGACACATGTCGCTGACGTAGGCGACGACGGCGGCCCGAAGCACGCGGTCGTCGGGAAGTGGCCCCTTCGTGCGCAGGTGTGCGGTGACGCGGTCCGTCCGGGGACCGAGCTCCGTGTAGGGCGGGGTCACCGCGTGCCGCACCCGCACCGGCCTGGACATGCGCCACCACAACGGCACGCGAATATCCCCCGGGAAGCGATCCTCGAGGTCGAGCAGGTCCTCGGGCGGCGGGCTGGGCCAATGCTGCGCGCTGGACGACGAGGGCAGGTCGTCGCGCACTTCTCCCCACAGGGTCATGGCGGAGAAGAGTTCACGTCCGTCGTCGTCGAGAAGCCGGGCTCGGCGGGTCGAGAGTGAGGTGGCGTCGGAGACGTGAGTCACCTCCCACCGCAGTGGCCGTTCGGGCGGCACGGCCCGCACGAAGTCGGCCTGCAGGCTCAGCGCCTGCTGTCCGACGGGGACCGTCCGTCCGCCGGCCACGATCGCCTGGGCGAGCAGCAGCCCCCCGAACATGCGGTCGGACGGGTGCGGTTGCGGTCGACCCTCCCACCGACTCGTGGGCGCTGCTGGGTCGCCCACACAGGCCAGGTCCAGACAGTCCAGGAGCTCGGGCATGGTCATCTCGGGGGTGTGCGTGCGTAGGTCCACCACGCCCATGGTGCCGCTGTCGGAGCGCCGTGGGCAGTCTTGGATTGATATCCATCCACACAGAGCGACTACGGTGATCGGTATTGGCCATGACCGTGAGCGGTGCGCGAGGCTGGGTTCCTTCCCCAGAATCTGTGACCCGGAGGCCACGTGGACATCCACCACCTGCGCTACTTCTTGGCCGTTGCCGATCACGGCGGGGTGTCCGGGGCCGCGGCGGCGCTCGACGCCGCGATTCCCACCGTCTCGGGCGCGCTGCGGAGTCTCGAGCGTCAACTTGGCCAGCCACTCTTCGAACGTCTCGGCGGTGGGATGGTGCTCACCGCTGCCGGGCATGCGTTGGTCCCGGCAGCGCGGCGAACGCTGCGGGCCGTGGACGCTGCCGCGGTGACCGTGCCCAGCGCCGACGGTTCGCTGCACGGGCGACTCGAGATCCATGTGTTGCCGGCGCTCGCCATGGGTGCCGTGCCTGAACTCGTCGCCCGCTTCCGGCGGCGCCACCCGCACGTCCAAGTGGACCTCGCACGTCTGGCGGACGAGCGGAAGACGCGCTCTCTGCTCATGGACGGCCGAGCCGAACTCGTCGTCGCCCCGTTGCCCTTCGTGGACGGTCACCGCAGGACCCCGACCGACCGCCAACTCGACACCGTCACCGTTGGCACCCAGGAGTTCTGGCTGGCCTACCCGGGGGACACACCCCTGCCGGCGCATGATCCGATCGGGTGGGAGGAGGTTCCCGACGTGCCCCTGGTGGTCGTGCCGGCCGGTGACACCCTCGCCAACGAGGTGACCAGGACCCTGGCCGCGGCGGGGCGGACACCCCCGACCTCGGCCGTGCTGACCAACCGCGAGGCTCGGCTGTCCTTCGTCCTGGGTGGAGTGGGCGGCACGTTCCTCGAGCGTGGGCTGGCCGGTTTGGCGCGGGCTCGGGGCGCGCAGGTCCGGGCACTCACGCCACCGCTGCTGCGTCCCTTCGGCCTGGTCCTCGACCCGGCCAGGCTCTCCCCGGCGGCAGCCGCCTTCGTCGCTCTTGCTCGGGAGGCGGGTCAGTCGGCCTCGGCCAGCGCGAGCCTGGTGAACGCGGAGGCCGCCGGCGAGAGCTGACCGGGTCGGTGAATGACCCCGACCGGGTACGTGGGGTCGGGGTCGAGCCGCCGGTGCGGGACGTGCGTCAACAGCCGCTGTGCGAGCCGCTCGGGGACCAGGGTCGCACCCGCTCCTCGGCCCACGAGATCCCAGACCGCGGCTCGGTGGACACAACGCACGGCGACCTCACCGATGGCCGTGGTCAGGACGGGGTCGGACACGACCGGGGCGAGGTGGTCATCGACCTCGAGCACGAGTGGGAGGGCCCGCACCGCTTCGATGGGAATCGGGTCGGGCAGGTCCGTGGCAATGGCCTCGGGGACCACGAGGACGGTCCGCTCGGTCCACAGTCGGTGTTGCACCAGACGTCCGGTATCGGCGGTCAGCGGGAGCAGACCCACCTCCGCGTGGCCCCTGAGCACGGCGTCGACGACGCCGCCGGCGCCGCCGGGGTCCTCGACCGACAGGGTCACCCCGGGGTGGCGGGAGCGCAGCGCCCCGGCCTGTTCGGGAAGCCTGGTCACCGTCAGGGTCGGATCCGCCGCGATGGTGAGCCGACCGCGCTCCAGCCGTTGTACCTCGTCCACGGCTCGGCGGGCACCCTCCGCCTCGCGGAGCGCGGTACGAGCCGGCCCCAGCAGGGCCTCACCGGCGGCGGTGAGCTGGACTCCTCGAGGGGTTCGCTCGAACAGGTCGGCGCCCACCTCCGCCTCAAGGCCGTGGATGGCCCGGGAGAGGGACGGCTGCGCGATGAACAGTGCCTTGGCCGCCCGGGTGACCCCACCGTGCTCCGCCACGGCGACGAAGTACGACAGGGTTCGCAGGTCCATGAACCCTCACTGGGGGGCGAGGAGCGCGTCGATCTCGGCGTCGTCGTACCCGATCTCGGCGAGGATCTCCCGGCTGTGCTGCCCCAGGGTCGGCGGGGCAGTGCGCAGTTCCGGCCGCTCACCGCGGAACATCACCGGGAAACGAATCTGCTCCAGATCGCCGGCCTGCGGGTGCTCGACCGTCCCGATCATCCCCAGGGCTGCGGTCTGCTCGGAGGCGTAGATCTCGTCCAACGACCGAATCGGTGTGGTCGGCACCGACGCCTCACCCAGCACCCGACACCAGTGCTCGACGGTCTGCGTCGCGAGCGTGGCCTCGAGCTCGGCATTGAGGGCCTTGCGGTTGACGACCCGGTCGGCGTTGCGCGTGAAGCGGGGGTCCTCGAGCAGGTCGGCCCGGTCGATGGTCGTGCACAGACTGCGCCACATGACCTCGTTGCCCACGGCGATGACGAAGTAGCCATCGGAGGCCGGATAGGCCTGGTACGGCACGAGATTGGGGTGTCCGGAGCCCAGTCGACGCGGCCGTTCGCGGGTCGCGAAGTAGCCCGTGCCCCAGTTGATGTGCAACGCGAGCTGCGTCTCGTACAACGAGGTCGTCACGTACTGACCGCGACCGGTACGCCCCCGCTCGACGAGGGCGGCGAGCAGGCCGATGGTGCCGAACAGCGCCGCGCTGAGGTCGGCCATGGCGAACCCGGCCTTGAGCGGCGGGCCGTCCGGCTCACCGGTCAACGACATCAGCCCGGCCGAGGCCTGGGCGACCATGTCGTACCCCGGCTCGAGCCGCATCGGGCCCGACTCTCCGAAGGCGGAGATGTGCAGCACGACCAGCGAGGGGTACTGCTCGGAGAGCTTCTCGAAGCTGTAGTCGCGGTGCAGCGAGCTCCCGGGCCGGAAGTTCTCGACGACGACGTCGGCCTGGGCGATGAGCCGGTGCACGGCCTCCTTGCCCTCGGGCGACTTCAGATCGAGGGTCACCGACCGCTTGTTCCGGTTCGTCGACAGGTAGTACGTCGCATCCGGGCCGTTGAACGGCGGACCCCATTGGCGGGTCGGGTCGCCGCCGTCGGGGTGCTCGACCTTGATGACATCGGCGCCCATGTCGGCCAGCGACATGGTCACGTACGGCCCGGCGAGGATCTTCGAGAGGTCGACGACCCGGATCCCCGCCAGCGGGCCGACAGGCTGGTCGGCCGACGGTGACGGAGCCGTCGTGTGAGGACTCGTCTGCTCAGACACCCGCGCTCACCTCCGCCCGAGTGGCGAAGGCGAAGGCCTCCGCGGCGGTGTCGGCGTCCACCGACCCGCCGTCGGCGACCACCTCGAGGTGGTGCAGGGCCGGAGCGCCGAGGAGGGTGCCGGTGAGGAGTCGCTGCAGGTACGTGTGGGCGACGAGCAGCTTGCGGTGCCCTAGGCCCGCGGCGATCTCGCGCTGCGCCTGCTCGAGCAGCAGGGTGGCCATGACGGTGTGGCTCAGGTCGTCGGTGTGCGCCCCGGCCGCTGCCTCCTGGTCGAAGGCGGACGCCGCGAGGATCTCCTGGCTGCGCTCCAGCAGGTCCTCCCACCGGCGCCGCAGGACGTCGGCCGCGGGTCGCACGGCCGGGTCGGTGAGCGCGTCGAGTCGGGTCACGAACGTGTCGACGAGGGTGACGTGCGCCTGCTTGCGGTTCATGGAGCGCAGCACGTCGAGGGCGATGACGTTGGATGACCCCTCCCAGATCGAACCCAGGTGGGAGTCGCGGACCAGACGGGCATTGACCCAGTCCTCGATGTAGCCGTTGCCGCCCCGGACCTCCATCGCCTCACCGGTCACGGTCCGGGCACGCTTGCAGATCGTGTGCTTGGCCATGGGGGTCAGGATACGGATGAGCGTGCGGGCGGTCTCGTCGCCGGCGTCGGAGGCCTCCAACTGGAGCGCTGCCTCGAAGACCATGCCGAGCGCGGCCTCCGCGTCCACCATGAGCGGCAGCAGCGTGGCTCGCATCAGCGGCTGGTCGAACAGCGGTTTGCCGAACACGACGCGCTCGCGGGTGTGGTCGATCGATTCGCGCACCGCGCGGCGCATGAGCCCGCTCGCGCGCATCGCGTTGGACAGGCGCGAGACGTTGAGCATCTCGGCCATCTGGAGGAACCCGCGGGTCAGGTCGCCGACCGGGCGAGCCCAGGCGCCCTCGAGGGTCACCTCACCGCTGGCCATCGACTTCGTGCCGAGCTTCTCCTTGAGTCGGTTGATCCGGTAGGCGTTGCGGCTGCCGTCGGGGCGGTGCTTGGGCACGAGGAACATGCCCAGGCCGCGGGTGCCCTCGCCCTGCCCGGGAACGCGAGCCAGGGTGAGGATGACGTCGGCCGAGACGTTGGAGCAGAACCACTTGTCACCGGCGAGGGTCCAGTGGTCGCCGTGGTCGGTGGCGATGGTGTCGGTCAGGCCGACGTCGGTGCCGCCCTGCCGCTCGGTCATGAACATCGCTCCGGTGGCCAGGGTGTCCATGTCGGTGCTGCTCAGCGCGGCGATCTCGTCGGGGAAGTTCTCCGGGTCGAACAGGCGCAGCACGCGGGCGGCGGAGTCGGTCATCGAGACCGGGCACATGAGGCCGAACTCCGACTGGACGAACAGGTACGACAGGGCGTACTTGATGATGGCCGGCGTCTTGGTCTCCCAGCCGTGCACGCCTCCGTGGTGGGACATCGCGGCCAGACCGTAGCGACCGTAGGCCAGGTCGCACATGCGCTCGTACGAGGGGTGGTAGTCGATCTCGTCGATGCGCTGACCGTCACGGTCGAATTGGCGGAGCTGCGGTTGGTTGCGGTCGGCGGTCGCGGCCAGGGCGTCGATCTCGTCGGCAGCCACCGCGCCCAGTTCAGCGATGACGGGCTCGATGCGGGCACGGTCGGCTGGTGAGAGGAGGGAGTCGAGCAGGGGACGCAGGGCGGGGTCGCGGTCGGCGAAGTTCATGGTGGGTCCTTTCAGAGGGCGGTGCTGGTGGTGGGCGGAATGACATTGGCCGTGCTGGCGGTGGTGCTGTCGCTGACCTCGGCGGGCTGCCCGTGGCGGGCCCGTCCGGAGGTGCGGGCGATGAGCGCGAGCACGCTGACGATGGAGATGAGCACGTAGGCGAGGCCGAGGATGACGACGCTGACGATCGAGCCGGTCTGGGTGAGGAGGAACTGCGAGACCAGCGGCGCGGTGCCGGCGAAGATCGTCGTGCTGAGCTGGTAGCTGAGCGAGATGCCGGTGTAGCGCACGTCGGGCGGGAACACCTGGGAGAGGATCCCGGCGACGGCGGAGTAGCACATCGCGTGGGGGAAGGTGGCCAGGCCCATTCCGACGATGGCCCAGAACATCGATCCGGTGTTGATGAGCACGAACATCAGCGGCAGGAGGATGAGCTCGGGCAGCAGCATGAGCAGAACGGCCTTGCGCAGGTCGACCTTGGTGGCGAGCACTGCGCCGAAGGGCTGGACGATGACCTGGATGACCAGCGCGATGGAGATCACGGCGAGGAAGTCGGATCGCCCGAAGTCGAGTTCCGTGGTTGCCCAGGACAGCGCGAACGTCGTCTTGACGTACGTGACGGCGACACCGGCCGTGACCGCGCCGCAGCCCAGCAGAACGATCGTGCGGTGGTTCTTGAGGATCTCGGTGATCGGCAGGGCGGCGGTGCGCTTGCTTTCGAGCAACTGGGTCATCTCCGGGGTCTCCTTGAGACGCAACCGGATGAACAGGCCGACGAGGATCAGCAGCGCCGAGGCGAGGAAGGGCAGGCGCCAGCCCCAGGAACCGAACGCGGCGTCGGAGAGCTGGGTGACGGCGAGGAACGAGAGCGTGGCGAGGAGGTTGCCGACCGGCGATCCCTGCTGGGCGAACGCGCCGTAGAGGATCTTCTTGCCGGGCGGGGCGTACTCGGTGGCGATGAGCACCGCTCCGCCCCATTCGCCGCCGACGGCGACGCCCTGGAGCATGCGCAACAGGATGAGCAGGATGGGTGCGGCGGCACCGATCGTGGCGTAGCTGGGAAGGAGTCCGATGCCGATCGTCGAGACACCCATGATGAGCAGGGTCGCGACGAGGGACTTCTTGCGCCCGTACTTGTCGCCGAAGTGGCCGAAGATGATGCCGCCCAACGGCCGGGCCAGGAAACCGACCCAGAAGGTGCCGAAGGCGGCGAGGGTGCCGATGGCGGCGTTGTCGGTGGGGAAGAAGACCTTGCCCAGCACGAGTGCGGCGGCGGAGCCGTAGATGTAGAAGTCGAACCATTCGACGGTCGTGCCGACGAACGCGGTGATGCCGGCCTTGCGCGCCTCCGCCGGGGACGGCGTTGGCGGATCGTCGAGGGGAGCCGGTGAGGTGTTGCTGCTGGACATGATGGGGGAGCTCCTTTGCTCTGGTCGAAGATCCCCGACGTGATCGGACGATCACCGTCGTTCGGGAACATGCACCACCATGGCCGCCGTCATTGATTCCTGTCCAACACTAAATGTCGTGGTCGGAATGACGGATATAGTCTCAATCTGGAGTGGGGAGCACCTCTTCGGCCACCTCGAGGACGCGCTGCAGGGCCGTTGATGCCGCGTTGGCTCGCCAGGCCAAGGCGATGGGCAGGATGATGGCGGGGCCGTGCAGCCGACGAAAGGCGACGTGTTCGAGTTGGATGTGGCGCGCGGAGTCGACCACGAGGGCGACACCGACACCCGCGCCGACGAGGGTGAGCAGGTTGTAGGCATCGGGTGCCTCCTGCGCGACGCGTGGGGCGAAGCCGGCGGTCAGGCAATGGCGCAGCGTCGCCTCGTGGATCGCGGAGCCATGCGCGGCGGGGAACGTCACGAACGGTTCTCCGGCCAGTTCGGCGAGGTCGATGGTTTCGTGGAGCGCCAGGCGATGGCTGCTGGGCAGCGCGACGACCAACTCCTCCCGACTGATGACGCGCATCGAGACGTCCGGGCGTTCGACGTACGAGACGAATCCAAGGTCGAGATCACCAGAGGCGATCTGGCCGAGGGCCTCGCCGGAATAGGTCTGGCTCCGCAGGACCAGGTCGATGCCCGGCAGTTGGGCCGTGATCTCTCGGGTCAGCCGGGGGAGGGCGTCGTAACTGCTCGCGCCGGCGAAGCCGATGGTCACGCGACCGACCTCGCCGGCCACCGCGGCGCGCACCGACCGACGCGCGACCCCGGCCGCGGCGAGGACGTCACGGGCCGGGCCGAGCAGCGCCTCACCGGCCGGAGTGAGCCGGACCGAGCGGGTGCTCCGCTCGAAGAGCACCGCGCCGAGGTCGCGTTCGAGCAACTTGATCTGCTGGCTCAGCGGCGGTTGGGCCATGTGCAGGCGAGCCGCGGCGCGACCGAAGTGCAGTTCCTCGGCGACGGCGATGAACCCCTCGAGATGACGAAGCTCCATGGGGTCAGCGTGGCATGGCTGGTGCGGGATGGGGCGCGGCCCGTTCCACGGGTGTAGTATCTGCGTATGGATGCAGATACGCAATCGATCACCCCGCCACCGGAGCAGGTCGAGTTTGCGGTCGAGGTCTTTCGCATGCTCGCCGACGGCACGCGTATCCGGCTGCTGTGGGCCCTGCGTGATGACGAGCTGCCCGTGAACGAACTCGCGGAGCGAGTAGGGAAGCCCGGTCCGGCGGTGTCGCAGCATCTGGCCAAGCTGCGCATGGCGCGCATGGTGCGTACGCGGCGCCAGGGCAACCAGGTGTTCTACCGCGTCGAGAACGATCACGTCGCCCGGCTCGTGGCCGACGCGATCCAGAACGCCGAGCATGCCGCCGATGAGGTGCCCGCGCACCACCGCCAGCAGGGGGAGCGATGAGCACCGACCAGCACGACGTCCACCACCACCACGATCACGAGCCTGACCACGGCGATCCCCATGACCACGGAGACGCGCACGATCACCCGCACGAGCACGCCTCCGGTCTGTGGGGTCGATTGACCCACGCGCTGCGCCCGCACTCCCACGACGCCGCCGACTCGATCGACGACGCCCTCACCTCGAGCGAGCGCGGCATTCGAGCTGTCAAGATCTCGCTCGTCATGCTGGGCATCACCGCACTGGTGCAGCTCGTCATCGTGTACTTCTCCGGGTCGGTCTCGCTGCTGGCGGACACGATCCACAACTTCTCCGACGCGTTGACCGCGATCCCGCTGTGGATCGCCTTCGTCCTCGGCCGGCGCGCCGCGACGAAGCGCTACACCTACGGATTCGGCCGGGCCGAGGACCTGGCGGGGCTGTTCGTCATCGCGATGATCGCCCTCTCCGCGGTGTTGGCCGGGTGGCAGGCGATCGACCGGTTGCTCCACCCGGCGCCCATGGACCACGTCGGTTGGGTGGCGCTCGCCGGCCTGTTCGGATTCCTCGGCAACGAGGCGGTGGCGTTGTTCCGGATCCGTGAGGGCAAGGCGATCGGGTCGGCGGCGCTCGTGGCCGATGGCTACCACGCGCGCACCGACGGGTTCACCTCACTCGCGGTGTTGGTCAGCGCGGGCGGAGTCGCGATCGGCTGGGATTGGGCGGACCCGGCGATTGGTCTGGTCATCACCGCAGCGATTCTCATGGTGCTGCGGACGGCGGCGCGCGAGGTGTTCCGGCGACTGATGGACGGCGTTGAGCCGAGTCTGCTGGAGACGGCCGAGACCACGCTGGCGGCGGTGCCGGGAGTCAGCGAGGTGCGCCGCGTGCGGATGCGCTGGATCGGTCACGAGCTGCACGCCGATGCCGAGCTCGACGTCGATCCGGCGATGCCGTTGCAGGAGGCGCATGAGTTGGCGCACCGCGCGGAGGATGACCTGCGCGGGGCCGTGCCCAACCTCGTCGCCGCGACCGTGCACGCCTATCCGATCCACGAGCCCGGGAGCCACGGCTCCTAGTCGGCAGTTCAGGATGGTTTCATGACGCTGCGCGACCGGACATGGGGGAAGGGCGCGCCACCGGTCGTCCAGCGTGCCCTGACCCTGCTGCGGCAAGTCGGTCGGGTGGCGTTGCAGATCCTTCTCGCCGTGGCGGTGATCGCGCTGATCGGCGTCGGCGTCGATATGTGGCTGTCCCGCGCGGACGGCCCGGGCGAGGGCAAGACCCCACTTCCAGCCGAAGCCCTCTGGGTTCCCTGGGCGGCGGCCGTGGGCGCGGCCGTGTTCCTGTGGTGGAAGCGACGTCAGTGGCGACGCGAGCGTGACGACCGCGACTCGAACCCCACCGCCAGGCCCACGGCAACGGCCTCGGGTCGGGTGACCTTCTTCATCATCACAGGACTGCTGTTCGCGTGGTTCGCCGGCAACGGGGTCGTCTTCTGGGTGCAGCGCGACGCTCCAGTGGTCTGGGGAACCTTCACCCAGACGTCGTCCATGTGCGGCACGGTCGGCCGCGCTGCCCTGCCTCGACGATGCGGGCCCGGCCCCACCGGGCGATGGGTCAGCGATGACCGGAGCGTCGTGCGCAACGGCATCCGACTCGGTGGCCTCGTCGAACCGTGGAGCGCGGTGGGTGAGGGTTCGACGGTGCGCGCCGGGTGGCGGCCTCAGCCGCTGTCGCTGCCGGCCTCCGAGGACTCGGTGGCGACCAGTCTGTGGATTCACACCAGGGTGTGGCAGGCGTGGGCGGCGGCCGGGGCGGTCGTCGCGCTCGCCTGCGTTGGCACATGGCGGGCCATGAAGGGCTCACGCGCGGGCTATCGAGGGAGACACGGCCCCGCCTCCGATGTGTGAGTTCGGTCGAGCGTCACAGGAAGCGGGCCAAGGTGGCACGTAATAACCTGTGACGCTGCCGCCTTAGGTGTGACGCTGCCGTTCTCGCGGGGCGCAGGAGGCCCGGATCGGCCTACTTCGGCGGCAACGACGACGCGTACGTCACGCCGACGCCGACCCAGCGGGCCAACTCGTCGTCGCCGGCGACGGCCGCGGGCGCGATGTCCAGCCAGCCGTCCATCGCTCGACCGCGCATGACCATCTTCTCGACGCCCGGTGCCTCTACCAAGGCATCACTCCGAGCGGGATCGACGCGCAGCATCATCCCGCCGTTCGACCCGGCCGCCACCGCCATGTTGCCGCCGACCATGAACCCGAGCCCGCCGAACATCCTCTTCTCGGTGTACTCCACCTCGGAAAGCGCGGTCCGAATCCGATTGGCCAGTTCCTCGTCGTACGCCACGAACTCAGTATGCCGACGTCACTGCCAGAATCGACGTCCATGGACATCCTGCGCTCCGTGCCGCTCTTCATCCTCGCCGCCATCGCGGAGATCGGTGGGGCCTGGCTGGTCTGGCAGGGCGTGCGCGAACACCGCGGCTG
Organism: Kribbia dieselivorans NBRC 106261; assembly: GCF_001552435.1. Taxonomy (GTDB): domain Bacteria; phylum Actinomycetota; class Actinomycetes; order Actinomycetales; family Dermatophilaceae; genus Kribbia; species Kribbia dieselivorans. The sequence goes on from NZ_BCRE01000047.1 coordinate 18,976, forward strand.
GCTGTGGATCGGCGCCGGCGTGATCGCCCTGGGCCTGTACGGCTTCGTCGCCACCCTCCAGCCGGACGCCAACTTCGGGCGGATCCTCGCGGCCTACGGCGGCGTCTTCGTCGCCGGATCGCTGCTGTGGGGCATGGTCGTCGACGGCTTCCGCCCGGACCGGTGGGACGTCACCGGCGCGCTCATCTGCCTCGTCGGGGTGGCCCTGATCATGTACGCCCCGCGCAGCGCGTGATGCGACTCAACGACCTCGGCCAGCCCATCGGCGATCCGGTCGCGTGGTTGGGCGCGCGGACCCCCGAGGGCGAGACCCTCGAGGGCCGCTTCGTGCGCCTCGAGCCGCTGGCCGCCGAGCATGCCTCGGCGCTGCTCGACCTCGCTCGCCACCGCGAGTTGTGGACCTACCTCGGCGACGACGCTCCGACCACGTTCGACGAGGCGCTCGCCAAGACCGGCCCGCGCGACGGCTGGATCACGTACGCGATCATCGATCGGACCACCGGGCGGTTCCTCGGCCGTGCCGGGTACCTGCGCATCCAGCCCCAGGTCGGGTCGATCGAGGTCGGCGGCATCGTCTACGACCCGGCTCTGCAGCGGACCCGCGCCTCCACCGAGGTGCAGTACCTCCTGGCCAGGCACGTCTTCGAGGACCTCGGCTACCGCCGCTACGAGTGGCGCTGCGACGCCCTCAACGCGCCGTCGCGCCGCGCGGCCGAGCGGCTGGGCTTCGTCGACGAGGGCACGTTCCGCAACGGGCTGGTGAACAAGGGGCACAGCCGTGACACGGTCTGGTTCTCCATCACCGACCTCGAGTGGCCGCGGATCGCGGCCGCGTTCAGGGCGTGGCTCGACGACGCCAACGTCGACGCGCGCGGTCGTCAACGACACAGACTGGCGGAGCTTCGTGCGGCCGGGTCTCGCATGGATGCCGAGGTGGGGCAGCACACCACACCCGCGCCCACGGCGCTCCGTCAAGCGACGCGGGTCATCGAGACGAACGCCCTCGGCCAACCCGTCGGCCCCAGCGTGGACTGGCACGGTGCCCGCGCCCCGACCGGCGACCCGCTCCAGGGGCGATTCGTGCGCCTGGAGCCACTGCGCTCCGCCCATGCCCCGGCGCTGCTCGAGTTGGGTCGCGAGCGGGCGGTGTGGACCTACCTCGGTGACGAACCACCCGCCGATCTTGCCGCCGCGACCGCCCTGACGCAGCCCGCGCCCGGCACCGTTGCCTACGCGATCCTCGATGTCGCGAGCGGGGAGTTTCTCGGCCGGGTGAGCTACCTGCGCATCCAGCCCGAACTCGGCTCCCTCGAGGTGGGCTATGTGCTCTATTCGCCCCGGCTGCAGCGCACCTGTGCGGCGACCGAGGTGCAGTATCTGCTGGCCCGGCACGCGTTCGACCTCGGCTACCGCCGGTACGAGTGGAAGTGCGACAGTCTCAACGCCCCGTCACGTCGGGCGGCGCTGCGCCTCGGGTTCGTCGAGGAGTGCACGATGCGGCAGGCGCTCGTCACCAAGGGGCGTAACCGGGACACGACCTGGTTCTCGATCACCGATGCCGAGTGGCCACGGGTCGCGGGTGCCCTGGAGGAATGGCTCGACGATGCCAACATCGACGCCACCGGCAGGCAGGTCCGCTCGCTGGTCCAGGTACGCGCCGAGCTGCGTTGAACCCGGTCAGGTCCGAACGGCGCGGATGATCGCCGACGAGGCCGACGCGTGCACCCGGTGCGTGGGGCGGGCCTCGAGGTCGGCCGGCAACTGCTTGAGGTAGCCCTTGCGGAACTCGACGTTCTCGACGCACGCCGTCGCCCACTTATCGATGAGTGTCAATGTACGGAGGCGGAAGCTCAAGCGCCCGAGAGTTGCCCGGAAAGTCGGGCTGTCCGCCCTGTTGCCCGGGACGCCGGGCGCAGCACTGTCGTGGTTGTCGGGAAACACCCCTTCAGGACGGGCCGGAGACACCGGTCCCCGAACCCAAGGACACCACCATGACCAACACACTCGACCACACGCAGTCCGGCTACTCTCGGATCGCCGACGATGCTCCGCGCCAGCCGCGTGGACGGGCCTGGGCCCTGACCGGGGCGGTCGCCGGGGTCGCTGGTGCCATCGGCATCATCGCCTCGATGAGCATCGACGCGGTGTATTCCCCGAGTTCTCAGGGCGACCCCGCCGCGATCGTGACGCGACTGGGCGAGCTCACGACGAACATGCTCGTCTTCCACACGGCCATGATGGTTGCGACCGTGCTGCTGATTGTGTTCGCGGCCGGGTTGCGACACCGGCTGTCCACGTCCTCAGCCCCGGGCAGCCTCTTGCCCGACGTCGCGGCCGGCGGTCTCATGCTGACCGCCGTGGCCGGACTCATGGGCACCGGCCTGAACACCGAGTTCATCTTTGCGGTCGCCGACCCGGGCACCGCGCTCGTTCCCGAGGCCGCGGTGATGTACGGCCACTGGGTCGGCACCATCCCGTGGCTCTGGGTCGGTTCCGGGATCACCGGCGTGGCCCTGGCCTTCGCCGGGCTGCGGCAGGGCGCCGTTCCCCTGTGGCTCGGGTGGGTCGGAGCCGTGCTCGGTGGGCTGACCCTGCTGTTCGGCCTCTCCCCGCTGCAGTACATGGCCGGGTTCACCGGTCCGGTGCTGGTGGCCGTCGTCGGGCTGGGATTCCTGTTCGGTGACCGCGTCGTCCGTGCCTGAGCGACCTTCCTGCGCGAGGTGCCCACCCAGATCCGGCAATCGGAGGGACAACCAGATGTCCGAGTCCTACGCTGCCCCGAGGATGGACACGACACTGACGCCGCACCCGGCCACCGGGCTGCCCCGAGCGGCGACCGCCATCGCGGTCGCCGCTTGGGCGTTGGCGGTCGTCGCGACCGGTTTGGTCGTGACCGCTCGCGCACCGATCGACCTCGGCACGTGGTTCTTCGCCGTGGACGTCACGGTGGCCGCGGTGTACGGGACGGTCGCCGCGGTGACGTTGTCGCGACGCCGACACCCCGTGCCGTGGCTGCTCGCGCTGGCCGCGATCGGTGGCGGGCTGGCTGCCCTGGGCTACGCCTGGATGGTGTTCACGAGTCGCCACCCCGGGCTGCCGGAACTGCCGCTCGTCGTCCAGTTGCAGAACACCGCGTGGGTGCCGGGCACCCTCGCGCTGTTCCTCGTCGTGCCGTGGCTCGTCCGCGACCACGTGCTCCGCTGGGAGGCCATCGGGTTGGTCGCCGGCGTCGGACTCGTGGTCGCCATGGAGGCGCAGCGCATCCTCCTCGGCGGCCGGTGGGATCCGCAGTTGTACATCGCCGTCTGTGTCTTCGGTGTCATCACGGCCGCCGTCGTCGCCTGGCGCCACCGCTACGGTCCGGTCGAGGAACGCAACGGGCTGGCCTGGCTGGCCCTCGGCACGCTGATCCTCGCCGTGTCCTTCCTGCCGCTGGCCGTGCCACCCGGTGTCTGGTCCGTGCCGATCGCGACCATGCCCGCCCTGCATCTCGCCTCGCAGGCGGTATTCCCCGCGGCCGTTCTCGTGGCGGTTCTGCGCGGGCGCATGTGGGGGCTGGGCCTGGTCGTCAGCCGGGCCACCCTCTCGGCGCTGCTGGCGGTGGGTCTGCTCGTGCTGTACCTCGTCGTGACCCTGGTGCTGGCCACGATCCTGCCCGGCCAGGGCGCGGCTCACCTCATCGGCGCCGGCATCGTCGTCATCGCCGTTCAGCCGGCACGTATCTGGCTCGGTGGGCGCGTGCACCGACTCGTCTACGGGGCCGCGGCCAGCGACCCATCGGGGCTGGTGCAGCGGTGGGGTAACCGCATGGGCGGGGCCGGCAGCGCCGACGACCTGTTCACCGGGCTGGCCCGCGATCTGGGGACGGGATTGCGGCTCGAATCGGTCACGCTCCGCGCCCCCAAAGTGGCCCCGGCCCGTTGGGGCGAACCCACCTCGACACCGACCTCGGTGCCGTTGATCCACCGCGGCGAACGCGTCGGCACCCTCGAGGTCACCGCCCCCGCCGGTGAGTCCCTGGGATCGCGTGGGGAACGGATGCTCGCCGAGTTCGGCGCGGTCGCGGCGGCGGCGTTGGCGGTGCGGCAGCAGGCCCGCCAGGTCGAGCAGGCTCGCGCCAGACTGACGCGGGCACGACTCGAGGAGCGTCGTGTCATCCGCCGGGAGATCCACGATGGGCTCGGGCCGTCGCTGGCCGGACTCCGACTCGGTCTTCAGGGCGCACGGAACCTGCTTGGTCGCGACGATGCCACCGCCGGCGAACTCCTGACCGCCTTGCAGACCCAACTGGACGATCTGGTTCAGCAGACCCGCGAACTGTCCCACCACCTGCTACCGCCGGTGCTCGACGAGCTCGGCCTCGCCGCAGCCCTGCATGAACTGGCCGCGCGGCACGACGAGACGGAGCTGACCGTCGAGGTCGTCACCGAGCTTCCGCCGGAACTGGACGCAGCTCTCGCGGCGGCGCTCTACGGCATCGCCAGCGAGGCGTTGACGAACGTCCACCGCCACAGCGGCGCGCGGCATGCCTGGATCGAGGGTCGTCTGGAAGCCGGCGGCAGCCTCGTATTGGAGGTGCGCGACGATGGTTGCGGCATCCCGTCCACCGCGGTGCCCGGTGTCGGCACCCGCTCGATGCGTGAGCGGGCCCAGGAGCAGCGTGGCACCCTGACCGTCTCGCCAAGGGCCGGTGGCGGCACGGTGGTGCGTGCCGTGATCCCGGACAGGAGCAGCGATGAGTGAGGATTCCAGCGTCACCCGCGCCACGGCGATCCGGGTGGTCGTGGTCGACGATCACCCTGTCTTTCGGCTGGGCATGGCCGCGCTGCTCGGCTCCCTGCCCGGTGTAGAGGTGGTCGGTCAGGCGGCTGATGAGGCAGAAGCAGTCGCGGTCGTGGCCGGTGCCGCCGTCGACGTCGTGCTCATGGACCTCCATCTCGGCGAGGACTCGGGCATCGAGGCGACCCGCCGCATCGTCCACGACGATCCCGCGGTACGCGTGCTCGTCATCACGATGCAGGAGGATGACGAGTCGGTGGTCGCGGCCTTGCGGGCGGGTGCTCGCGGCTACTTGCTGAAAGGGGCGTCGCCGGAGGAGATCGAGCGGGCCTTGCGCGCGGTGGCCAATGACGAGGTCATTCTCGGGCCCAAGATCGCGGCCCGGGCGCTGTCGACGGTCACGGCGGGTCGGAGCGCCGTTCGCGTCCCATTCCCCGATCTCACCGCTCGTGAGCGTGAAGTGCTCGACCTCGTGGCGCGCGGCTACGACAACCCGACCATCGCGCGGCGGCTCGTGCTCAGCCCGAAGACGGTGCGCAATGTCGTGGCCAACGTCCTGACCAAGATCGGGGCTGCGGACCGCTCGGCTGCGATCGTCGCGGCTCGCGACCAGGGCCTCGGCTGTGCCCCGGAGTGACTCGTCGTCGGCTGAACCCGGTCAGGCCTTGCCCACCTCCGCAGCCGCCTGCCACAGCCGCTCGCGCTCGCGCGGGTGAGCAGCCTGCTCGATGAGGTTGTGCGCCTGCTCGCGCTCGTCGTGACCCCACATCCGAGCCACACCCTGCTCCGTGATGACCGCGGAGTGTTGGTAACTCGTGACCGGAGCGGGGATGAGCGGCACGATCGTCGAGACGTCGGCGCGGGGGTGCCAGGAGCGCAGCGCCATGAGCGCCTGCCCACCCCTGGAGTGGATCGCGCCGACGGTGAAGTCGGTCTGCCCGCCGAACCCGGAGTAGATCCGGCCGTGGACGCGGCTGGCGTTGGCCTGATCGAACAGGTCGACCTGGAGCGCGGTGTTGATGCTCGTCATCCGTGGCTGCTTGGCGATCTCGGCCGGTGCGTTGGTCGTCTCGGTGCGCGTCATCCGCACCCGGGGATTGTCGTTGAGCCAGTCGTAGAGTCGCTGGCTGCCGAAGACGAATGACGTCACCAGCGGGTGGTCGCGGTCGAGTGCTCCGGCCTCCTCGAGCGCGATGGCGCCGTCGCTGAACATCTCGGTCCAGAGGCGTAGGCCGCGGCGATCGGCGAGTCCGGCCAGGGAGGCGTCGGGGATCTCGCCGATGCCGGCCTGCAACGTCGCTCCGTCACCGACGAGTGAGGCGACCGAGTCACCGATCTCCGCGGCGTCGGCGCCCGGGGGCGTGGGGTCGTGCGTGGTCAGCGGTGAGTCGACCTCGACGGCGACGTCGATGAGTTCGGTCGAGATCTCGGCGTCGCCGAAGGTCCACGGCATGCGCGGGTTCATCATGGCGATGACGAGGCCACCACGCTCGCGGCACGCCTCGATCGCGCCGGGCAGGATGTTGACCTCCAGCCCGAGGCTGACGTGGCCGTGGCTGGGCGTGGTCGTGTGGATGAGCACGATGTCCGGCGGCAACTGTTCGGTGAACAGGTGAGGCACCTGCGACAGGCGGCAGGGCACGTAGGACAGTCTCGGGTGACGTCGGAAGCCCGGCCCCACGAAGGTCGTCTCCGGGATGACACCGTCATGCAGGTCCATGCCCGGTTGGGCGTTGAGCGCGTGCAGGTGGCAGTTCGGCAGCGCCGAGACGACCGCGTCGACGAGCTCGACGGGGCTCGCGAAGTTGCCGCTGACGACGATCCGGGGTGTGGTGTCGGCGAACCGCGCAGCCTCGCGGGCCGCGCCGTCCAAGGTGGTGATCCGCATGCCGAAAGCCTCTCAAACCTCGGTCTCCTACGCGCCAGTGGCCCCAGCGAGTCCGAGCGGTTGAAATCTCTCCATGTTGACGACTCGCGACTGCAACACGAGGGGATCAGCGGTCGAGCCGATGCTGCCAATAGCCGGGTTTCCGGCGTTCATGCGCGTACGCGAGGATGACGAAATCCGACTCGGTGAGGTAATAGAGCAGACGGTAGGGGAACACCCCGACCGCCATGCTCCGCACGGTCGGAGTGTCCGCCCAGCCGGCGAACACGGGCGCTGAGCGGGGCCAATCGCGTATGCGGGCTATCGCGTCGTCAATCGCGTCGTAGAAACTGTCGCCCAACCCTGGCTCTCGGTCGTCGTACCAGAACGCGGCTTCGCGGAGTTCATCGCGAGCTTCAGGGTGCTCTCGCTTTTCCAGCCTCACGCGCGGCGAGCTGCCAACTCGGCTCGCAACTGCGCGTGGGACTCATCAACATCCAGCAACTCGGACTTGCCGCTTTCGATGTCGGCGATGCGACGGCGAAGTTCGGCCCGCCATGACGCATCGACCTCAGCCTGATCGGTACTCGCATCGCCCGCGTCGAGGCTCCGCAGGCCGCGATGGATCACCGCAGCGCGATCCTGCTCTCCGAGAGCGAGGAGCGCCTGCTCGACCTCCGAAACGGTCATGGACATGACGTCAGTGTAGGCCGACGCACGGACACAAGCCGTGAGTTCCTGGCCCGCCGCCACGAGGGACGGTGCCTCGCTGCGTGATCAGCGCCGGCAGTCGGCGGCGAACGTGATGTCCGTGTTGACGACCTTCTGACCCTGGTCCTTGAAGGTGTGATCCATATCCAGCTCGAAGGTGTTCAGCAGCTTGTTGGAGTTGAGGTCGATCTGGAGACGCTGAATGTCGGTGGTGAAACTGAAGTTGCCATAGCGCCCATCGGCGACCTGCACCTCGCGCACGTCGTTGATGTACTCACGGCCGGTGCGCGAGGCCATCGTGTAGCTCCGGTCGAGCACGGTCCCGTCAGCGGTGCTGATCACCACGTCGGTGCGGGGATCCTTCGACGGCATGATGTAGTGCAGGCCCGAGGTCTTCGCACGTAGCCGACCGTCATCCATGGTGAACAGCGCGTCCATGAAGAATGGCTCGGAGCCACCGCCTGGCTTGAGGATCTCGTACGAACCGCCCGACATACGCACCCGCAGCCCGTCGCGGCGTGCCGCGACGATGACGTCCTCGATCTGGTGCTCGGCCGGGTCGAGGATCGGGTACAACAAGGGCACCAACGAGCCCCAGAACTCGCCTTCCATGACACCGCAGCCTGTGTCAGGTGCGATACCGGGGAAACGCCGGTCGTCGAGTTGGTCGTCGTAGTCGATGTGCAACGCGGCACCGGCCTCGTGGCGCGCAATCATGCTGTTGCTCTTGCGGTCGATCTCGATCTTCCACGGTGAACGCGCCTCGCGCGAGTAGGTCAACGTTGCGGGGTCGGTGTCGAGCGTGACCGGGTGGGGCACGACCGCGGTCGGCGGGACCGCCACGCGGTTGCCCGGCTCGGCGTCGGCGGTCGGCGCAGCAGCGAGCATGAAGGCGCTGGCCATCAGCCCGAATGTTGACGCAACAGCGACTCGGGATACGTGGCGGTGGGACATGAGGGTTCGAGGAGGCATGGGAAGACTCCAGTTCGAGAATGTGCGGAGTCTCCAACGTAGGGGCGGAGATCAGCCTCCAAGTGGTCGCCGGGTGAACCCTTGGTGAAACCTCACACCGTGCGGGTCAACCACCAGCGCCCCGCAGAGCCGGCGATCGTCGCAGGACGCCCTGCCGTGGCGTCGTTATGTACGGGTGGCGTCGTTATGCAGGCGTGGCCCACGACCCCGGTCGCCGGCCAGGCGGGAACAACGACGCCAGGCGGAAACAATGACGCCAAGCCGGAACAACCACGCCGGGCTGAAACAATGACGCCATGCGCCACCTCATCATCGGAGCCGGGATCGTGGGCCTGGCGATCGCCCGTGAACTGCAGCGCACCCGCCCCGGCAGCGAGGTCGTCGTGCTCGACAAGGAGCCGCGCGTCGCCGCCCACCAGACCGGCCACAACTCCGGGGTCGTCCACGCCGGCGTCTACTACCCACCCGGCTCGCTCAAGGCGACGCTGTGCCGCCGCGGCGTCGGACTCCTGCGCGACTACACCGCCCAGAAGAACCTGCCCTACGACGAGGTCGGCAAGGTCGTCGTCGCCGTCGACGCGCCGGACCAGGACCGCCTGGTCGAGGTCCACCGCCGCGCCGTGGCCAACGGCGTCCCGGGCGCGCGACTCATTGGCCCATCCGAGCTCCGTGAGCTTGAGCCCCACGTCGTCGGCGTCGCGGCGCTGCACTCACCGACCACGGCGATCGTCGACTTCGTCGCGGTGACCCAGGCGCTCGCCGACGATGTGACCACCGGCGGGGGACAGGTCCTGCTGGCCCACGAGGTCGTCGGTGTGCGCCGCACCCACGACCGTGTCGAGGCGCTGGTCGACACACCCGACGAACAGATCCGGATCGGCGCAGATCGCCTCATCATCGCCGGCGGTCTGTACGTCGATCGGCTGGCCCGGATGGTCGGCGGCTCGCCGGACCCGCAGATCGTCCCGTTCCGCGGGGAGTACCACCTGCTCGCCCCGAACCGCGCCCACCTCGTGCGCGGACTCGTCTACCCCGTGCCGGACCCGCGCTACCCCTTCCTCGGCGTGCACCTGACCCGCCGCATCGACGGCACCGTCGACGTCGGCCCGAACGCGGTGTTCGCCACCGCTCGCGAGGGCTACACGCACTGGGACGTCAACGCGCGCGACCTCGGCGAGGCGATCGCGTGGCCGGGCATGCGATCGCTGGCCCGGCAGCATTGGCGCACGGGGATCGCCGAAATGGCCGGATCGCTGTCCCCTCGCCGATTCGCCGACGCGGCCCGGCGCTATGTTCCCGAGCTGTCCGACGACGACCTGCGCCCGGGCAGCGCGGGCGTGCGCGCGCAGGCCGTCGGGCGCGACGGGAGTCTCGTGGACGACTTCGTCATCGAACAGATCGGTCCGGTCACGGCGATCCGGAATGCCCCGTCACCGGCCGCGACGTCGAGCCTGGCGATCGCCGAACACGTGGTGGCGCACCTGCCCGCGTGAGTCGCCACCCGGCGATCTGTAGCGCGCCGACGCAGGCGGTGCACACCGGAGCGACGATGGCCAGGACTCCTGCCGTGGTGGCAGACATCTGGCCCGGGTCGGGTGGGGTGGCGGCCCCGGCGGCGGTCGCGACGACCAGCGCGTCGATCAGCGCCAGGGCTTGGGCGCCGGCCCCGACGGCCGCCACCGCACGCCACGGCCGGTCGACGCCGCGCAGCGCCAGCTGCCACAGACCCCAATCCCGCAGCATCCACGCGAGCCCGAACACCGTCAGGGGCAGCCACGCGGCCGCGAACACCCCATGCACCGTGGCCGGCAGGGCCGCGTGGACCAGGCCGAGCAGGGCGACGACCCACACCTCGGAGAGCAGGAAGGTCCAGCCGACGGGGGTGGTGACCCGGTTCGGCAGTGCCCCGGCGACCACCGATCGCGTGATGGTTCGGCCCTCGAGCCACGTCGCTCCGAGGGTCAGCACGACAACGGTCGCCAGCACGATGCCGGAGCTCAGAGCGGCCATGTGCCCACCTCCGAGGCCCGCGGTGCAGCGACCATCGGTGGCCCCGACACCACCGCCGCCGGCCGCCCCAACTCGCGCACCATCAGTCGCCACGCGAACACCACGACGGCGGCGCCGAGCGCGACGAAGGCGGTGCTCGTCACCACGAGGGCCGGCGCGCTCGTCGCGGACAGTGCCTCGGTCACCCGAACCTCACCGACGATGAACCACGGCTGGCGAGCCTCCTCGCGGTAGACCCAACCCAGGATCGTCGTCGCCAGCGGGAACCACGGCGCGATCACCAGGAGCCAGAGCACCGGCGGCACCCGAGGCAGCGCCCGCCCCAGCAGCAGGGGCACCAACACGACCCAGGCCAGCAGCAGGAACAGCAGCCCGTTGAGCATCATCAACGCCAGGGCAATGCCCTCGGGCCCGTTGCGGGTGAACGCCTGATCACGCACGACGGCGAACTGGGCGAAACCCGTGCCGAGGGTCCAGACACTGGCGATGGCGACGAGCCACACGCCGATCCGCAGCAACACCGTGGCCGGCGCCGGCGACCCCGCCGACGGTCGCAGCGTGAGCCGCGCTCCCGCCGCCAGCAGCCACGACCCGGCGACCAGACCCGCCGCGCCGAGGATGTGCATGAGCGGCACCACCGCGGCCGGTTGGGTGAGGACGACCCAGAAGTCGGTGAACCGCGCTCCGGCCGTGCCGATGCCCTCGACACCGATCGGGTGGTGGAGGAACGCGTTGGCCGCGACCACCACCCAGGCCGAGATCCACGCGGTCAGGGCCACACCCCACAGCATGACTGCGCGCCACCCCTCGCCCACTCGCCCGGGCGTGAGCAGGTACAGGCCCAACAGTGTCGACTCGAGGAAGAACGCGCCGAGGGTCTCCACGGCCAGCGCCGTCGCGATCGGGTCGTACAGCGCGGACGCGTGCCCGGACCAGTTCAGGCCCATCTGCACCTCCATGACGATGCCGGTGATGATCCCGGCTCCGTAGTTGATGAGGTACAGGCGGATGACCCGATCGCGGGCCTCGACCAGGGCAGCCGAAGGGCTGAGGCCGCCAGGTCTGCGGGTGCGACGCGCGCGTCGCCACACCGCGGTCTGCAAGGCCGCGGCGATCGGCGCCAGGCCCAACGTCGTGGCGACCACGACGAAGTGCAGGCTCGCCGTGAGCGCGAACTCCCAGCGCGCCAAGGTCAGCACGACATCTCCAGTCATGCCGTTGACGCTAGGCAAACGCGAGGTGGGGGCACATCGGGCAGATCCCCGACGTGCCCCCACCGGGCCCCTGAAAGCCCTCGGGGATCAGCCCATCTTGTGGCCGCGCAGCACCGGGCTCAGGTCGTCGAGCACCGAGGCGTCCTCGATGGTGCCCGGCACGGTGAACGGCTTGCCGTCGGCGATCTCGCGCATCGTCTTGCGCAGGATCTTGCCCGAACGCGTCTTCGGCAGGGCCGTGACGATGTCAACGCGCTTGAGCGAGGCGACCGCGCCAACCTCGTTGCGCACGCGCTGCACGAGCTCCTTGGTGATGCGCTCACCGTCGGCGAACGGATCCACGCCGGCCTTGAGCACGACGAACCCGCGCGGCTCCTGACCCTTGAAGTCGTCGTGCACGCCGATGACGCAGCACTCGGCCACGTCCGGGTGGCCGGCGAGCGCCGCCTCGATCGCGCCGGTCGAGAGGCGGTGACCGGCGACGTTGAGGACGTCGTCGGTGCGGCCCATGACGTAGATGTAGCCGTCCTCGTCGATCATCCCGCCGTCGCCGGTGAGGTAGTAGCCCTCGAACGCCGACAGGTACGACTCGACGTAACGCTCGTCGTCGCCCCACAGGGTCGGCAACGTGCCCGGCGGCATCGGCAGCTTGATGACGATGGCACCCTCGTTGCCGGGGTCGCACTGGTTGCCGACCTCGTCGACGACCTGGACGTCGAACCCGGGGACGGCCACCGACGGCGATCCGGCCTTGATCGGCATGGGCTCCAGGCCGCGCAGGTTCGCCGCGATCGGCCAGCCGGTCTCGGTCTGCCACCAGTTGTCGACGACCGGGATCCCCAGGATCGAGCTGGCCCACTCGTAGGTGTCGGGATCGAGGCGCTCGCCGGCGAGGAAGAGGTTGCGCAGCGAGGAGACGTCGTGCTCCGCGAGCAGCTCGGCGTTCGCGTCCTCCTTCTTGATCGCGCGGAAGGCCGTCGGTGCGGTGAACAGGGCGACCGCCTGATACTCGTCGACGATGCGCCAGAACGCCCCGGCGTCCGGAGTCCCGACGGGCTTGCCCTCGTAGAGCACCGTCGTCGCGCCGGTGAGCAGGGGCGCGTACACGATGTACGAGTGGCCGACGACCCAGCCCACGTCGGAGGCGGTGAACATGACCTCACCGGGCTTGACGTCGTAGATGTTCTCCATCGACCAGCGCAGCGCGACGGCGTAGCCACCGTTGTCGCGCACGATGCCCTTGGGTCGGCCGGTCGTGCCGGAGGTGTAGAGCACGTACAGCGGGTCGGTCGCGGCGACCTCGACACAGTCGGCCGGCTGCGAGGCGGCGACGAACTCGGCCCAGTCGAGGTCGCGGCCCTGCGTGAGCTCGGCGGGTGCCTGCTCGCGTTGGAGGATCACGACCTTCTCCGGCGTGTGGGAGGAGCGTTCGATCCCGGCGTCGAGGAACGGCTTGTACTCGATGACGCGGGTGGGTTCGATGCCGCACGACGCCGACAGGATGACCTTGGGGGCGGCGTCCTCGATGCGCGCGGAGAGTTCGGCCGGGGCGAAGCCGCCGAACACGACCGAGTGCACGGCACCGATGCGGGCGCAGGCGAGCATGCCGATGACCGCCTCGGGGATCATCGGCATGTAGATGACGACGCGGTCGCCCTTGGTCACGCCGAGGTCGGTCAGGCCGCCGGCCAGCCGGGCGACCTGGTCCTGCAGTTCGGCGTAGGTGATCCGGCGCTTGGTGCCGGTGACGGGGGAGTCGTAGAGGATCGCGTCCTGGTCGCCGCGGCCGTCGCGCACGTGCCGGTCGACGGCGTTGAAGCAGGTGTTCAGCGTGCCGTCGGTGAACCACCGGTAGAACGGGACGTGGCTGTCGTCGAGCACCGTCGTCGGAGGCGTGATCCACTCGATCGCGTGGGCGGCGTTGCCCCAGAAGGTGGTCGGGTCGGTGATGGACTGCTCGTACTGGTCGCGATAAACCCCGTTGTTCATTCCTCCATGGTGTCGCCTCGGTCCGGCTCACTGCCACCGGGGGTGTCATTGCCTGCGGTCAACGGAGGGCGGGCGTCGATGAGCGGCAACCAGATGGTCGCGCGGGTGCCGGTCGGCGGTTCGGCGGCACCCGTCAGGTCGAGCCGACCCCCGCACCCGGCCAGGGCTCGCTCGGTGATCGCCAGACCCAGACCGGAGCCCGGTACGGACTGGTCGGCCTCCCGGTGGAACGGCGCGAGCACGGCGTGCGGGTCGGTGATGCCCGGCCCGTCGTCCACGACATCGACGCGCACCTCCTGCTCGTCGGCGGTGGCCGTGACGCGGATGTGCCCACCGGCCGGCGTGTAGCGGACCGCGTTGGTCAGCACGTTGCGCAGCGCCAGGGTCGCCGGCAGCTCGGGCACCCGCAGGTCCCGGTCGATGGCCAGATCCACGTCGAGGTCGAGGTGCTTGGCGCTGATGGCCGGCTCGAGGTCGACGCACAGGCCACTGATGGTGTCCCACGCCGACGCCACGCGGGTGTCGGTGCCCTCGCTGCGGGCCAGGTCGATGAGCTGCTCGCACAGGTGCCGCACCCTGGCCAGACCGTGTTGCAGCGTGGCCAGCCGGTGGAGGCGTTCCTCGTCGGTGCGCGCCAGTTCCAGGTGCTCGGCCTGGAGGCTGACCGCGGCGATGGGGGTGCGCAGCTCGTGCGCGGCCTCGGCGGCGAACCGTCGCTGACCGTCGAGCACGTCCGCGCTCCGGCTCAACAGACGATTCAGGGCGGTGAGGAAACCGACCAACTCCGACGGGACTCCCGCGGTGGCGACCGGACGAAGATCCGCATCGCCGCGCCCGGCCAGCTCGGCGGCCAACCGCTGGATCGGGGAGAGGAGCACGCCCGTGATGAGGACGATGACGATCAGCAGCACCGGCAGCAGCGCCAGCAGCGGCACCACGGCCGACAGCGCCGCGTCGCGGGCGATCTCGTCGCGGGCGGCCACCGACTGTGACGCCACGATGCGCTGACCCGACGGCAGCGTGCGCACCGCCACCCGCGCCTGTGCGTCGTCGACGGTGATCGTGTGCAGACCGTCGGTGAGGTCGGCGGGGAAGTCGGCGGCGTGGTCCGCATCGTCGCGCGCCCCGACGGTCTGGATGACGATGTCCGCCGCCGGGTCGGTGCTCGACCCACCCGCCAGGTCGATGGCTCCGTGGGGCGCGACCCGCACGAGGGTCGCGACCTGCTGCAGTGTGCCGTCCTGGGTCTGGTGCGCCTCGTGCAGCGCGCGTCGGAACGCGACGGTGCCCGCAACGGCGGTCCAGACGACGACGGTCAGGCAGATCAGCACGGCCAGCCGCACCGTCAGCGACCGGCTCACCCGCGCCGTGGGACGAACCATCCGACACCCCTGACGTTCTTGATCGTGTCCGCGCCCAGTTTGCTGCGCAGTTTGTGGATGACGAACTCGACGGCGTTGCTCTCGACCTGATCGTCCGGGCCGTAGACCTGCGCCTCGAGGTCACTGCGGGAGCGGATCGTGCCGGGCCGGGTCAGCAGCGCACGCAACACGGCGAACTCGCGGCGGGTCAGCGCGACGCCCTCGTGGTCGGGCGCGCTCGCCTCGTGGGTCTCCTGATCGAGCACGATGATCCCGTTGCTCAGGGTGGCGGAGGTCTGATCGGTGCCTCGGCGCATCACCGCACGCAGGCGCGCCAACAGTTCGTCGAAGGCGAACGGCTTGACGAGGTAGTCGTCCGCGCCCAAGTCGAGTCCGGCGATCCGATCATCGATCTCGGAACGTGCCGTGATGACGACGACCGGCACGGCGGAGTCTCGTCGGATCGCCGCGAGGACCTCGAGCCCGTCACGGCCGGGCAGGCCGAGGTCGAGCAGGATCGCGCCGTACTCCTCGGTGAACGTGTACCCCAGCGCGGTCGTGCCGTCGCGCGCCCAGTCCACGGCGTAGGCCGCGTCGGTGAGTTGCTGGACCAGGACGTCCCCGATCATCGGGTCGTCCTCGACAACAAGGATGCGCACGAGGTGAATCCTGTCGTGTTTTCACGGTTCGAGGTGCCAGGGGCCCAGGTCGGGCCCGCCGACACCTCGAACCGTGGTGTTGAGCAGTGTGGGGGAGGGGTTACCTGTGCTGCAGCGACGCGATCACGTGTTGCAGGGTGGCGATCGAGTGGGCGCTGTCGGCCTGGGTCGGGGTGGGCGCCCGCAGGCTGGTCAGCACACCGTCGATGGCGACGTCCATGGTGTGCCAGTCGTGGGGCGACTTCGGCTTGAGCCCGGCCTCGGAGCTGTCCCAGGCGACCTCGAGGTCCTTGACCCGGGTCGTGGCGCCGGCCAGGTCACCGGCCTTCACCTTGGTGCCCAGGTCGTTGACGATCGTGCTGTACGAGGTCAGGTCGCCCAGAGGGCCCTGCGCCGCGCTCGCGCTCGCGGCCACCGAGGCGGTCGGAGCCGCGACGGCGGTCGCACCGACGACGGCCGCGGCGGCCAGGGCCGCCCACGAGAAGTCCCGCGCCCGACCGCCGTGGGGGCCCGAACCCTTCTCCGCCACGCCGTACTGGTTGACCAGCCACTGCTCGCGAACGACGAGCACGACGATGACGGCGAAGAAGATCAGGCTCGTCAGCTGCGCTCCGAGGCCGAAGCCACCGAGGGACCGCTCCTGCGTGAGGAGGTCACCGATCGACGCGCCCAGCGGGCGGGTGAGGATGTAGGCGACCCAGAAGGTGAGCACCAGGCTCGCGCCGGCCTTGCGGGCCACCCAGCACGCGAGGATGAGCCCGCCGAAGATCAGGGCGCCGTTGCGGAAGCCGAGCCCGAGCGCCTCGGTGGCGAGGTCGCCGGCGGCCGTGCCCAGCGCGAACGTCGTCAGGATCGCGCCCCAGTAGAACGCCTCCCGGCGCGGGGTGTTGATCGACGTGATCGCCAGGGTCCGCTCCTCGCGGTACCAGAGCGTGAAGACGAGGGCGAGGATGACGCTGAAGACGCCGGTGCTGACCCAGAGGCTGATGCCCAGGGTGTCGGTGAGGAAGTCGGTGATCTGCGTGCCGACGATGCTCACGCACACGACGGTGAACCAATAGATGACTGGCGTGACCTGGCGCGTGCGGAACTGCAACGTCAGCGCCACGGCCAGCACGCCGAGCATGACGAGGTCCGTCACCTGCTGGCCCAGGCCCACGTTGACGGTCAGGTAGTCGGCGAAGGTCTCACCGATCGTCGTGGAAAGGATCTTGATGACCCAGAAGGTTGCCGTGATCGCCGGCACCTTGTTGAGCCACGCACGAGTCGTGGGGGTGGCGATGGCTGTGCTCATTCTGCCTCCTGTCGGGGTGCGTACCGGTGCGGCGAGCGTCGGTACGCGAGCAGAAGACCACGGCTGACTTAGCCCAGGCTTAGCGTGCCCCTCACGCGTGCAACGGGTCTCGGCGGAGGACGAGTTTGGTCGTCTCAGCGGCATAGGCCGCCGGAGCGTCGTCGAAGTCGGCCAGCGTCGTGGTGACCCGCTCGGCGGGGAAGTCGTGCGTGGCCATCCAGTCGAGCAGTTCGGGCAGTACGGCGCGCGGGTGGGTGACGCCCAGGTGCAGCGTGATGTCGGTGGCGTACATGTGCATCAGCGGCACCGGCGTGGTCGTGCCCACGTAGTAGCCCACGGCCGTGCACTCGCCGCCCGGCGCGGTGCAGCGGATCACGTGGCGCAGCCCCGCGCCCGAACTCGTGGCCTCGACGACGATGTCGTACCCCTCGCGCACCGGTCGCGGGTAGCCCAGTCCGGGCAGCGACACCCGGGTCGAGCGCACGACCTGGACGCGGGCGCCGAACGACTCGGCGATGGCGGCTCGGTCGGCGTCGGTGTCGATGTAGTCGACCTGGCTGGCGCCGTGGGCCACGGCCAACCCGGCGGCGTAGAGGGCGATGCTCTTCGCTCCTCCGGCCATGATGAGCACGCGACCGCCGGGTCGGGCACGCAGGCCCGGCACGACCGCGCGCCACCCGTCGGCGAGGTTGTCCGAGGCGGCGGCGACACGCAGTGGGTCGAGCCCGTCGGGGAGCTTGACGAGCATGTGGTCGGCGTGCGGCACGCGAAGGAGGTCGGTGACCATGCCGCCATACGGGCCGCTCGCCGCTCCGAAACCGTAGGCGGAGAGGTAACGCAGACCGTCAGGGGCGGCCGGGTCGCGGCGGGTGGTCAGGCACTTCGACGTCAGGCCGCGCCGGCAGTTCTGGCAGGTGCCGCACGAGACCGACCACGGCACGACGACCTGGTCGCCGATGGCCAGGTGGGTCACGTCGGAGCCCAGTGCGATGACCTCGGCGATCGCCTCGTGACCGATGGGGGCCGGGCCCTGGAACGGGGGGTGCCCGGCGATGTGGCCGACGGAGGGGTCGATGACGCCGGTGCGCAGGCCCGCGGCCAGCATCGTGGTCACGCCCTTCCAGTGGATGGGGAGGGTGTCGCCGTCACAGCGGCTGACGACGAAGGGGCGCACGATCGCGTCGGTCGGGCCGTGGAGCTCGGGCTCGGGGCGGTCGAACCACTCCAGCCGGCCGGTGCTTACGTAGTTGAGTTCGCGCATGGTCTGCCTGCTTTCGTCCGGTCGGCCACTCTCGGACCCAAGCCAATCACGGCACAGTCGTCAACAGCCGAGCGCTAGCGTGCGTCAGTGATGCACCGAGAACGCATCCGTGATGCTACCTTGGTCTCATGAGGACCACGGTTCGGCTTGATCCAGAGGTTGCCGTTGCGGCTGAACGGCTGCGGCGGGAGCGCCACATCGGCTTGGGTGAGGCCGTGAACGAGTTGGCCCGGGCAGGCTTGGCCCGCCAGGTGGTTCCGACGCCACCTTTTCAGCAGCGCACGGCCAGTGTTGGCCTGAAGGTTGACGTCACCGACGTGGCCGAGGTGTTGGAGTTCCTCGACGCACAAGATGCCGAGGGTGCCCGGTGATCGTCGACGCCAACGTGCTGCTGTATGCGGTCGACGACACATCGCACTTCCATGCACCCGCGCGGTCCTGGCTGGAAGGTGCGCTGAACGGGGTCGAACGCGTCGGTGTGCCGTGGGTGTCGCTGATGGCCTTCCAGCGCATCATCACGCACCCGCGCGTGACGGCGAGGCCATTGGCTGCCTCGGATGCCTGGGGCTACGTCACAGATTGGCTGGACGCCGACCAGGTGTGGGTCCCCACGCCTGGACCGCGCCACCGTGACGTTCTCGGTCGACTTCTGGTCGACGGGGACCTGCGCGGCAACCTGGTGCCCGACGCGCATCTGGCCGCCCTGGCCATCGAGCACGGGACCGGTGTGTGCTCCTTCGACAGTGACTTCGCCCGCTTCCCGGGCCTCCTCTGGATCCATCCCGAACATGGGTCGAGCTAGGGCGGCAGGATCGGCTCGCGCGGCGGGACGCGCGGGGATTTGAGGCAGTGAATGTCGGTTGGCGCTGCGGGTGGACCGCGAGAATCCGGGGCAGTCGCCGTGGGCTGATGCACTTTCACTACCTCAAATGCACACGCCGACGGTGGGCGAAGGTCTCGGTGAACGACAACAGGGCGAGCCCGGTGGGGCTCGCCCTGTTCGATGTCGGCAGACACCACGTGGCGGAGGATGGGGGATTTGAACCCCCGAGGGTTTTATCCCAACACGATTTCCAATCGTGCGCACTAGGCCACTATGCGAATCCTCCAACGGAGGACCCTACAACACTCAGTGCGCCGACCTGAAATCAGGGCACCCGCGGCGTCGTTTGGCGGTGAGGTGGGCTGGTGGCTTATGGTTGGGGGCAGACCCCTCGTGTGGTGGTACCTCACCCAACTCCCCCAGGGCAGGAATGCAGCAAGGGTAAGTGAGCTCTTCCAGGTGCGCGAGGGGTCCTCTGCTGCCCGGGCGGAGGCGCGCGGGGTTCAGACCGCGCAGGCCTCACCGTCGGTCTCGGGGAGCCCGGCCGCCTCGGGCGCCGTGCCGCCGCAGTTGCAGGACCCGCAGTCGCCACCGCAGCCACCGCCGGTGCGCGGGGTCGGAGCCACGTCGCGCTGCTCCCACATCTGCTCCAGCGCCCCGACCATGACGTCGACCGGCTGCGCACCCCGCAGCGCGGCCTTCTGGTCGAAGACGAACATCGGCACGGCCTCGACGCCGATCATCTTGGCGGTCGCCTCGTCGGTGCGCACGTTGATCCCGTAGTCCTCGGAACCGAGCATCTCGCGCACGGCGTCGGCGTCCAGACCGCCCTCGCCGGCCAGTCGCACGAGGGTGTCGTGGTCACCGAGCGCCTCGCCCTCGGTGTACCAGCCGCGCATGAGCCGCTGCGTGACGGGCTCCTCGACGCCGAACTCGCGGGCCATGTGGATGACCCGGTGGGCGTCGAAGGAGTTGCCGGAGCGCAGCTTCTCCCACTGGAAGTCGAGCCCGACGGCAGCGGCGTCCGCGGCCATGCTCCGGTGCTGGGCCTCGATCGCCTCGCGGCTCGTGCCGTACTTCTCGGCGACGAGGTCGACGAGCGATTCCGGCTGGACGGCCGGCGCATTGCGGTCGAGCAGGTAGCTGTGCCACGTCACGGTGACCTCGTCACCGTGCTCGAACCGCTCCAGGGCGAGTTCGAGGTGGCGGCGACCCAGGTGGCAGAAGGGGCAGTGGAGATCGGACCAGACATCGATGTGCACAGGTGAAGGGTACGCGCGGTCCGTTGTCGGTGATCGCGTCTAGGGTTGGGGACCGTGAGCACCGCCCTCTATCGCCGCTACCGCCCGGAGCGCTTCGCCGACGTCATCGGGCAGGAGCATGTCACCGAGCCGCTGATGCAGGCGCTGCGCACCGGCCGGGTCAATCACGCCTACCTCTTCTCCGGCCCACGCGGCTGCGGCAAGACGACCTCGGCCCGCATCCTGGCGCGCTGCCTCAACTGCGAACAGGGCCCGACGGATGACCCGTGCGGCGAGTGTGACTCGTGCGTCGCGTTGTCGCGTGGCGGGGCCGGCACGGTCGACGTCATCGAGATCGACGCGGCCAGCCACGGCGGTGTCAACGACGCCCGAGACCTGCGCGAGAAGGCCAGCTTCGGCCCGGCGCAGAGCCGGTACAAGGTCTACATCATCGATGAGGCCCACATGGTCACCAAGGAGGGCTTCAACGCCCTCCTGAAGATCGTCGAGGAACCGCCCGAGCACGTGAAGTTCATCTTCGCGACCACCGAGCCGGAGAAGGTCATCGGCACGATCCGCTCGCGCACCCACCACTATCCGTTCCGGCTGGTGCCGCCGGCCCGACTGACCGAGTACCTCGAGCAGTTGTGCACCAGCGAGGGTGTGACCGTCGAGCCGGGCGTGTTGTCATTCGTCGTGCGCGCCGGTGGGGGATCGGTGCGTGATTCTCTCTCCGTGCTCGATCAGCTCATCGCCGGCTCCGGCGATGAGGGCTTGACCTACGAGAATGCGGCTGCGCTGCTGGGCTTCACTGACTCCGAGTTGCTCGACGCGGTCGTGACCGCCTTCGCGGCGCGCGACTCCGCGGGGGTGTTCACCCAGATCGACCGCGTCGTCGAGACCGGCCTGGACCCGCGCCGCTTCGTCGAGGATCTGCTCGACCGGTTCCGCGACCTCATCGTCGTGGCCGCCCTGCCGGAGGGGGCCTCCTCGATCCTGCGCGGTGTCCCGGCGGATCAGTTGGACCGGATGCGGGTTCAGGCGAGCCAGTTCGGGCCGGGGGCGTTGTCGCGAGCGGCCGACGTCCTCGCGCAGGGCATGGCCGAGATGACCGGCGCCACCGCGCCGCGTCTGCAGTTGGAGCTCATGGCCGCCCGCGTGCTATTGCCCGAGGCGGCCGGCGAAGCGGGGTACGCGGCGCGGCTCGATCGACTTGAGCGCCGGGTCGAGGTGGGCGGAGTGCCGTCCGCGGCCCAGCCCCCGGCGGCTCCGGC
>NZ_BCRE01000048.1 GCF_001552435.1 Kribbia dieselivorans NBRC 106261
GGGGCAGCGAGGTCGACGCGCGGTGGGCGCGGCAGCGGGCGGAAGGCCGCCACAGCGAGGCCGGAGCCACGTCTCTCGAGTACATCATCGACGGCCCACGCTGGGCGCCCGTGCGGCGGGCGGTGGGCCCGATCGCGGGCCGGCTGTTCGCGTCCTCCGACACCCCGCCGGGCGACCTGCTCGTCGAGGTCGAGGCCGAGAACACCTACGACGCCACCGACGTGCTTGAGCGGATCGCCGTACCCGTCCTCATCGTGTGCGGCGCAGCCGATCGGTTCTTCCCGGTGGACGAGGTGCGGGCGACGGCGGCGCGGATCCCCGACTGTTCGCTGATCCTCTACCCCGGGCTCGGGCACGTGCGCACCCTGTCGAGCCCGCGGCTGTACCGCGATGCGCTGGAGTTCCTGACGGCGTAGGAGTCCCCCTCCCCGGTTCGAGGTCTTACGCGGCGGGAATCCGCCGCGTAAGACCTCGAACCGCGTGAGGCGGCGCGGGGCAATCTCGGTCAGTTGGCGGCGGGCTCCGGGGCGCGCAACTCGCCACCGAAGGTCACCGCGTTGACGCAGCTCGTCGGCGCGGGCGTCATGTCCGGCGGGCTGCCCGGACGGTTGCAGGTCACCTCGAGGACCAGCTGGGCCGGCCCCTGCGCCACGAACGGCGTGACGAAGTGGTAGTCGGTCGTGCGGAAACTCTCCAACGCCTGGGTCAGCACCACCCGGTCACCCAGGGTGATCCGCAGGATGCCACTGTCGCCCTGGGTGTTCTCGAGGACGAAGTCGGTCAGGCTCAGGGTCTGACCATCGGCGATGGGGAAGACGTCGGTGCTGGTGTTTCCCTGGGTGGTCTCGGTGCTGAGACGATCGGAGGTCGGAGCGGTCACCAGCCGCGCCGTGTTCGATCCTCCCGACCCACCGGTGCCGGACGTTGTGCCGCCCGCGCTCTTGTTGCCCGACGCCGTCTTGCCCGACGTGGAGTTGCCCGACGCCTTGTTGCCGGTGTTGCCCGACGCGGACGTTCCGTTCTTCTTCGCGCCACCACCGGCCGACTTCTGTGCCTGCTCGGCCGACTTGGCCGCGTCGTTCTGGGCGGCTCCGGCCGAGTCGGCGGCCTTCTCGGCCGCGGCCACCTTGACGTTGATCTCCTGCAGCGGCTCCTCGATGGCCTCACGGGCCGCCGACGCGATGCTCGGCTTGAGCAGGAAGAACCACGCTCCGGCCAGCAACAACGCCAGGGCCAGCGCGGCGAGGAGGGCCTTGGGCAGCCACGCCGGAAGGATCGGGTCCTGCACGTACCCGGCCTCGAGACGCACCTCCGGCGTGTCCTGCGGCGCCACGATCACGGCGAACGGGAGCGTCGTGGGCGTCCCACGCCACAGGCGAGAGGTCGGTTTGACCCGCACATCGGCGAACGTGGCCGTGCCCGGGTCGATGGTCAGGCTCTCCGGCTCGGCACGCACCGTGAGTGCATCCGATTCGACGTGTGGCTTGAGGATCACCGTCACGGGCACGTTGCCACGGTTGTCGACGGCCACCTGGTGTTTGCCGCCGAAGCGGCCGTGCGAGATGCGCGGCACGAGCTCGGCGGTCGTCTCCAGGAACGGCAGGACCTCGACGACGGCCTCGGGCACGACGGCGAGCTCCGGGTGCTCGGTGGGCACGACATGCACGCCGAAACGCTGCTCCCCGGCCGGTACCTGGGAGGAGCGCGGTGGGCGCAGGTGCACCATCGCGGTCTGGGAGGTGCCGGGGTAGAGCGTGAACCGGGCAGGTTCCACGGTGGCCCACGCCGCGGGCACGCCGACGATGTCGAGGACGTAATCCTCGACGACGTCGCCGGTATTGCTGACGTTGAGTGGGAGCGCCGCGTATTGGCCGGCCTCCACCTGGACGGAGTCGGTTTCGAGCAGCGCAACGGTGGTCACCCGACCACTATCGCGACTCCGGGCCGCCCCGTCAGTGGCCGTTGAAGCGGCCGTTAGGGCACGTGAGATGCCCGTTGAGTCAACGCTGAGTGCATGGAGAGTCCGCCTTGGGATGCTCATCGACGGTGGTTCGAGAACGGAGGACCGCCCTCACACCTGACTAGGGGGTCCCGTCGTGGAATCCGTATCCGTTGTCGTCAGCGCTCGCGACCCGATCTCCGCCGCCGGCGTGGTCAGCCAACTGCGGCACCGCCCGGAGGTGCGCGTGCTCAAGGCCGACCAGATGCCCGAGGCCCGCGTGGCCGTCGTCGTGGTCGATGCCATGGACGAGGCTGCCATCAACCTCCTGCGCAAGGTCCAGCGCAGCCATGCCTGCCGCACCGTTCTCATGGCCAGCCATCTCGAGGACGATGACCTCGTCTCGGCCGTGGAGGTTGGCGTGGTCGGCCTCCTGCGGCGTGCCGACGCCAGCCCCGAACGACTCGTCGACGTCATCACGCGCGCCGCCGCTGGCGAGGGCAGCGTTCCGCCCGACCTGCTGGGCCGCCTCCTCGACCAGGTGGGCAAGCTGCAGAGTCAGGTGCTCACCCCCCGGGGGCTGACGTTCAACGGGTTGGCCACCCGCGAGGTCGAGGTGCTGCGACTGGTCGCCGACGGGCTCAGTACCTCCGAGATCGCTGCGCAGTTGTGCTACTCCGAGCGCACCGTCAAGAACGTGCTGCACGACGTGACCACCCGACTGCAGTTGCGCAACCGCTCCCACGCCGTCGCCTATGCCCTGCGCCAAGGCCTGATCTGACGGGTGCGCGCGACGTTGCCCGATCGGGCGTTCGGGCTTGCCCCGATCAATGTCCCCTGGCCCTGCGCGGAGGACAGCCGGTGAAGAACAGTGGAGTGGGATCAGAGAAGGAGTGGCGCATGCGCCGAAACGGGACCGGTGGAGCACGCGGGGCCGCGGCTGTGGCCTGCCTGCTCGCCGTCGTCATGGCCACCACAGCGCTCGCCACGAGCCTGACGCCGTTCGCCGCGCACCCGGCCAACGCCGCCGTCGACGTCGTCCCACCGCGACTCG
Organism: Kribbia dieselivorans NBRC 106261; assembly: GCF_001552435.1. GTDB lineage: Bacteria > Actinomycetota > Actinomycetes > Actinomycetales > Dermatophilaceae > Kribbia > Kribbia dieselivorans. Next base: position 2,994 of record NZ_BCRE01000048.1, read on the forward strand.
ACTTTTCGCAGGATTCGAGCGAACTGGTCATCCAACGCGCCGCCGGCGACTGCGAGGACTACTTCTACGAATGCCCCACCACCACCGATGTCGTACCGCCGGGAGGTGACTTCACCGGCGAAGCCTCCTGGTCCGGGGACGACCTCGTCTTCGTCAGCACCCGCGACACCGATGCCGGCGAGGTCTACCTGCGGCAGGCCTCGTGGGAGGACGGGGTGGAGAAGGTCGACGTCCACCGTCTCACCTGCAACACCGACGAGGAGTCGCACCCGGTCCTCTCCCCGGACGGTCGCCGCATCGCCTATGCCGCCAACACCGACGGGAAGTGGAGCATCTGGGCCGCCGAGCTGTACGACGCTCCGGCCACCAGCGACACGCCCGCCCGCCTCCTGCCGTGCGACGAGATCCGACCCGTGCAGATCCCGCCCGGTTCCGGTACGGATCTCTGGCCGACGTGGGTGGGCAACGCGGCGATCGCGTTCAGCCGGAGCACGCCCTCGGTGCACGACGGACTCGCCGACCTCTTCGCCGTCCGGCTCAACGAGGGCCTCTCCTCGTTCACCCTCGACGGCGACCCGGTCCGACTCACCGACGACCCCGCCGACGAGAGTCAGCCGCGCGCGTTCTTCGCCAACGCCGACAACCCCTACGCCGAACAGGGGTGGGTCGTCGTGCTCAGCACGACGCAGTTCCGCTCGGACGGCTCCCTGGCCACAATCACGGTTGACCCGGCCGATCTGCGCTCCCAGGCCGCGCAATCCATCTGGCCCGACGACGCTCCGCGACAAGGCGCCGAGGCCGATGTCTCCCATTCCGGGGGCATCACGCGGCTGGCCTTCACGAGTACGGCCACCGACCCGCTCGGCGACCTCCAACGGGTCGACCTGATCGGTGACGACACCACCAGCCAGCCCGGGTTACCCCGACAAGCCGACCCCACGACGCTCCTCTCGTTCGCCGACGAACCCGGCCGCGCGGAGTCGCACGCGGCGCTGTCCTCGGCGTCCGACGACTGGGCCGTGCAGGCCGTCTTCACCCGCCGCACCGCCTCCCGCGATCTCGCCGATGTCATCGCCGTGGACGGCAGCGGCCGGCGCGCGATCGCCGCGGGCACCGTCGACGTCGACGGCCAGGACACCCCCCGCGACGAGCATTCCGCCGCCACGTCCCCCGATGGGCGGCGCATCGCCTACGCCCGCACGACCGGAGCGCCGATGGGCTCGGAGATCGTCACGGCGCTGGCCGACGGGTCGGACGTGCAGCCGCTGTTGCGCGACCCCGTGGCCGATGTCGTGGACACCCAACCGGCGTGGTCGCCGGACGGCCGGCTGGTCGCGTTCGTCCGGCAGACCTCCGATGCCCGGCTGGTCGACTCGACGTCGCAGATCTGGGTCGCCGACGTCGCCTCGGGGACGGCCACGCGGTTGACCGTGGATCGCGACTCGAACACCACGTACTGGGACGAAGGCCCCTCGTGGTCACCCGACGGGAAGCGGATCGTCGTGGGTCGGCGAACCATGCGAGCGCCGGCGGACGTCGCCGTCACCCTGACCACCCCGAGCGCTCTCCAGAACGGGACGAAGGGCACGGCGACGGTCCGGGTCACGAACGCCACCTCGGCGGGACGAGCGGACGAGTTCACCGTCGACATCCAGGTGCCGGGCGCCTTGCCGGGGCGGGAGCAGGTTCTCCTGTTCGGTGAGGTGCTGCCAGACGGCTGCTCCGTCCGGCCCAGTTCCGGCGGTTGGATCCGCTGTCAGAGCGCGGCGCTGCAACCCGGAGCGGAGCGCAGGTGGACGTTCGATCTCGTCGCCAACGTCGTCGGGCCCGGCAGCGTGTCGGCCAGCCTGTCGGGGGTGAAGCCCGGTGACCGTGACACCGGCAACCACTTTGCCTCCAACTCCGTGCGCGTCCAGGCGGACCCCGCGACGCCCGAGACGACGACGTCCGCCGAGCCGACCGCCGGCACGGCCTCTCAGCGCACCGAGAACCCGGCGAGTCAGTTGTGGGTCGTTGATCCGGACACCGGCTCGACCCAGGCCCTGACTCAGTGTGAGGGCGTGACCGCCTGTACTCCGGTGCGTGGTCGTGCCCCCGCCTGGTCCCCGGACGGTCTGTCGGTCGCCTACGAGTCCGCCGGGCAGGTGTCGATCGCGCGGCTGACCGACACGAACGAGGACGGCACCGCCGACCGGCCCGAGACCGTCGCGGCTGTGCGACCGGTGACGGGCTTCGCCGCCAACGGCACGGCCATGCCGTCGCGCTCGGTGCTGCAGCGCGCCACCGACCCGGCCTGGTCCCCGGACGGCTCCGAGATCGCGGTGACCGGGCAGCCCGTCGGGCAGGCGGATCGCCGTGGCATCTACGCCCTTCGCCCCGATGGTTCGGGATTGCGCACGGTCGTGGCGCACCGCGCTCCAGTGTCGGAACCGGCCTGGCAGATGTCCGCCGACCTGGCCGTCACCGTCTCGGCGAAGCCGGAATCGGGTGACGTGGAGTTGAGCACCGTCATCACCGCGAGGATCACCAATCCGGGGCCGGCGCGGGCGAGCGACGCCACCGTGGTGTTCGACCTGCCCGCCGACGTGACGCTCGGCGCCTTGCCCAGCGGCTGCACCGCCAGCGGTCGCACGGTGACGTGCGTCGTCGACTCCGTGCCGCCGAAGGGGGCGACGGTGATCGAGATTCCGGTGACCGTGCTGGTGCCGGGGAGCCATGGGGGAACGGTCACGGTCCACACGGATCTGCCCGACCCCGATGCGACCAACAACTCGGGTGAGTTCGTGGTGACCGCGACGACGCCA
>NZ_BCRE01000049.1 GCF_001552435.1 Kribbia dieselivorans NBRC 106261
GACGACGAGTGAGCCGCCGACCACCTCGACTCCGCCCACAACGGCCCCGCCCACCACGTCCACGTCCACCCCACCAACGACGACCCCGCCCACCACGTCCACGTCCACGCCACCGGCGCCGCTCGTCACGGCCCTGTCGATCAGCGTGCGCACCGAGACGCCCGGCTACGTCGGCGGACGCGGCACGACGATCGTGACCGTGCGCAACTCCGGCACCCAAACCGCTGTGACCGGTGAGGTGCAGGTTTCGCACCCACGCCGGATCGTCACCGTGCGAAGCGGCCCCGCCTGTTTCACCAGCGGTGCCCCCTGCACCGTCGGCCCGCTCGACCCCGGTGAGAGCGTCGAACTGCGCGCCACCGTGCGCTACCGCGCCGACGGCTTCGGTGACGTGTACGCCGCGGTGACCGCACGGAACTCCACCATGCCGCCGGCGGCCAGCAGCGCGCCCCTGGTCGTACGCCGGCCCGAGGTTCGACTGTCCCCGAACGTCGTCGTGCCCGGCGGTGTCACCGTCGTCAGCGGATCGGATTTTCCGCCGGGGGCCATGGTCGATCTCGGCTTCGACACCGGCATCATGGCGCCGATCCCGACGCTGCGCGTCAACGATGACGGCACGCTACCGGCCACCCAGGTGCTCGTGCTGCGTCGCGACCGACTCGGCCCACGCAAGGTCGAGGCGGTTGCCACCCGACGCGGACTCTTCAGCACGGTGACGGCAGATATGCTCGTGGCTCCGCGTAGCGTGGCGCCGCCCGGCTTCATCGAGAGGAACTGACATGATTCCGCAGGTCGATGAGGCGCTGCGCTCCCTGATCCGGTCGCAGGTCGCGGTCGGCTCGGACATCGAGGTGGTGTTCGACGCGCCCACGACGGATTGGGCCGCCCGCCGCAGCGTGCCCACCATCAACGTCTACCTCTACGACATCCGCGAGGACATGCGTCGACGTGAGGGCGGCTTGCTGGACGTGCGCGACGAGACCGGCCGCGTCGTCGCCCGTCGACCCGCCCCGCGGCACTTCCGACTCTCCTACCTCGTCACGGCCTGGACCCAGCGGCCGGAGGACGAGCACCTGCTGCTGGCCTCGGTGTTGGCCTGCCTGATCCAGTACGAGGCCATGCCGCCGGACCTGCTCGGCGGGCCGTTGGCCGCAGCGGGGGATCTGGTCCGCATCACCGTGGGCGTGCCTCCGTCGGAGGACCGCAACTTCGCCGATGTGTGGTCCGCGCTGGGCGGTGAGCTCAAGCCCTCACTGGACGTGGTCATCACCGCGCCGTTCGATGCCGGGGCGGTGCTGGCGGCCGGCCCGCCGGTGCTCGAGGGGCTCATTCTCGGGGCCGCGAACACCGTCAACGGCGGTCGCGACGATGACCGTCAGCAACGATCCTCCGTGGGTGCGCCGTGAACGAGGCCACCGACTTCGGCGACCTGCTCGCCCACATCGGCCGACTGGAACGGCGGATTCGCACGGTCGTCGCCGCCCGCCGCGGCATGGACCAGAACCCGGACGACCCGTACCGGGGCCTGTATCTCAGCGATGAGCAGGTCGATCAGATCCTTGACTCCGAGGCCGATGCGCTGTTGCGCATCGTCGACGCGCTCCCGCCAGAGGAGCCGGAGGAGTGCACGGGCCGGTTGGCCGAGTTGGCTCGCTCGTGCGAATTGTCGCCGCTGGACGTCGACCTCCTCCTCGTGGCGTTGGCGGCCGACCTCGACTCGCGCTTCTACCACCTCTTCGGCTACCTCAACGACGACGTCACGCGGCGCCGACCCACGGCCTCGGTGGCCCTGGCGATGTGTGGGGTGCCGCTGATCTCGGCCGCCGGTCGCGACCGCCTGACCAGCGGCCCGCTCGTGCGTACCGGCCTGATCGTCCTCGAGGACCCGGACCGACCGTTCCCGTGCCGCTCGTTGCGGGCCACCGACCGGGTCGTCAGCCATCTGCTCGGCATCGACACGCCCGACGCGGCCGTGGCTGCGGTCCTGCATCCGACTCCCGCGATCGCGTGGGGTGACGGGAGCGCCGTGGCCGATGCCATGTCGACCGGAATCACCTTGGCGTATCTGCGCGAGCCGCCGACGGGTTCGGGTCTGCTCCTGGGCGTCGACGTGTTGGCCAGGCTCGGCCTGGAGGCCCTGGTGGTCGACCTGGGCGCGCTGCAGCGGCAGCCGGACCCGGTGAGCGTGGCGCGGGCGGTGGCGCGCGAAGCTCGACTGACCGGCCGGGGCGTGGTACTCGGGCCGGTCACCGACGTGACGCTGACCGCCGATCTGCTGGAGGCGCTCGAGGCGCACCCGTTGCCGCTGATCGTCTACGGCAGCGGCTCGTGGGATCCGGCGTGGTCGGCCGATCCGCCGTTGCTCGTGTCCGTGCCCGGCAGTACGCCGGCGGAGCGCGGCGAGCTGTGGCGGTCGGCGCTCTCGGACGTCGACTTCGACCCCGGTTACGCCACTTCGCAGTTCCTGCTGCGACCGACGCAGGTGGCGCGGGCCGCCGAGGCGGCGCGTGCCCAGTCGCGGCTGTCCGGCGATGGCCGCGTCACCGTCGAGGCAGTGCGTGCCGGGGCGCGTGGCGAGAACGACGCCACGCTCCAACGTCTCGCGCGCCGGATCGAACCGGCCGTCGGATGGTCGGACCTGGCGCTGCCGATCCCGACGATGACGGCGCTGCAGGAGGTCGCGGCGCGCGCCCGGCATCGAGAGAAGGTGCTCGGTGAATGGGCCATGCGACCAGGCGGCGGTCGTGGGATCGGGGTGGCCGCACTGTTCTCCGGAGATTCGGGGACCGGAAAGACGATGTCGGCCGAGGTGATCGCCGGCGAGCTGGGTCTGGATCTGTACGTCGTAGATCTGGCCACGGTCATCGACAAGTACGTGGGGGAGACGGAGAAGAATCTCGACCAGATCTTCGAGGCGGCTTCCGGGGTCAACGGTGTGCTCCTCTTCGACGAGGCCGATGCGGTCTTCGGCAAGCGTAGTGAGGTCAAGGACGCTCACGACCGCTATGCGAATGTCGAAAGCGCCTTCCTGCTGCAGCGCATGGAGAGTTTCGACGGGTTGGCGATTCTGTCGACGAACCTGCGGGCCAACATCGATGAGGCGTTCACGCGACGGATCGACGTACTGGTCGACTTCCCGATGCCCGACGCCGCGCAGCGGTTGGCGCTGTGGCGGATGAGTCTGAAGACGCTGCCGCAATCCGAGACCCTCGATCTGGAGTTCTGCGCGAACGCCTTCGAACTCAGTGGTGGGGGGATTCGGTCGGCCGCGGTGACGGCGGCCTATCTGGCGGCCAACGCCGATTGCCCCGTGACGATGGCTCAGGTCGTCATGGCCGTGCAACGGGAATACCGCAAGCTCGGGCGACTGTGCGTCGAGAAGGAGTTCGGTCGCTACCACTCGCTGTTGAATCGATCCGCCGTGTGACCTGAGCTGGAGGAGACGAGATGCACGCCCATGAGGAGCAGCAGAAGCGATCAGCTGCGGCGCCGGTGAAGCGCGAGGGGCGCGATGAGGGAGCCGCTGCCCTTTCGGGCATTGCGTATCTGCAGCGTCTGGTCGGCAACCGGGCGGTGCAGCGGCTGATCGGGGAGAAGGAGGACCCGATCGGCGGCGTGCTCAACGGGGGTGGCGCGCCGATGGCCGCGGACGTGCGGGCCGACATGGAGCATCGCTTCGGGGAGGACTTCTCCCAGGTGCGGGTGCATACCGACTCGGCCGCGCACGCCTCCGCCCGGGCCGTTGGGGCAACGGCGTACACCTCGGGTACCAACGTGGTCTTCCAGCGCGGGATGTACGACCCGAGTTCGGCCGCCGGGCGCACGGTGCTGGCCCATGAGTTGACGCATGTCGTGCAGCAGCGCTCGGGCCCGGTCGACGGCACCGCGACGGCCGCGGGCTATCGCGTCAGCGACCCCTCGGATCGGTTCGAGCAGGCGGCGACGGCCAACGCGGCCCGTCTCGTCGACCTGGAGAACGACGCCAGCACCGTGGCCCCCCAACCGGTCCAGCGCGAGGCTTCCGACGAAGAGGAAATGCCTGCCTGACCGCATTGCCCCAACGGGCAGCGGGCCCTACCCGACAGGACGACCTGACGGACGTACCGGACACACTCGGGCAACGGAATTCTTGGAGGGAACGGGCCGAACTCCCAAGGAGGCGCAATGCCGAACTATCTGTCACCCGGTGTCTATGTCGAGGAGATCGAATCGGGCAGCCGGCCGATCGAGGGTGCCGGCACTGCGGTCGCCGCCTTCGTCGGCTTGGCCGAGAAGGGGCCGATGCACGAGCCGACCCTGATCTCGAACTGGACCCAGTTCACCGAGACCTTCGGCGACTTCCTGCCGGGCACCTACCTCGCCCACGCCGTCTACGGCTTCATGCAGAACGGCGGCAGCAACTGCTTCATCGTTCGGGTCGGTGGCGGGCTCAGCGCCAACGGGCAGAGCGCCAACGGGCAGAGCGTGGCCGGGAAGCCCGCGCCGCGCGCCGTGCCGGCCGGCCCACCCTCGGCGGTCCTCGGTGGCTTCACCGTCTCGGCGATCCACGCCTCCCGGGTCAAGCCGCTGTCGGTGCAGGTCTCCCCGGGCAAGGGCGAGAACCTGCCGGAGGACATGTTCACCCTAACCGTGATCAGCGACGGCAAGCCCGTCGAGACGTACGAGAACGTCAGCACCAAGGAGGGTGACAACTACCTGCTCACCCGCGTGGCCGGGTCGAAGCAGATCAAGATCGAGGCGACCGCCCCGAACGCCGCGCTGGTCAAGGTCGACCACGGGCAGACCGAGCTCACCGCTCCCGAACCGGAGCCGGTCGGCCCGGAGCCCACCGAGATGGGCGTGGACGACTACGTCGGCGATGTCGCGCAGCGCACCGGCTTCAGTGGTCTCGAGGCGATCGACGAGGTCACCATGGTGGCCGTGCCCGACCTCGTGGCGGCCCTGGAGCAGGGCGCGATCGACCTGGAGCAGTTCAAGGCGGTGCAGTTGGCCGTCATCGCCCACTGCGAGATGATGGGTGACCGCATGGCCATCCTCGACCCGCCCCCGGGTCTGAACCCGCAGAAGATCCTGGACTGGCGCGTCAACGGCGCCGGTTTCGACTCGAAGTACGCCACGCTCTACTGGCCGTACGTCAAGGTCATGGACCCCGCCACCGGCATGGCGCAGCACGTACCGCCGAGTGGCCACATGGCCGGTATCTGGGCTCGCAACGATGACACCCGTGGCGTGCACAAGGCGCCCGCCAACGAGGTCGTGCGCGGCGCGATCAGCCTGGAGACCCAGATCACCCGGGCCGAGCACGACCTGCTCAACCCCGTGGGCGTCAACTGCATCCGGGCCTTCCCGGGGCGCGGTGTGCGCGTGTGGGGTGCCCGCACCCTCTCCAGCGACCCGGCGTGGCGCTACATCAATGTGCGGCGACTGTTCAACTACCTGGAGGAGTCCATCCTCGACGGCACCCAATGGGTCGTCTTCGAGCCGAATGACCCGCAGCTGTGGGCGCGGATCCGGCGCACCATCAGCGCCTTCCTCGTCAACGAGTGGCGCAAGGGCGCCCTCTTCGGGGCCACGCCGGACGACGCGTACTTCGTCAAGTGTGACGAGGAGACCAACCCGGCCGAAGGCATCGACGCCGGCCAGGTCGTCTGCCAGATCGGTGTGGCGCCGGTCAAGCCCGCCGAGTTCGTCGTCTTCCAGCTGTCCCAGTTCTCGGGCGGCCTCAGCCTCGTCGCCGAGTAGTCGACGCCCCACCTCCACAGCCCTCCACGAAAGGACGATGAACCATGGCTCCGCTCGCTGATCCGCTTGACTCCGCCGCCGCCAACGGCTTCCGCTTCACCCTCGACGGGATCGAGGTCCCCAAGGTCATCGAGGTCACCGGCCTGACCCAAGAGGTCGAGAAGATCGAGATGAAGGAGCAGACCAAGGACGGCAAGTACATCACCCGCACGCTCATCGGCCGGCCCAAGGGCGGCGAGATCACCGTGACCCGCGGCCTGACCGACAGCAAGACGATCAGTGATTGGCTCAAGTCGGTCATGACCGGTGACGTGAAGACGTCCCGCAAGACCGCCGCGGTCGAGATCACGGACTACCAGGGCACCACGCTCAAGACCTACAACTTCGTGAACGTGTGGGTCTCGAAGGTCGAGATCAGCAACCTCAAGGCAGGCTCGACCGAGTCCGCCACCGAGAAGTTCACGATGAGCTTCGACGAGTCCACGGTGGCGTGATGGCTCGCTCGCGCATCAACGGCTCGTTGGCGGACCTCGGGGCCCCCACGGACCTCGACCGCCCGGCGCCGATGGTGCCCGAGCGCCCCGTTCTGCAGACGGAGTTCGCCTTCGAGCTGCCGCGCGGGTTCGTCGACGGTGAGGGCGTCGTGCACCGCAGTGGCACGATGCGGTTGGCCACGGCCCGGGACGAGTTGCTCCCGCTCTACGACGCCCGGGTCATGGAGAACGCCGCCTTCACGACGGTGATCCTCCTGGCCCGGGTGATCACCTCGCTCGGGACCGTTCCGTCGATCACCTCGAACGTCGTCGAGAACATGTTCGCCTCAGACGTTGCCTTCCTCCAGGATTTCTATCGACGGATCAACACCGAGGGGCATACCCGGGCGGCGGTTTCCTGCCCGTCCTGCTCCCACCGGTTTGCCGTCGACCTTTCCGGAGGGAGCCTGGGGGAATCCTGACGTACGCCGCTGACCAGATCTACGAGGAGGTGGCGTACGTGGCCTTTCATTTTCACTGGCGACTCGACGACATCCTCGATCTTGAGCACCCGCAGCGACGGCGGTATGTCACGGAGATCGCCCATCTCAATGAACGCATTTCGGAAGGGCGGTGAATATGCGCTGGCCGTGGAGCCGTGAGGGGTCGGGCCGGGCGGATGAGCCGGCCGTTCCGGCTGCGCCTCCCGCGCCCGGGGAGGCACCTGACGGGCAGGCGCCCGAGCGCCCCTCCGCCGCGTGGGCGTCGCTGCCGGCGATGCCGAGCACGTTGGCATCACCGGCGCTGACGACCCGTCCGATGGACTTCGCGTCGGGGTTGGCGGCCTGGCGCAGCACCGCGTTGACCAGCGGGATTCAGCGGCAGGTCGAGGCGGCCATGCCCCGAGTCGGGCCCGTGGTCGAGGGTGGGGCCGGCGCCGACGCGCCCGCGATGGGCGGATCGCCGTCGATGCCGGTGGCGAACAGACGCGGCCAGGACGCCGGTACGGCCGGTCACCGCCAGCGGTACTCGACCGACTTCGCCCCACGGACGACGGCCGCGTCGGCGGTGCCGAAGGCGGCGTCGGGTGCGCGACCGGCCATGACGTCGGCGACCTCCGCTGCGCTGCCGGTCATGCAGTTGACCGCCGAACCGCTGCCCTCGGAGTGGGGGGCGGAGCCGGAGGCCGAGCCTGAGCCCGAGATGGCTGCTGCCCCTGCGGTGGTCGTCGATGAGCCCGTGGCCGAGCCTGAACCAACCGTTCAGGCGGTGCCGCACGTGGTCGTCGATGAGTCGGTGGTCGAGCCTGAGACGCGCCTCGATTCCTCGTCGATCTCTCCGATGCCCCTGCCGGTCGTGCCTCCTCCAGCGAGTGCCCCGACGACCGACGCTGTTGCCCCGCTGACCACGGCCCCGGCGACTCCGGTGGCCCCGGCGACCCAGGTGGCCCCCGCGACCCCTGTGGCCCAGCCGACCACGGCGACCAGGACCCGTGGCCTGGGCGCGCCGATCTCGGCGGTGCCGGACACGGCGAGCAGCCTGCCGGTGGGTGCCCACCGACCTGCGCCGGCGATGCCGGTGCAACGGGCTGTGGCGCCCGCGTCTCCAAGCGAGCACGCCACTCCGGACCTCGACGCGCCCGCGGGCGTGGGTGATGGCGACACGGACGATGCGAACGCCACCACCGTTGACATCCCATGGATCGAGCCCGCCTCGACTCCCACAGTGACGCCCACAGTGGCTCCCGCTGCGCCTCCCGCAGCCCTCCCCCTCGCGGTTCGAGGTACAGGAGGGCCGAAAAGCGCCCTGTCGCACCTCGAACCAGGGGATTTGCCGAGCGCTCCGTCGTCGCTGCCGTCGCCGTCGCCTCTGCCGGTGCAGCGGGCCGTGGCGCCGCCGGTTGTCACGCCGGCGTCGAGCCCGTCTCCCGAACCGCGCTCTGCATCGGAAAGCGTGGCTGAGCCTTCCACGTCGGGTCGAGGTATGGGAGGGCCGAGTACCGCCTTGCCATACCTCGATTCAGGGGTGACGGGGACACGTGTGGAGTCGGCGAGAGCGGCTGGTGAAGAGGCGAACCCTTCGGGGTCACCCACGTCAACGTCGAGCGGCTCTGGGTCAAGGAGTGACGCGCCCGCTTCGGTGCCGGGGGAGTTGCCGAGCATCGCGCTTGCGCCGGCGCCGATACAGCGGGAGGTGTCGCTCCCGGTTGTTCCGCGGGCGTCGACGCCCGCCGCTACCACCGCCGGTGTCAATGCGGCGACCGGCACCTCGCCCTCGTCCGTGGCCACTGCACCGGTTGGGGAGACCGCCGCGACCGGTGCACCAGGGCCCGGGAGGACCGCTGCTTCTGAATCGTCGTCGTCATCGGGAAGCGAAGCGGTGCCCTCCGCGCCAAGGATTGTGGCATCACCCTCCCTGCCGGTTCGAGGTATTGAGGGTCCGAATAGCGCCGCGCCACACCTCGAATCGGGCGTGAGCATGATCGGGACGTCGACTCTCTCCCCGTCGTCGAACAGTTCTGTGTCGAGCAGCGATGTGTCGAGCGGTGACGTGTCGAGTTCGTTGGCTGAGGCGTTGCCAAGCGTTCCGCCTGAGCCGGTGCGGGCTCCGGTGCAGCGGGCGATGTCCTTGCCGGTGGTTTCGCCGTCGTCGAGTTCGTCCGCAACGTCGACCGCAGCTGGACTCGCGAGCACCCTTGGGGCGACCACCGCGTCGGGAGCACCGCGACACGTTGGGCCCGCGGAGGCAACATCATCGACCACCGGTGCGTCAGAACCCGCGCGGACGGCGCCCGTGGAGCCACGTTCCACGCCAAGGGGTGCGGGCGGCGCAGCGGTTCCGTCCCCGTCGGTTCGAGGTGATGAGGGCCCGAACCACGACCTGCCACACGTCGATTCGGGCGTGACGACAACCGGTTCGACGACGGCCTCCCCGACGTCGAACCGCTCCCTGTCGAGTGGTGGCGGGTCGATCAGTGACGTGTCGAACAGTGACGTGTCGAACAGTGACGTGTCGCGTTCGATGCCGATCGTGCCGCCGGCGCCCGTGCCTGCCTCGGTGCAGCGGGCGGTGGCCTTGCCGGTTGTCTCGCGTCCGTCGATTGCGTCGAGTCCGTCGGGAGCGGCTGCACCCACGATGACTGCTGTGGTGTCCTCCGCCTCGCCGCAATCAGTTGGGCCAACGGGGACGACGACGGCGGCGGCCGGTGCGTCAGGACGCGCACGGACGGCACCGTCGGAGTCGCGTTCCGGAGCGGCCAGTGCCGCTACTGCTTCGCCCCCCTCGAACCGCTCTGGTGTGAGCAATCACGCGTTGCCTTTGTCACTGCCTTCGTCATTGCCGAGCGTTCTACCTTCGGCCGCGCGAGTGCAGCGGGCGGTGGCGCTACCGGTCGCCTCGCCATCCAGCCAGCCAGGAACGGGAGCAACAGCTGGGGCGACCGCCAAGCCTGGAGCAACGGGAACGGTTGCTGCGACGGCGGTCACCGCTGCGTCGGTAACGGTAGGAATGACTGCGGCGACCGCTACCTCGGCGCCTGCGAGGCCGCGGACAGCCCCATCCGAACCGCGCTCCGCCTCGGGACTTTCGGCGACACCCTCCCCGCCCGTTCGAGGTATGGAGCGGTCGAATAGCGCCGCGCAATACCTCGAATCGAGGGAGGGGACCAGTGCGGTGCCCGGCGCGCTACCGAGCGTTTTGCCGATGTCTGCGTCGGTGCAGCGGCAGGTGGCCCTGCCGGTGGTCTCGCCGTCGCCGGGGGAGGCCGGAACAGCGTCCATCGATTCCTCAGCGGTCGAGTCCCCAACGGTTCGAGGTATAACCGGGCCGAATAGCGCCGCGCCATACCTCGAGTCGGGGGGGATTCGCGCTACGCCACGCAGCGTTTTGCCGGTGCCCGCGACCACGGTTCAACGTGTGGTGACCACGCCGACATCGTGGCGAGGTCCGGTGCGGCCGATCGCCGGACCAATGGTGGGTACCCCGGCGCCGAGCACGACCGCGACGCCGAGCACGACCGCGACGCCGAGCAGGATCACGACACCGTCCACAACGACGACTCCGGGAACTGCCGCAGCGGCCGCCCCCCGGTGGACTGCGCCCCGGCGTGCAATGGTCATCGGCGCGGCCAGGCGCGCAGTGCCGGGAACGCCCACAGTGCCGGGAATGTCCGCAACTCCGGCGACGTCCGCGCCGACCCCGCCGGTTCGAGGTATTGCGCGGCCGAATACCGACGAGCAATACCTCGAACCGGGGAAAGCGGGCCTCGAACCGGGGAGAGCGGGCCTGACCGTCCCCGCGAGCCCGGCCGCGGCAGCGCCGCCGAGCATCGCCATGCCCCTCGCCATCCCACCGGCCGGCACGGCGTCCTCGTCTCGCATCGCCGAGGCCCCCACCTCACCGGCGGCCCCGGCGCCATCGGCGACGTCTGCATCCGTGGCCGCGGGCACTCCTCCGTCAGTCTCGTCGCCCACGATCACCTCGGCGTCCAGGACC
>NZ_BCRE01000050.1 GCF_001552435.1 Kribbia dieselivorans NBRC 106261
CCGCCGCGCCGAATGCGAGCCCGTCCGCGCCGGCTCAACCGGCCGCGGCCACGCCGGCCGAAGCCGCCAGCCAACTCGAAGACCTCGCGCGGCGGCTCTACGAACCGCTCATGTTGCGGATACGGGCCGAACTGCTGGTCGACCGCGACCGCCGAGGCCTGCGGACGGACGCCTGGTGAAGGGAGCACAGTCATGAACGTCGTGCAGGACATCGACACCGCCCTGTCGGTCGCCTTTCTCGTCAAGCTGGACGACCAGAGCCTGGGCATGTTCACCAGTTGTCAGGGCCTGGGCGCCGAAGTCGTCATGGAGACGCGAGAGGAGGGCGGCAACAATGGGTTCGTCTGGCAGTTGCCCACGAAGCTGCGTTACCCCAACATCACGCTGTCCCGCCCACTCAGCCGTGACACCGAGACCATCGCCAAGTGGTTCGCCAGCATGGCCAACGGCCACAAGCGCGGCGCGACCGGGACGATCGAGGTGATGCGCGCCAACGGCTCGATCATCGCCACGTGGGGTCTGCTCGACGTCGTCCCGGTGCGCTGGAGCGGTCCGACCATCTCGGCCGATGACCCGCGCGTGCTCACCGAAACGGTGGAGATCGCCCACCACGGCTTCTTGGCCACCGGGCGGGGCTGAGCACCATGACTCCTCCCGCAGTGGCGTTCACCGCCACGGGTACGAGCGGCACCGGCGGTGCCTCCTCGAGTGCCAGTCGCCCGAAGCTCGAGCACGCCTACCTCCAGCTCTTCGAGCCCTCACCCGACGGCTCGCTGTCCAAGCCGGGCCCCGAGATCGCCAAGGTCGAATTCCAGTTCAACCCGCGCGAGCTCAGCCTGAGCAAGTCGGCCCACTGGACGCGCGCCACCGGCCGCGGCAACAAGCGCAGTGCGCCGCCGCAGTACCAGGGCCCGCAACCGTCGACGCTGAGCCTGGAGATGTTCTTCGACGCCACCGACACCCAGGACAACAGCGTCGTCAAGCGCGTCGAGCAGCTCTTCGCCTGCTGCGTGCCCACGACCTCGTCCCACTCGAAGAAGAAGGACTCCCCGCCGTGGGTGCTGTTCCGCTGGGGCGCGCTGACGGGCTTCCTCGCCTACATCAGCAGCGTCACGGCGACGTACACGGTCTTCACCGCGGGCGGTCTGCCGATCCGCGCCGTGTGCACGGTCCAACTCGATGAACTCGCCGGGGAGACGCCGAACCAGAACCCGACCTCCGGCGGTCTGGTGCCGCGACGCGTCCACGTCCTCGTCGACGGCGACACGCTGCCCTCGATCGCCTACCGCGAGTACGGCGACACCTCGATGTGGCGAGCCATTGCGCGCGCCAACGACATCGACGATCCGCTGCGACTGCGCTCGGGGGACACCGTGCTCCTCCCGGCCATCGAGGAGTTCACCGATGCGAAGTGAGGAGACGAGCAGCACTCCGCTCATCACGATCGGTGGGCGACCCCTGAGCGCCGAGGTGGAGTCCAGATTGTCGAGCGTCGTCGTCGACGATTCCGTCGGTGTGCCGGATCTGGCGGTCATCTCCTTCCTCGACGATGACGCCGACATGCTCGAACGGGCGGCGGTCACGATCGGAGCGCCGTTGACCGTCGCGGTGCAGCAGAGCGGCACCGGCGCAGCGCCGACCCTCTTCACCGGCGAGGTCACCGCGCTCGAGGTCGAACTCACCCCCACGGGTACCCGCACGATCGTGCGCGGCTATGACAAGACGCACCGCTTCCGTCGCGGCGTGCGGGTCGAGGCCTTCGTCAACCAGACGCCGGCCGACATCATCCGGGCGAAGGCCCAGGCCGCCGGCGTGCCCGTGGGCCGGGTCGATCCGTTCGGGTCCGTGCAGGCCCACACCGCCCAGGTCGGCAGCGACTGGGAGCTCATCCAACGGCTGGCCTTCGAATCCGGGGTGTCCGTGGCGGTCAAGGACGGCAAGTTGGTCGTGGGCGCACCGACCGGAGCCGCGAGCGGCCCGGGCGCGAACAGCGCGCGGCGCAACCCCATGGTGCTCGAGCGTGGCGTCAACCTCGTCAGCCTGCGCGCGACGGTGACGGCCGCCGATCAGGTCCCCTCGGTCGAGGTCCGCTCCTGGGACGTCAAGGCCAAGAAGGCGATCGTCGCGAAGGCCTCGGCCGGCACGTCCAGCGCGACGCTCGATGGGGTGGCCCCGGCGAAGTTGGCCCAGGCGGTCGGCGCTCCGGCCATTGTGGCGCCGCGAACGAATCAACTCGACGCGGGCGGGTGCGATCGGGTCGCCAAGTCGATCGCCGACCGCGTCGGAGGATCGCACGCGGAGTTGGAGGGCGTCGCCCGGGGGAATCCGGACCTGCGCGCCGGGGAGGCGGTCACGCTCGTCGGGGTGGGAAAGCCGTTCAACGGCAAATACACCCTGACCTCGACCCGGCATGAATTCAGTGACCGGGGCTATGTCACGGCGTTCAGTGTCAGCAACTCCTCGGATCGCTCGGCGTATGGACTCACCACGTCCGGGGGAATGCGCGCGCGGGCCGATCGGCTCGATGGCATGGTCGTCGGCATCGTCAGTGACATCAAGGACCCGGACGGTCTGGGCCGGGTCCGCGTCACCTTCCCGGCTCTGTCCGACGATTTCGTCAGTGCGTGGTCGCGCACCCTCCAGTTGGGGGCCGGGGCCAACCGGGGGTTCTCCGTGCTGCCGGAGGTCGGTGACGAGGTGCTCGTCGCCTTTGGGCTCGGCGGCGCCGACGAGCCGTACATCCTGGGCGGCCTGTTCAACGGTCGCGACAGGCCCAAGCAACCCTTCGACCAGGCGGTCGACAAGGGCAATGGCAAGGTCGTTCAACGCTCGCTCGTCTCGCGCACCGGCATGGCCCTGAACATGATCGAATCCGAGAGCGAGCAGAAGATCGACATCTCCACGTCCGAGGGCAAACAGCGCATCACGTTGGTGCAGAAGGCCGACGCGGCGATCGAGATCGTCAGTCAGGGACCGGTCAACGTCACCGCCCAGAAGGATGTCACCGTCACGACCAGCGGCGGCAACATCGCGCTCGATTCCACCCAGGGCAACATCACCCTCGCGGCCACGAACATCACCCTCGATGCCAAGGCCGACGTCAAGATCAACGCGACCAACCTCAAGCTGGCCGCCAAGGCGACGGGTGAACTCACCGGCGCCACCGTCAAGGTCGCCGGTCAGGCCATGGCCGAACTGTCCGCCGCTGCGGCGACGACGGTCAAGGGCGCCATCGTGAAGATCAACTAGGGAGGGCGTGGAGATGCTTCCTGCCGCACGTGTCAGCGACCTGACCGGACATCCGGGGGTCGTCACCGGCCCGGGTGTGCCGACCGTCCTCATCGGCGGGCTGCCCGCGGCCGTCGTGGGCGATCTGCACACCTGTTCGTTCCCGCCGCCGGCGGTGCACCCGCCCACGCCCTTCCCCAAGGGTTCGGCCACGGTGCTCATCGGTGGTCGGCCGGCGCTGCGCGTCTCCGACATGGCCGGGTGCGGCGCGCCGATCATCCCGCCGGGGTGCCCAACCGTGTTGATCGGAGGGTGACATGGCCGAGGAGTTCATTGGTCGGGGATGGTCATTTCCCGTGCGCGCCGACGCCACCGGGGGAATTGCTCTGGTGTCGGGATCCAAGGAGATCGAGGAAAGCATTCGCCTCATTCTGGCGACGTCGCCGGGGGAACGACCCATGCGCCCCGAGTTCGGGTGCGCCGTGCACGACTACATCTTTGCGCCGGCCGATGCGAGCACCGCCGGGGATATCGCCTACGCGGTGCGGGTGGCCCTGGACCGGTGGGAACCACGGATCGAACTCGAGGCCGTGGACGTCCGTTTCGACGAGGTCGAGCAGGGCACTCTCTACATCGACATCCATTACACGCTTCGTGGCACGAACGACCCGCGCAACCTGGTCTTTCCGTTCTACGTCATCCCGCCGACCGAACGGAGTGGCTCCTGATGCCGATACCGGTGCCCAACCTCGACGACCGCCGATTCCAGGATCTCGTCGACGACGCCAAACGCATGGTCCAGCAGCGCTGCCCCGAGTGGACCGACCACAACGTCTCCGACCCCGGCGTGACGCTGATCGAGACGTTCGCGTACATGACCGACGCGCTGCTGTATCGGCTCAACCGCGTCCCCGACAAGCTCTACCTCGCCTTCCTCGATCTCATCGGCATTCGGCCCCACCCCGCCACCGCGGCCGGCGCCGACGTGACCTTCTGGCTGTCCTCGCCGCAGGAGGAGGACGTCACCGTGCGGCGTGGTACGCAGGTGAGCACGGTGCGCACCGAGCACGACGAGGCGACCGTCTTCGAGACGGTGCGTGAACTCGTCATCCCGACGCGGTCGTTGAGCCTGGTCGCGACCCAGGGTGTGGAGGGCGAGGTGATCACCCGCGCCACGGAGCTCCGTGAAGCCAGTGGATTCAACGCGTTCTCGGAGAACCCGGCTCAGGGCGACGCCCTGCTGGTCGCCCTCGACGACGCGGCTCCGCAGTGCGCCATCGAGTTGCGTCTCGATTGCGAGGTGCGCGGCGTGGGTGTCAATCCCGAACACCCGCCGCTGCGGTGGGAAGCCTGGACCGCCGACGGCTGGCGCCGCTGCGAGACCGAGCGCGACGGGACCGGTGGTCTCAACCGCGCCGGATACATCGTCATCCACGTCCCGCAGGAGCACGTCGCCTCGACGATGGGTGGGGTCCGGGGAGGCTGGCTGCGCACGGTCGTGACCGAGCCCGAGCCGGGGTATCCGCCGTACACGATCTCCCCGATGGTCCGCGCCGCGCAGGCCCAGACGGTCGGGGCCACCGTGCGGGCCGTGCATGCGGAGGACGTGTTCGATGAGGTCGTCGGGCTCTCCGAGGGCGTGCCGGGCCAGACCTTCCGCCTCGAACGCGCCCCGGTCGTCGATGACGGGCGGCCGTTGGAGATCGAGGTGGCCGGCGGCTCCGGGTGGCAGACGTGGCTGGAGGTCGGCCAGTTCACCGATCACGGTCCCGAGGATCGTGTCTTCCGGGTGGACCGCACCGAGGCGACGATCGAGTTCGGGCCGGCGGTGCGTGAACCCGACGGCACGTTGACGGGCTATGGGGCGGTGCCGCCGAAGGGCTCACCGATCCGGGTTCCGGTCTACCGCACGGGCGGAGGAGCGAACGGCAACGTGTCGGCGCGCGCCATCTCCGTGCTGCGCACCTCCATTCCCCTGATGGAGCGCGTGGAGAACCGACACCCGGCCAGCGGGGGCACCGCCGCCGAAACCCTCGATGAACTCCGCGTGCGCGGCCCGCTGGACCTGCGCACGCGCGATCGCGCCGTCACCGCGGCGGACTACGAACTGCTTGCCCGCCAGGCGGCGCCGTCACTGGCGCGGGTGCGGTGTGTCGGTGAGGGAGATCTGACCGCGCGCCTGTTGGTCGTGCCCGATGTGCCGGTCGAGGCCGATGGTCGGCTTCCGTTCGAGTCCCTGCTCCCAGAGGTGTCCGTGCTCGAGACGGTGTCGCGTTTTCTTGATGATCGACGGATCGTCGGCAGTCGCCTGATCATCGAGCCGCCCTTCTATCAGGGGATCACGGTCGTGGCGCGCATCACCGCCCGCTCCCGCGTGGAACCGGAGAAGTTGCGCGCGGACGCCCTGGCGGCGCTCTACCGCCACTTCAACCCCCTGACCGGAGGACCGGACGGGCAGGGCTGGCCGTTCGGCCGACCGGTCCACGTCGGCGAGGTGTACGCGGTGCTGCAGGGACTTGCGGGCACCGAGATGGTCGAGGACGTCAAGCTCTTCGCCGCCGACCCGACGACCGGGGTGCGCGGTGAACCCACCGACCGGATCGTCCTCGATCCCAACGCCTTGGCGTTCTCGTTCCAGCACCAGGTTCGGGTCTCCGGGGCCGGCCCGCTGCCCGGCGGGGTGGGGTGACGTCGTGCGCGGCATGATTCCGGGGTTGACCTCGCCCCATCCGTTCATTCATCTCCTCCCGGGCGCCTATCAGGAGGATGACTTCACGGCCCGGTTCGTGGCCGCCTTCGACGACGCCCTTGCCCCGATCCTGAGCACCGTCGACAACATCCCCGCCTACGTCGACCCGGGCACGGCACCGGCCGATCTGCTCGCCTTCGTCGGCTCGTGGGTGGCGGCCAACCTGGACCCCACCACCCCGCTTGGGGTCCAGCGCCTCGCCGTGCGCGAGGCGGTTGAGACCCACCGGTTCAGCGGTACCGCGCGTGGCCTGCGATCGATGCTCCACCACCTGACCGGTGGCGATGTCGAGATCGCGGACTCGGGCGCGACCGCCTGGTCGGTGACCCCGGGCGCCGAGGCTCCCGGCACCCTGCCGGCGCGACTTCAGGTGCGGATCGGCGTCGACGACCCGGAGGCGGTCGACCTGCCCCTGATCAACGCGGCCGTGGCGGCGGCCGTGCCCCCCTATGTTCAGCACGAGATCGAGGTGTGGCAACGATGAGCGAGGTTTCCAACGAAGCTGGGACCAGCACGGTGGTGTGTGACGAGTGTGGGTCGCACAACGAGTGGGGCACGGCCTTCTGCGGGTCGTGTGGGGCCTACCTGGATTGGGACGGGCAGCCCTCGCCCGAGGAACCAGCCGTGGTCGAACCGGTCGCCCTCGTTGAGGCGGCGGCCGAACCGCTACCAGCGACCGCACCTGAGCCGGCGGCTGAACCGCAGCCCGCGGTCGCGCCCGAGAGTCTCGCGCCTGAGACTGCGGTCGCGCCAGAGCCCGAGGTGGCGCCCGAGTCGAAGGCCAAGACGGAGGTCTCGCCCGGGCCCGTCGCCCGGTCGGCCTCACCGAAGCAACCGGCACCCCAGAAACCGGCACCCCAGAAGCCGGCACCCCAGCAGCCCGCCGCACGCCAACCCGCCGCCGAGGCGAAGCCGAAGCCGAAGCGGCCCGCACCGACCCACAACGAGCCACCCCTTCGCCCCGGCGACCTCGTGTGCGGCACGTGCGGCACGGGCAACGCGCCGGCGCGCAACTTCTGCCGCCGGTGTGGATCCCCGCTGGCCGATGCGACCGTGGTGGCGGCCGACCCGTGGTGGCGTCGACTCTTCTCCCGGCGATCGGCGGCACCCGCGGCCGGCACGAGGCCGAAGATCCGCCGTCGATCGAGGCTCCCCGGCCGATTGGTCGCACTCGCGCTCGTGGCCGCCGTGGTGTACGGCGTCGTCGCCTTTGCCTGGCCGTGGTGGAAGGGCGGCGCCCAGGACTCGGTGCTCGATCGCGTCTCCGGCACCCAGCGGTACGAACCGACCACCGTCAGCGCGTAGTCGTCCGCGCCGCAGCACCCGGCCTCCCTGCTGCGTGACGGGAATCCGGACACGTACTGGACCCCAGCCGGGCGCGGGGGCGGCACGAACCAGTACGTGCAGGCGAACTTCGACAAACCCTTCCGGTTGGTCGCGGTGCAGATCTTCAACGGGTCCTCCCGCCAGGACAAGGACTACCTCAAGACGGGTCGACCCGCGAATGTCATGCTGACGATCACCACAGCCGACGGCTCGGTCGAACGGCGCGCGTTGAAACTGCGCGACGAGCCGACCCAGCAGGACCATCTCATCGGGATCAACGACGTGACCCGCGTGCGCATGACCGTCAGAAGTGCCGTCGGGGCCTCACCGAAGAAGCGGATCGCCATCGGGGAGGTGGCGTACTTCACGCGCGGCTGACGCCTCGCCGCCCGGTCGCGGAGGTCGCCGGCCCCAGCCCGGGTGACGACGGGAGCACGCTCACCCCGATCGAGGTCAGTACCTCCGCTTACTGGCGCTTGGCCCGCTCGGCCGACGCCGGGTCGCCGGCAGCCCGGTGGGCCTCGATGAGGGTGCGCCACGAGGCATCGCGCCACGGGTCGATCTCGACGCTGCGCTGTGCCACATGGACGGCCTCGGCCACGTGACCGCGGTCGAGTTCGAGGCGGGCGAGCAGATCCGAGGCCTCGGCGGCGGACTGACGGTGGCGGTCCCGGGCGGGCAGGAGCCACTCGGCCGAGCCGTCAGCGGGCAGGACCTCGTCGACGTACAGGTCCAGGGCCGCGCGGAGCGCCTCGGCCTGGGTCGTACGGTCTCCGGCGTGTCGGGATTGGGTCGCCTCGGCCAGTCGTCGCTGGAACTTCTGCAGGTCGGTGACCGACTCCGACTTCGGTGCGAAGACATAGGAGAGCCCGTCGCGGATCAGCAGTTGCCGCCCTCGGCCCGGGAGGATCCGCTCCAGGTGCGTGCGCAGGCTCGACACGGCGACGTGGACGTTGTGGCGGGCCGATGTCTCGGGGAGGTCCGCCCACCGCGCTCCGATGATCACATCGCGATGCACGGCCGTGCCGGCGTTGAGCGCGAGGATGCGCAGGACGGCTGGGCAACCGGACGCAGCCCACTGAGGCTGACGGGTTGGTCGTGGACCCGGACGGTGAAATCGCCGAAACACGTGATGGACACTTCGTGCCAGGGCGGTCCGAGCGGCCCCGCGGTCGGGGCGGGCCGCTTCGATTCGCGTGGTCCTCGGTCGCTCTGGGTCGCGTGGGCGGCACACGTGTCGCGCCAGGTGGTCCACGCCACCAGGGCCGACTCGTCGAGTTGTCGAAAGCGGGTCTCAAGGCGTTGCAGGAGCGCCGTGTCCGGACGGCCGTGGCGGAGGAGGGCGGTGGCGACCACGGACTCGATCAACGCCGCTCCCCAGGGATCGTCGGCGCGGTCTCGGGCGGCGGCCACGGCCAGCGCCTCGCGGCAGGCGCGGGCGTCCCCGGTTCGGCACAGCATCGTGACGCTCACCAACCGTCGCAGCCACGGAAGGCCTTCGACCCGCAGCGTGCGATCGAGGGTGTCGAGGTCGGCCTCGGGGCGGGTGGGGTCGACGAGCGCCTCGACACAGGCCACTCCGACCTGAGCCGCTCGGTGCCACGCCACGTCGGCGTTCGATCTCGGGTCACCGGTCGGTGCGTGGTCGGCAAGGGTGGCGCGGGCCAGTCGCGTCTGACCCCGGGAGAGAAGGCGCAGGGCGGTCAGCGGCGCGGCCTTGGGGTCGGACGGCGGGAGCGGGGGCGCGTCAGGGGAGTGACGGAGCACCTCGGGGGTGTCGTCGCCGAGGTCGCGTGCGATGGCCGTGGCCTGCGCCTGCAGGAGCCGAGCCTCGGGCAGCCCCACCTCGTCGAGAAGTTCGGAGTTGAGGTGTTGCCGCAGGACCGCGTGGTAGCGGTATTGCGTGCCGCTGGATGCGTGGGTGCCGACGTGGACGAGGTCGACGGCCGCGGCGATCCGTCGGAGTGCCGTGTGGCTCCCGTTGGTGTCGAGCAATCGATCGAGGTGCTCGGCCGTCAACGAGTCGAAGGTGCTCGCCAGCCGCATCAGGTGCCGGTCCTGGTCGTCGACCTGGTGGAGCACCTCGGCATTGAGGTAGGCGCGCATCAAGGAGTCGTACCCAACGGGCTCGTCGAGGGGATCACCGAGGGGCCCCATCTGGCGGGCGAGTTGCCAGTGGAAGAGCGCGGCCGCCCACCCGTCGGTGCGATCGGCGAGGGCGGTCGCCGCGTCCAGACCGATGGGGTCGTTGTAGGTGCGCGAGAACAGCGCGGCGACCTCCCAGGGGCGAAAGGCCAGGTCCTGGGCGGTGACGAAGCGAACCCGGGGGAACGCGTACCGCGCGAAGTTCAGGGCGGGCATCGTCCTCGTCGCGAGGATGACCGGGACGACCGGCGCGAGGCGCTGGATGAACTCGCCGAGACCCTCGTCCGTACGGCTGTGGGGGGAAAGGCCAGGGTCGTCGATGACGACGCCCGTCGGGATCTCCCCCGCCCCGGCGGGGTCACCCAGCACGTCGTCCGGTGAGGGCAATTGCCCGAGCGAATACCACCGCACTCCGCCGCCCCTGCTCGCGGTCCACTGGTCGAGCACAGTGGTCTTGCCCGAACCGGCCGGCGCCACGACCACGGCGAAGCCGTTGGCGTCGATGGGCGCCAGGAGATCGAGGAGTCGTGGGCGCGCCAGCGCTGAACCGGTGCGTCCTGCGTCGGTCAGTTCATCCACCCCGCTCGTCCTCCATGGTCGATGGTTGAAGCCGCAATGGTCAGAGAAAACATACCCACTGAAGCACCCGCTGAGAAATCGGGTATTGCCGCCTCGCACCATTGTTTGCCGTACCTCTTCACGGCCTTCTGGGCGTGCCGTCAACCGTGTCCGCACGTTCACCAGCGCCGTTTCAGACTATCGGCGCACGAGGCGCGGCGCCGTGGATCTCGCAGATGTGGCTTCGTTCGCTTGGTGGCGGGGTTTTTGCAGCGCTCCGTGGCGGTCTTGTTGCCGCGATCACGCAGGACTGGCTGCAGGTAGGTGTCGCGGTCTGAACCGAGAGGGGTGCGCCCGGTCGGGGCCGTTTGGACCGCTGCCGCTACGTCAGAGTCCGAAGGCTCCGCCGCTGACGAGGATCACGATGCCGAGGCCGATGAGAACGATGGGGAAGAGGATGTACTCCCAGCGTTCGAGCACTTCGGCGATCGGGGGGCGGGTGGCGACGAACTTTGCCAGGGCCACCAGGACCGCGACGAGCGCGAGGAAGACGATGCAGTAGGCGACTACTGCGAGAGGTTCCACGCCGAGGAAGACAGGGGTGTAGACGCCGATGTTGTCGCCGCCGTTGGCAAGGGTGACGCCTGCGACTGTCCACACGCCGACCTTCTTGCCGGCAACCTTGGCCTCGTCGTCATCGTCGTCATCGTCTCCGCGCCAGGCCTGCCATGCGGCCCAGAGGCCGAGGCCCAGAGGGATGAGACCGAAGTACGGGATGGCTGCCGAGGGCAGGAATGCTCCGGCACCGATGGTCACCAGGACCGCGGCACCGAGGATGCCGGCGAATCCGAGGTACTGGCCGGCCAGAATGCGGGCGGTAGTGCCGCGCTGGCCTGCCCCTCGCGCGAAGAAGAGGGAGAGCACGATGATGTCGTCGATGTTGGTCGCTGCGAACAGGCCCATCGCCTGCAAGACCGAGGTGAGGATCATGCGCCCTCCCCAGCTGCGTCGCATCCGGGAAGCGAGCAGGCGGGATCGATGCACGGGGCGTCTTCGTCCACTGCCAGGGTGGCATCGACCAGTGCCGTCAGCGCCTGCGCCAGGTGCGAATCGGCGATCTCATATCGTGTCCGACGACCCTCGGGCTCGGAGACGACGATCCCGCAATCGCGCAGGCATGCCAGGTGGTTGGACACGTTCGGGCGTGTCAGGTCCAGATCTCGGGCCAGTTCCGCCGGGTAAGCGGGATGGTCGAGCAGGGTCAAGATGATCCGGGATCGAGTGGGGTCGGCCAGTGCACGACCCAGGCGGTTCATCACGTCGAGACGCGAAGCAATAGTCAGCATGGACTGAACTATACAGCGCGAACTGAACACTCGGTCACAGGCGTCAGCCCAGATCGCATGCCCGCAAGGGGATCCTTCACCGGGACAGCGGCCGACGGCAGGCCGGAGGAATAGGCGTCGCGATAGGGTGCACCCCGCGCAACAGAACCGTTGCGAAAGGTCTAACACCCCAACGCAACAGAGTGGGCCGCCATGCGCTGCCACGGGCCCGTGAACTTCGGTGTCACAGGTAGCGGCAGACATCCTCGGGGGAGCACGTGGCCGGGTCGCCGGCGGCGGCGTCCTCGCGCAGGTCGGCGATCGTGGTGCGTAGCTGCGCGAGCTCGGCGAGTTGCCGGTCGATCACATCAAGGCGGGTGTCGAGCAGGTCGGTGACGTGCCGGCAGGGGGCCTGCCCCCGGTCGCGGATGTCCAGCACCTGACCGATCTGGGCCAGGGTCAGCCCGGCCGCTTGCCCCCGGCGGATGAAGTCCAGCCGGTCGAGCACCTCGGCGCCGTAGTCCCGGTAGCCCGCCGGGGTGCGGTCCGCGGCGGGTAGCAGCCCGACCTCCTCGTAGTACCGCAGGGTCTTGCTCGTCGTGCCCGACGCCCGAGCCACCTCACCGATCCGCATGCCACTCATTCTCCCCCTTGACCTTCCAGTGCACTGGAAGGTCGATCCTGAGGGCGATGAAGGAGGAGTTCATGACGGCAACGGCTAACAGCAGGTCGTATGACCTGGCAATGATCGGGTCCGGTGGGGCGGCGTTCGCGGCCGCGATCCGCGCCACCAACCTCGGCAGACGGGTGGTGATGATCGAGCGTGGCACCGTCGGCGGTACCTGCGTGAACACCGGGTGCGTGCCCTCCAAGGCCTTGCTCGCGACCGCCGAGGCCCGCCACGTCACACTCGACGCCTCCCGGTTCCCCGGCCTGCCGCTCCCCGAAGTCCGGCCGGTCGACATGCCCGCCTTGATCGCCGGCAAGGATCGGCTCGTCGGGTCACTGCGTGGCGAGAAGTACCTGGACCTGGCCACCGAGTACGGATGGGATCTCCACCCCGGGGACGCCACGTTCGTCGGCACACCCAGCGAGCCGGCACTGCGCGTCACCGGCCCTGACGGCACGGTGGAGACGGTCCGGGCCGCGCACTACCTCATCGCCACCGGCTCCAGGCCCTGGGCGCCGCCGGTCCCCGGCCTGCAGGAGGCCGGTTACCTGACCTCGACCACCGCGATGGAACTGGACCACGTCCCGGAGTCGCTGCTGGTCATCGGCGGCGGCTACGTCGCGATGGAGCAGGCCCAGCTCTTCGCTCGGCTCGGCGTCCGGGTCACCATGCTGGTCCGCTCACGGCTGGCGTCCCAGGAAGAACCCGAGGCGTCCACCGCCCTGGATGAGATCTTCACGGACGAAGGCATCCAGATCATCCGCGGCGCGGTGCCCAGCGCGGTCCGCCGCGACCCGGCCACCGGCGAGGTCACGGTCACTGCCACCACCACTGACGGCTCACAGGAACTCCGGGCGGCCGAGGTACTCGTCGCCACCGGGCGCCGCCCGGTCACCGCCACGCTCGGTCTCGACACCGTCGACGTGCGCACCGGCGACCACGGCGAGGTGGTCGTCGACAGCCATCTGCGCAGCACCAACCCGCGCGTCTGGGCT
Organism: Kribbia dieselivorans NBRC 106261; assembly: GCF_001552435.1. GTDB lineage: Bacteria > Actinomycetota > Actinomycetes > Actinomycetales > Dermatophilaceae > Kribbia > Kribbia dieselivorans. Next base: position 12,997 of record NZ_BCRE01000050.1, read on the forward strand.
GCCGGTGACGTCACCGCCCACCGTCAGTTCGTGTACGTCGCCGCGGCCCACGGCGCCCTCGTCGCCGACAACGCCCTCACCGGCGCCGGCCTCGAGGTCGACTACCGCCACCTGCCCCGGGTCGTGTTCACCAGCCCCGCCCTGGCCGCCGTCGGGATGACCGAACGGCAGGCCTCCGCTGCCGGGATCCGCTACGACAGCCGTGTCCTGTCACTCGCGCACGTCCCACGCGCGATCGTCAACCGCGACACCCGCGGGTTCATCAAGATGGTCACCGACGCCGACACCGGCCGCATCATCGGCATTACCGCCCTGGCCCAGGACGCCGGCGACCTCGCCGCCGCCGGGGTCTACATGCTCGAGGCCGGCATGACCACCAGCCAGGTCGCCAATCTCTGGAGCCCCTACCTGACCATGGCCGAAGGCCTCAAGCTCACCGCGCAGGCCTTCACCACCGACATCGCCAAGCTCTCCTGCTGCGCGGCGTGAACCTGCCCCGCACACAGGGACACCGATAGGGGACCGCCTCGCCCCGGGGCGCGAGACAAGAAAATGGGCGCCGATCAGCCCTACTTACTGGCACCCCTGCGTATCGGACCTGCAACCACCGGGGAGTTCAGTCGATGCAAGAACTCCCGTCCCAGGCCTATATCTGGACGTCTTCACGACCTCTACGTGCTCGACCCGACGAGGACAGCACTGGACGACGCGATGACCGCCTTGCGGCGCCGCCATGAGGCCGCGGTCCGTTTGGGCCGCGTCACCGCACCACCATGACCACGATCGTCACCACGTAAGCCGCGGCGACCAGACCGATCCCCAGCAGGGTGAGCACCACCCCGCGCCGGGCCGGCCGCTGGCCCTCGTCCGGCCCGGGGCCCTTGCCGTGCTTCGCGGTCATCGCGCGCTCCTAAGACGTTGCTCAAGCATGTGCGGCTCTCGCGAGCGGGCTTCCGTGCCGAGTGCTACCAGCTCAGGTCGTGACAGCCGTCGCTGCCGGCGCCCTCCACCTGCAAGGTGGCATGGGCGATACCGTAACGGTCGCGCAGCACCCGGCGCGCGCCGGCAAGCACGGCGCCGTGGTCCGCGCCCTGGTCAGCGACCAGGTGGGCCGTGGCCACGTTCATCCCCGACGTCAGGGTCCACAGGTGCAGGTCGTGGACCTCCTCCACCCCCTCGACCGCGTCCAGGTCACCGGCGACGTCCTCCGGGTCCACCCCTTCCGGGGCGTGCTGGCCCAGCACCGCGATCACCTGCCTGCCCAGAACCACTGCCCGGATGATGACGAAGACCGCGATGAGCGCCGCGACCACGACGTCCCAGATCGGCTGGCCGGTGAGGATGATCAGCACGCCGGCGACCATGACACCCACCGACCCGGCGGCGTCGGCGATCACCTCGTAGTAGGCGCCCTTGACGTTCAGGCTGTCCTTGGCCCCGCTGCGCAGCAGCAGCATGGAGATGATGTTGATCACCAGGCCGGCGAAGCCGACCGCGAGCATGGCGCCGGAGGCCACCTCCGGCGCGTCGCCCAGCCGGCTGATGGCCTCGACCACCACGTACACCCCGACCGCGAGCATCGCCAGCACCGCCAACGCCGAGGCGAACACCTCGGCCCGGTAGGAGCCATAGGTGCGTCGCCCTGTGGAGTCCGGCCGGCTCGCGATGCGCGTCGCCAGCAGCGCCGCACCCAGCACCACCACATCGGCAGCCATGTGCCCGGCATCCGACAGCAGCGCCAACGACCCCGACACCAGCCCCGCGACCAGCTCGATCAGGAAGAAGCCCGCCGTCAGGGCGAACGCCCCCGCCAGCCGCCGACGGTAGCGGCCACCGGCATGCCCGGTCGCCGGGGCATGGCTGTGTCCCGCCCCCATCAGCCCTGCCCCTCGTGGCGGGCGTGCTCACGGGAGACGTCCAGCAGCATCCGCACATGCCCGTCAGCGAGGCGGTAGTACACCATCCGCCCCTCCCGGCGGTTCTCGACCACCCCAGCGGTACGCAGCACCCGCAGCACCTGGGACACCGACGCCTCCGCGACATCGACCGACGCCGCCAGGTCACACACGCACAGCTCGCCGGCCTCCAGCAACGCATACAGCACCCGGGCACGGCGCGGGTCCCCCAGGAGCTTGAACAGCTCGGCCAACCTGCCGGCCTCGCGCTCGTCGGGGATCCTCTCCCGGGTCAGCGCCACCTTCTCCGGATGGACGGCGGTGACCTGACACGAATCCAACGGCGTCACACTCATGCCACGACCATACACCAATGCAGATGTGCAGATATCAGCAGCGGGAGCCACACACGAGAGGTCAGCAGGTTCTGTATGGTCAGCGCATGCTGACTATTGCTTCGCGGCTGGACGTGATGAACCGGCTGGGCCGGGCGATGGCCGACCCGACCCGCTCCCGCATCCTCATGACACTCTTCGAGGGCCCGAGCTACCCGGCGGTACTCGCCCGCGACCTAGGCCTGACCCGGTCGAACGTGTCGAACCACCTCACCTGCCTGCGGGACTGCGGCATCGTCGTGGCCGAGCCCGAGGGGCGCCAGACGCGGTACGAGATCGCCGACCCCCACCTGGGGGCGGCGATGACCGCGCTGGTCGAGGTGACGCTGGCCGTCGATGAGAACGCCCCGTGCGTGGATGCCACCTGCACGGTGCCCGGCTGCTGCCCGAGCGGGACCGTGGCATGAGGGCGACCACCCACACCCCCGTCGAGGAGCTCGAGACCGACGACGAGCACGAGACCCCGTGGTGGGCTGACCGCGCCGTCCTGATCCCCATCGCCTCGGGGGTCGCGTTCGTCGCCGGGCTGGCCTGTGAGTGGTCCGGCGCCCAGAGCGCGGCGCTGGTGCTGTTCTGGGTCGGTCTGCTGCTCGGGGCCTCCACGTTCGTCCCCGGTGCGCTGCGCAAGCTCGCCACGGGCAAGCTCGGCATCGCGCTCCTCATGACGATGAGCGCCACCGGCGCGGTCATCCTCGGCCACGTGGAGGAGGCCGCGGCCCTGGCCTTCCTCTACTCCATCGCCGAGGCCTTGGAGGACCGGGCGATGGACCGGGCGCGTGCCGGGCTGCGCGCGCTGCTCAAGCTCGTGCCCCAGAGCGCCACCGTCCTCACCGACGGCCATAGCGCGAGCGTCCCGGCCCGTGACCTGGCCGCGGGGCAGGTCATGCTGATCAGGCCCGGTGAGCGCATCGCCACCGACGGCATCGTCCGCAGCGGGCACAGCAGCGTGGACACCTCGGCGATCACCGGTGAGTCCATCCCCGTCGAGGTCGGCCCCGGTGATGAGGTGTCTGCCGGGGCGATCAACGCCGCCGGAGCCCTGCAGGTCGAGGCGACCGCGCCCGGCACCGACAACTCCCTGACCACGATCGTGAGCCTGGTCGAACGCGCCCAGGCCGAGAAGGGGCAACGCGCCCGGCTGGCCGACCGCATCGCCCGTCCGCTCGTGCCCGGCGTCCTGGTCCTGGCCGTGCTGGTCGCGCTCATCGGCTCACTCGCCGGTGACCCGCAGACCTGGATCACCCGCGCCCTGGTGGTGCTCGTGGCCGCCTCCCCGTGTGCGCTGGCGATCGCGGTGCCGATCACCGTGGTCTCCGCGGTCGGCTCGGCCAGCAAGTTCGGCGTCATCATCAAGAGCGGTGCCATCTTCGAACGATTCGGGGACATCGGGCACGTCGCCTTCGACAAGACCGGGACCCTGACCCGCAACCAGCCCACCGTCACCGCCGTCGTCCCCGCCGCCGACGTCACCGAGCAACAGGTCCTGGCCTGGGCCGCCGCGCTCGAGCAGCACAGCACCCACCCCCTCGCCACCGCCATCACCCACGCCGCCCCCACAATCCCCGCCGCCCAGGGCACCACCGAGGAAGCCGGCCACGGAATCCACGGCACCGTCGACGGCGCCGTAGTGCTGGTCGGCAGCCCCCGCTGGGTCGACCCCGGCGACCTCACCTACCGGGTCCGTGACCTGGAGGCCCAGGGGATGACGGTCGTCGTCGTCCACCGCGACGGCGCGGTCGCCGGGGCGATCGGGGTGCGTGACGAGCTCCGTCCCGAGGTCCCCGAGGTCATCACGACCCTGGCGGGCCAGGGCATCGACGTCACGATGCTGACCGGAGACAACGAGCGCACCGCCCGCGCCCTCGCGGCCCAGGCCGGCATCAGCGACGTGCGCGCCGAGCTGCGCCCCGAAGGCAAGTCCGCCGCCGTGGGCGAGCTCAGCGTGCGCCGGCCCACCGCGATGATCGGTGACGGCATCAACGACGCCCCCGCCCTGGCCGCGGCCGACGTCGGGATCGCGATGGGAGCCACCGGCTCCGACGCCGCGATCGAGTCCGCCGACATCGCCTTCACCGGCCAGGACCTGCGCCTGCTGCCTCAGGCCATCGCCCACGCCCGACGCGGACGGCGCATCGTCAACCAGAACATCGTCCTGTCACTGCTCATCATCGCCGCGCTGCCACCCCTGGCCATCACCGGCGTCCTGGGCCTGGCCGCCGTCGTACTCATCCACGAAGTCGCCGAGGTCCTGGTCATCCTCAACGGCCTGCGCGCCGCACGCACCCACCAGCCCACGCGCGGACACTGACCCCCGCGGACCAACGCGGCCCCACTGACCCACCGCCGGCGGTCCGGCGCGCCCTGAAAGGCACCGATGGAACTGCTCACCCCGATCCTGCAGGCGATCGGCCTGTTCGTGGCCACGAACATCGACGACATCATCGTCCTGTCCCTCTTCTACGCCCGCGGCGCCGGCCAGCGGGGCACCACCCGCAAGATCCTGCTCGGCCAGTACCTCGGCTTCGGGGGCATCCTGCTCGCCGCCGTGGTGATCTCCCTCGGGGCCCGCAGCTTCCTGCCCGAGGACGCCCTGCCCTACTTCGGGCTCATCCCCCTCGCCCTGGGCCTCTACGCGGCATGGCGAGCGTGGCGCAACCGCGGTGACGACGACGATGACGAGGCCAAGGTCGCCGACAAGCAGGTCGGAGTCCTGACCGTGGCCGCCGTGACGTTCGCCAACGGCGGAGACAACATCGGGGTCTACGTCCCCGTCTTCGCCACCGCGTCCACCACCGCGATCATCGCCTACTGCCTCGTCTTCCTCGCCCTGGTCGGCCTCCTCGTCCTCGCAGCCAAGTACGTCGCCACCCGCCGGCCCATCGCCGAGATCCTCGAACGCTGGGAACACATCCTCTTCCCGCTGGTCCTCATCGGCCTCGGCATCGTCATCCTCCTCGAGGGCGGCGCCTTCGGCTTGTAGCTCACGCCCGCGGCGCCCGACATCACTGGAAATTCAACGACGACTGACAGAACGTCGCGGTCCTCGGGAGCAAACGCTGTTACCTCTTCTGCGGCGGGAGGGGGAGGTCTGCGGCATGAGCATTGACCGTCCCGTAAGTGGAACCCTCACCGGACACCACCGCTACTTATCGAGAGGAACGACGGCACGCCTGGCGGGCTGTCCCGTAAGACCCGTCCGGTGAACTGTCCGGTGAAGGGAGGCTATATGACACACTGGGGAGCATGTCCCCCTTGAAGGTCGGCTATGCCCGAGTCTCCACCGACGAGCAGGACTTGACCGCGCAGCGTGACGGACTCGCGGCGTTCGGCGTCGATCCCAAGCGCATCTACGTCGATCACGGGCTCACGGGCCGCAACGCCGACCGTGAGGGCCTGCGGCAGGCGCTGGCTGCCTGTCGGGACGGCGATACGTTCGTGGTCACCAAGCTCGATCGGCTGGCGCGTTCAGTCCGTGATGCCCACCAGATCGCCGACGACCTCGCGGCGCGGGAAGTGAAGCTGAGCATCGCCGGATCGGTGTACGACCCGACCGACCCGATGGGGAAACTGTTGTTCAACGTGCTGGCGATGGTCGCCGAGTTCGAAGCCGACCTCATCCGTGCCCGCACCCGCGAGGGGATGAAGGTCGCCAAGGCCAAGGGCCAGCTGCGCGGGAAGTCACCGAAACTCACCCCCCGGCAAGAAGCTCACCTCGTCCAGCTACATGCTGCCGACGAGCACACCGTGGGCGAGCTGGCCGAGCTGTTCAGCGTGGGCCGCTCCACGGTCTACCGCGCCCTTCAGCGCGCCGAGCGCGGGCGCGAGAACGCCTTGCAGTAGGTGCGTCGTGGACGCTCGAGCGCGGTGGCGAATCCTCAGGCTCCACGTCGAGGACCAGGTGCCCCTCGCGCGCTTAGCTCGCGAGACCGATGTAGGGCTGCGGACCCTGGAGCGCTGGCACGCCCGCTACCGCGCCGACGGCTACGCCGGACTGGAGACAGCCTCACGGGCGGACGCCGGCTCCCGCCGCCTTCCGCCCGACCTCGTCGACCTGATCGAGGGCCTGGCACTGAGCAAGCCGCGGCCGGCCATCGCCACGATCCATCGCAAAGTCACGGGCATCTGCGCCGCCCGGAGGTGGCCGGTCCCCTCCTACTCGGTGGTGTGGGACATCGTGCGGACCCTGGATCCCGGCATGGTCACCCTCGCCCTGGAGGGCGCAGCGTCCTACCGCGACAAGCACGAGCTGGTGCTACGCCGGCAAGCAGAGCTGCCCAACGCGATGTGGCAATCCGATCACACCATGCTCGACATCCTGGTGGTGGGCACCGACGGCAAGCCCGCACGGCCATGGCTGACAACGATCCTCGACGACTGCTCCCGGGCGGTCTGCGGCTACACAGTCTTCCTGGGCGCACCGTCGACGATGAACACCGCCCTGGCGCTGCGCCAAGCGATCTGGCACAAGACCGACCCGGCTTGGCCGATGTGCGGCCTGCCCGACGTGCTCTACGTCGACCACGGCAGCGACTTCACCAGTGACCAGCTCGCCCACACCGCCGTCGACCTCCACATCCGACTGATCCACTCCACCGTCGCCCGACCCCAGGGACGGGGCAAGATCGAGCGGTTCTTCGGCACCATCAACACCGAGCTACTCGCCACCCTGCCCGGACACATCACCGAAGGGCACCCCTGGCCGACACCGAAACTGTCCCTGGCCGCCCTCGATAGCGCCCTGGAGGCGTTCGTGGCCACCTACAACGACCGCACGCACAGCGAGCTCGGAACCTCCCCGCGCAGCGCGTGGATCGCCGATGGCTGGCTGCCCCGAATGCCCGAGAGCCTGGAAGACCTCGACAGACTGCTGTTAACCGTCGCCAAGACCCGCGTCGTGCGCCGCGATGGCATCCGCTTCCAGGGCCTGCGCTACGTCTCGCCAACTCTGGCCGGCTACGTCGGACGCTCGGTCGTGATCCGCTACGACCCCCGCGACATCACCGAGATCCGCGTCTTCGATCACGACGAATTCGTCTGCAAGGCCGTCAACCAAGAGCACCACGACCAGAAGGTCAGCCTCAAGGAGATCCAGGCCGCGCGCAACGCCCGCCGCCGGGCGCTGCGAGCCGGCATCAACGAACGCATCGCCCTCGTGGCCGCACCTACCGAGACGCCACGGATCACCGAAGCACCGGCTCCGGCGCCGAGGTCGGCGTTGAAGATCTACAAGGAGGACCTCAGGTGAGCCAGCGCTTCATCGTCACCAAGGAGCACCGCCGCTTCACCGAGTTCGCCGACGCCGTGCGCCGCGGGCACACCATCGGTTTGTGCTTCGGATCAGCCGGCGTAGGAAAGACACTCTCCGCACGCCGCTACGCACACTACGAGAAGGCTCATGACCTGCTGACCTACTGGGGGCCGCGCTCCGACAACGACGCCAAGATCTACGCCGCCTTGAACCGGAGCCGCACCGTGCTCTACACCCCCAGCGTGCTGACCACCCCGCGGACCCTGAAGGACGAGCTGACCCAAGCCATCACCCGCACCAACATGTGCATCGAGCAGCACCTCGTACCTCCCGGCACGGCCACTCCCGAGGCCTGGGGATGGCGACACGGCAGGAACTACGTGGAGCTGATCATCGTCGACGAGGCCGAACGACTGCGTCCCGCCGCGCTGGAACTGCTGCGCGATCGCTACGACCGCGACGGCATCGCCCTGATCCTGATCGGCATGCCCGGCCTGGAGAAGCAGTTCAGCCACTACCCCCAGTTCTACAGCCGAGTCGGCTTCGCCCACCAGTACCGGCCCCTGGGACAAGACGAACTGCTGTTCGTCCTCGAGCGACACTGGCGATCCCTCGGCAAGACCCTCGACCCCGACGACTTCACCGACGCCCAAGCCATCGCAGCCATCGCACGGATCACCCGCGGCAACTTCCGGCTCCTCGAACGCCTCTTCCCCCAGATCCAGCGGGTCCTGAAGATCAACGAACTCGACACCATCACCAACGACGTCATCGAAGCCGCACAGAGCACCCTGGTCATCGGTGTCACCTGACCCCGCCACGAAGCGAACGAAGAACCCCGCCATTCAGCAGACGAAGTCACACTCGCAGAACCGGCGTTCGATTGAAATCTCATCGCAATTCTCCTGCGCGGCACCGAATCTGATTTGCCCTTTGGGGCACGGTGATCGGCACCTGTGGGCACGTCGTGGAGGGCTACCGTCGTAGGTGGGGTGCACCCAGGTGCGCCGGGCGGAGGGAGAGGTCATGTCGACGCATGCGCACGAGAATGGGGCGCGACGAGAGCCCGGCGCCGCTCGTCGAGTCAGGTCGTCAGCCTCCGAGGTCGGTACGGTGGCGGAGCGTCGAACCCGTGAACTCGACCAGACACGGCGCGGGGGTGTCGAGGAGGTTCTGGCGCTGCAGCGCTCCGTCGGCAATGCTGTGGTCTCGCAGCGCTTGGCGCGAGAGGCCGCCCCGACCCCGTCGGTGCAGCGGCAGGCGACCATTCAGCGCAACGGAGAATCGGCGGCGCTGCTGCAGGAACTCGCCACTCCGCGCGTGGCGGAGGGCCCGGCCATCGAGGTGCAGAAGTCGCTGGTGGCCGGCCTTGAACGGCTGGCGCGGGAGACGTGGGGGGACGGTCATGCGATCCGGTCCGAACTGAACCTTGGTGGTGTCCTGATTCTGCATCTCCCCCAAATGCCGAGCTATCTGAACGAGGGAAGCAAGGAGCGGACCGGCGCGCTGCACGACGCCCTGGTGCAAGACGTGCCCCAGAGCGGTCCGGCCGCGCGGTTCGTCACGCTCGAAGGAACGAATACTCGATCGACCGGTATCAAATTCGGTCACGTGGTGGCCCAGAACAATCTGGGTGCCCTGGTGGTGGAGAACGCGCTCAAGACCATGATCGACGCCAAGCAAGTGGAGTATCTGCGGCTGGCAGGTCTCCCGAACGCCCAGTGGAAGATCCTCGTGGAGCTGCATTACATCCGGAGCCGCCCCAAGGACATGGCGGGCTTTCACAAGGACACCCAAGGCCAGAGCCTCTTCGTCAACCTCAACTATCATGTGGAGGGGCATGATGTGCGCGGTCCTGAATACATCACAAACCCGCCCCGATCGGAAGCGCACGATCAGCTCACCGGGGTGGGTGGCGGGAACGGGACGCTGCCGCCGGAGTTCGGCGCCGACCTGACTGCCATTCGCCAGTCGCTGCCAAGCCCGACGCGGATCGAGAGTTCACCGACGGTGACGGAGTTCGGCTATGTGGCGTTCGTCGACGAGGCCATTCACCATGCCACCCCATGGTTCGGCAACCGGTACATCACCCCGGCGGAGTTCCGCGCCCATCTTGAGCGGCACCACGGAGCGAAGTTCGCCGAAGCCGTCCGTGCCAAGAAGGAGTACGACGCCTCCAGGTATCCCAGTCTCCTGTACCCGGCGCACAGCTACGTCAAGACCGACATCATCGGCCCACAGGAGGCAGTGACGTGGATGACGTGGTTGGCCATGGCCACCGATGCCGGCCGGAAGACGCGGTACACGCGAGACGATTTCACGCACACGATGCCAGGTACGGCCTTCGACGACATGCTGGAGGACATCGGCGGTCAGGCCGGCGCCGAACGGTCATCGGCCGGATCCGGGGGCTGGCACTCGGCCAGCATTCCCAATCCGGGGGGCCGGTCCATTCTCGCTCCGGTGCGACCGGAAGGCGGCCGCCACCTCGTCCGGACGGCCAGCAGCAAGGATCTGACCAAGAACATGCCGGCTCAGCTTCCCGATGACGTCGATCGGCGGTTCATCCGGACGTGGGTTCGTGCGGTCCCGGCAGACTTCGCCGCCAACCTCTGAGCAGCCTTTCGACCACGCCGGTGCCGGGAGGCATCGGCTAGCGCGAGTCCCGCCCGGCCGCCGAACCGCGCTCCGCCATGACCCGGGCCAAGCCGGCGCCCCACTGACGGGCGCGCTCGGCCTCGCCCTCGAGCAGCGGGCCCGCCGTACCCTCGACGTAGAACTTCTCGGGGTCGGCCACGAGCTCGCAGCCGAGCTTGCGCAGCCGCTTGGCAGCCGCGCCGCTCGCCGATCCCGGAGCATGGTGGAGGTGGGTGTCGAAGGTCGCCGCCGGCAGGTGCACGGTCTCCGCCGCCTCCAGCCACTCCCGAACCCCGGTGATCACCTGCGCGCCCCCGCGCTGGTGGGCGTCCTCCCGGGTACCGGGGCGGCTCAGACCGAAGGCATGCGTCGGCGCTCCGACCACCAGCAGGTCGGCGGCCAACTCCTGCAGCGGCGGCGCCTCCTCGACTCCGGTGACGACCGGGGCCGGTCCCTCCACGGCCCCCGCCGCCGCGAAGCCTGCGGCCACGGCCTCCGCCACGGCCTTGGTGTTGCCGAACTCTGATTCGTAGACGATGAACGTCCTCATGTCTCCAGACTTCCACCGCCACGACCGGGCGTCAGTGGATCGCGGCGAGGCGCCCCGTGACACCGGTCACGGAGCGGCCAGGCCGTTCTTGAACTCGACGTGCACGTGACTCTTCTCGTCGAACACCAGCGTCGCCCCCAGTCCGCTGCACAGCGACTTGATGCCGTTGTTGTCGCCCTGGATGTCGAGGGCGTAGCCGGAGCCGTGCTTGCTCTTGCCCGGCGAGGCGACCGGCGCGGCCGCGAGGTCGAACATCGCCGCGCTGCGGGTGCTCTTCTTCTTGAGGTCGGCCCTTTGGGTCACGCGGCCGAACGTCTCCTTGCCGGAGCGCAGCACCTGATAGCGCCGTAGCGCGTCCTCGGCGCTCGAATTGTCCACGGGTTTGCCGACCGGGCTCGAGGTATATCCGCAGGACGGTGTGGGCGCGCAGCCGCGCAGGCTCGACGCGAGATTCTGCAGGTCCGTCTGATCGGCCCGGTCCAGCGACAACGTGAGCGAGTGTTCGGTCATGGTCAACAGATACTCCCAGTGGTAGTTGACCTTCCAGAACTGGTCCGAATCCGACAGGAACCCGCCGATGATCTTCGCCCGCAGCGAGCCGAAGCGCGGAATCAAATGGTCGATCAATCGGGTGGTCACCGCCGTCTCCTGGACGCGCGGGTCCACCCGCTCGGCGCGCAATTGCCGGTCGGCCGCACGGGTCTCCGGGCTCTGACCCGTGCCCCGCTCGCCGCTGCCGGTGTCCAGGCGCCGCATGGTGCGCCCGCCCGGGTCGACGCGCCCGTCGGGGTTGGCGATTCCCACGTTGCGGGTTTGGAAGTGCCGGATCGATTCGATCGTGCGCGGACCGCACCGACCGTCGACCGCGAGTGCCGTCAGTGGCGTCAGGTCGAACCGGTTCAACGCCTTCTGGACAATGCGGACGTCGGGCTCGGCGTTGTCGCCACCCTGGCCCACGGATCCTTGAATATCGCTCATCTGAGTCCCCTTACTCAAACACTGAACGGCCCCCTGCCGTACCGTCGATTGTTGCAGGGTGATCTGCAAACGGGAATCCATTCTTGGGGGAAATCATGGCCAGTGAACCGGGACGCGAACTTTCATCCATCGACTTCCGCTCGATGCTCGGCGGGCCGCTCATCGCCGTCGTCGACGCGCAGGCCCAAGCCGCGATGAGTTCGGTCAACTTCATCAAGTCGGTCGGCTTCAAGCCGGGCAACAGCGACGACCCGACCAAGGCCCAGACCGGCGAGCCGATCTACGTCTCCTTCAAGTACCCGAAGGAAGTCGCGCCCTACCAGCCGGCCGTGCCCGCGCGGGTCACCGGGATCACGGTCACCGACGGTGGTAGCGGTTACACCAGCCCACCGGCGGTGACGATCAGCGGTGGTGGCGGCAGTGGCATGACCGCGACCGCCGCGCTCGGCGCCGGTGGCGCCGTCACGTCGATCAGCATCACGAACGCCGGCGCCGGTTACACGTCGGCCCCGAGCATCAGCGTCGGCGCGGCCCCGGCCGGTGGTGACAACGCAACCGCGACGGCCGAGTTCCAGGCGGCGGTGGCGGCCCAGGCGGCGCAGTTCCAGACCATGAACCTCGAGGTCCCGATTTTGACGATGCTCCCGATCCCGTTCATCCGCATCGAGGAGACGACGATCGACTTCAACGCCAAGATCAACTCGGTCGAGGAGACGAAGACCGACGAGACCTTCAAGTTCGGAGCGTCGTTGGACGCCACGGTCAAGTACCCGCCGCTCTTCGCCGTCGCGACGGTCAACCTCAAGGTCGCCACGTCGTACCAGAAGAACACCCAGACGGGCACCAAGGTCGACCGCACCTACTCCATGGCTGTGCACATCCGCGCGACCCAGGACGAGATGCCGGCCGGCATGGAGAAGCTCCTCGGCATTCTCGAGGACGCGATCAAGGCCCAACCCACGAAGGCTCCGGCCGCCGTCGAGGCCTGACCGACGCACACGAGACCGGGGGACCGACATGGCCACGTTCGGAGAAGTGATTGGATCGCTGATGTCCGCCGTCGCGCAGGCGCGGGCCAGCGCCGACCTCGAGGCGGTCAGGATCGCGCAGGCCTACAGCGCCGATCCGCTTCTGAAACACCTGTCGGTCCCTCGGGTGCGGTTGCCCGAGGTCACGGTCGACCTACCCATGCTCATCACCGACATCGGTGTCGGGGACGGGAAGTCGATGGGTTGGGCGATGGAGAAGCCGACGCGCACCGAGGTCAACAAGGCCGTGCGCGTTGCGCTGACGGAGTCGAAACTGCGGCTGCCCGTCGCCGAGGGCGATGCCGTTGTGGCCGCGGCCGTCGACGAGGTGAGCGCGGCCTTCGCCGAGGGTGACCCGACACTGTTGACCCCCGAGGATGTCGCCCGCCGTGCCTCGGAGGCGGCCGTGACCAAGGCCGCCGAGACGAAGAAGGGCGCGAGCCTGGGGCCGGAGTTGATGGGCTTTCCGAAGCTGGCGGCGTCGTCGCTGCACGAGTTGTTGCGCCGCAAGCGCGTGCCCATGCCAGCGGTCAACGTCGTCGTGCAGTCGGCCGCGATCAAGGAGCAGGCGAATACGGCCAACGTCGTGCACATTCGGCTCAACATCACCGAGGACGCGTTCGAGATCACCGAGGAGCCCGATGGCCCGGGCTTCCGACTGACCCCGGAGTGACCATGGCCCTGACCCTGCTGCAGTACGAGGAGATCGTCACGCTGTTGCAGCGCGTGCCGGGTCTGACCGACCTGCTCGACGACCGGTCGACGGTGTTCGCCGACGAGGTTCAACGGTGGCTCAAGGATTGTGAGAACGCCTTGGAGCAGAACCGGATCCCGACGGTCTCGCAGGTTGCGGCGCATCGCGCAGTGCTCATCCAGGCCGCCCGCGGAACGCGTCTGGCGGACGTCGATGTCACCGGTCGCCCCACCCCGCGCAAGGTCCGCGACGCCACCGCGACCCTGGTGCTCCGCGAGACGACGGACCTGCTCAACACCGTCATCGCCGAGCGGCAGAGCGTCTTCCAGGAGGCCGAGCGACTCTCCCGGCAGGCGGTGTCCGTGGCGCGGGCCAAGGGGATGATGGCCGATGCCACCGACCCGACACACCTCGCCGCGGCGCTCCGGTCATTGCCGCAACGCATGGCCGCCGATCCCGACCTGGCGAGCGTCGCCGCGCACCTGCTCGCCCTCGTCGGCGCGCGCGACATCGTCATCTTCGTCGACCGTGCGTGGGAGACGCTGGAGCCGTGAACGCCGCACCGACCTCGAACAGGCAACAACGGCCGGAGAATCGTGCGCGGACTCCCGCGTGGAAGCCGGCGTGGGCCGTGGTCGCCGCCGTCGTCGCGGCGCTGCTCCTGCTGTATCCGTTCATCTTCGGGATCGGCCTGATCGTCAACACCGCGATCCAGGACCCTGGTGAGTTGGGCCGTGAACTCGGTTATGCCATCGGCGGGCTCGCGGTCGTGGTCTCCGCGGTCGGGCTGCTGCCGTTGGGCTGGTTCTTCCGACGCGGCGGGGTGATCCCGTGGACTTTCGGGATGATCGTCACGGCGTTCTGGCTGTGGTATCTCGCGGTCAGCGGATTCTTCGGCTGAATGCTGGGCCCATGAACCCGTGGACGACACCGCAATGGCACGAGACGGAGGAGCGAACGGGCCGGACCGTGTGGCGACCCTGGTGGGCCTTCGCCTTGGCCGTGGTGGCGGCGCTGCTCCTGCTGCTGCCGTTCACCGTCGGCGTCGGTGTGCTGGTGAGTATCGCCCTCAACCCCGCTCCTGGGATCGCCCGTGATGTCGCCCTGTCGATCGGGTCCCTTGCGGTCGTGGTCTCCGGGGCCGGGTTGCTGCCGCTGGGCTGGTTCTTCCGACGCGGCGGGGTGATCCCGTGGGCTCTCGGGATGACTGTCGCTGCGGCTGCCGTGGCCGTGTTCGTGTCGACCCTGTGACCCGCCGGCCTCCCGCCACGCGGTTCGAGGTATTACGCGGCGGGTATCCGACGCGTAATACCTCGAACCAGGTGGGGGCGGGGCGGACCCGGGTGGGGGCGGCCTCAGCCGCGCGACCCCCACCGGAACAGTCGCACCGCGAGCGCGGACGCCACGACGCCCCAGACCACCAGCACTGCGACGTGCCACCAGGTGCCCACGTCACCCGTGCCGGTGAGCACGTCGGAGAGCGAGTGCTGCAGGTGCAACAGCGGGAAGATCGCACCGACGCGGTCCATCCAGTCCGGCGCCTCGGCGACGAAGACGTCGGAGAAGAACGCCACCGGCAGCAGGATCGCCAGCGACAGCGCGGTGAACGCCTTGGTGCTCGACACCCGCGCCGCCAGGAGGAATCCGCACGCGGCGATGACCACCGCGCCGAGGATGACCAGCCCGGCCGTCAGCACGACCTTGACCACCGTCACGTCGACGCCGTACGCCACCGCCCCGAACCCGACCACGAGCACGGCGACGACCAGGCTGAGCACGACGCCGGCGATGACCCGCCCGGTCAGATACGTCGCGGGTCGCAACGGAGTGCCGCGCAACCGCTTGAGCACACCGCGCTCCCGCGCCCGCACGACCAGTTCGGGCACGGTCGAGAACATCGTGTACGCCACGCCCCACGCGGTCATGCTCGCCATGAGCAGCGTGGGCAGCGGAATGCCGTCGGGGGTGCTCCAGTCTCGATTCGGGCCAGCCATGAGGGCATACAGCCCCAGCGGCATGACGATCGCGAAGAACAACCCGACCGGGTCGCGCCACAGCGATGTCAGGGCCGCCCGCACCTGGCCACCGAGCAGCGCACCATCGCTGGGGCGACCGGCGACCGTGGCGACGGGCATCGCGGTGGTGGTCGACGACGCTCCGGCATGCATGGCCGGAGTCTCGTGACCCGCCTCGCCCTCGACGGTGCCTTTCGCTCGGCGAGACCGAAAGACCCGCTCGCGATCCGGCCATCCCCACACCGCGACCAGTGCGGCGAGGACCAGCCAGATGAGCAGCACGGCGATCGCGCGGCCATCCCAGCCCGACCCGGTCAGGTAGGGGTTGAACTGGTCCTGCAGGGCACTCGAGACGGGCTTGACCGGCAGGAGATCGGCCGTGCGCGTGATGACCAGTGGGAACGATCCTCCGATCGTGAACAACTCGGAGATGAACGCGAGGATGAGCACACCGCCGATCGAAACGGCCTGCGCCACAACAGTGCTCCGGGCCAGCGTCGAGATCGCCAAGCCGATGGCGATGTAGCACGCGATGGCGAGAACGAGCGTGACGATCGAGGCGAACAGGGTGCGCCAGATGATCTGCACGTCGTAGGCGAGCACGGCCACGGCCCACGCCAGCGCGACGGCGACGATGGCGAGTGCGGCCGCCGCCAATCCGCGCCCGAGCAGGTAGGCCCAACTCGGCAGCGGAGTGCCGCGCAGGCGTTTGAGCACACCCGATTGGCGGGCGTCGGTGATGCTGATCGCCACCGTGGGCAGGCTCGCGAGGATCGCGCCCATGACGATCGCGGTCGGAGCGGCGAACTGCATGACCCGTAGGCCGGTGGACTCGTCGTAGATCTCGTTGCCGGCGATGGCCCCGATGACGAACAGCCACAGCAGGGGTAGCAGCAGGCTGACGAGGAGCACGGTGCGCGAGCGCCAGGATTCGAGCGCGGCGTGGGCGGTCGGGCCGCGAACCAACTCGACCGCACGGGGCCGGTCGGCGTGGGTGTGTGTGCGTGCGCGGGGTGCGGTGGTGGTCATCGCGGGTCGTCCTCGCCGATGAGGAAGAGGTAGACGTCCTCCAGCGTGGGGCGGCGGACGGTCAGGGAGGGGAACTCGAGCCGACGCTCGCTCGCCCAGGACGTCAGCGTGTGCAGGAGCGCGGTGGGGTGCGGCGTCGACAGTCGCCAGCCGCCGCCCTCGGGCTCGACGTCGACGGGCAGTGGTGGCAGGTCGGTGAGCGTGGTGCCGTCGGGTAGGCGGAACGTCACCACCGAGGTCTGGTGTTGAGCGGCCAGCTGCGCCGGGGTGCCGAGGGCGACGAGCCGGCCGCGCACGATGATCGCGACCCGGTCGGCCAACTGCTCGGCCTCGTCGAGGTAATGCGTCGTCAGCACGACGGTCTTGCCCATCTCGCGCAGGCCCTCGACGAGGCTCCAGGCGCGGCGGCGGGCCGACGGGTCGAACCCCGTCGTCGGTTCGTCGAGGAACACCAGATCTGGATCACCGACCAACCCGAGGGCCAGATCGAGGCGACGCCGCTGTCCTCCGGAAAGTGTCTTGACCCGGGCGGTGGCTTTCTCCGACAGGCCGACCCGGTCGATGACCTCGTCGGCGTCGAGCCGGCGTGGGTAGAGGCCGCGGTACATGCGGACGAGTTCGATGACGGTGAAGTCGTCGTCGAACCCGGCCTCCTGCAGGACGATGCCGATGCGTTCGCGGTAGTCTCGCCCGCCCGTCTGCGGGTCGAAGCCGAGGACGTCGACGTCGCCGCCGGAGCGCCCTCGAGGATCTCGACCGTGGTCGTCTTGCCGGCGCCGTTCGGCCCGAGCAGGGCGACGATCTCGCCGTGGTCGATCGTGAAGGAGAGGTCGTCGACGGCGACCAGATCTGCATAGGTCTTGCGCAGGCGCTCGACGGTGATGGCGACCATCTGGCCCACACCTCCCATCGTGTCGGCGGGGTTCCCAGATGTCTCCAGCCTTGCAGTTGTGGTTCGGCGGGGCAGGTGGTGCGCGAAACCGCCCCGGTGAGGGTGGTCACACAGGCACCCACCGGTCGCTCCTCCCACCGGTTCGAGGTATTACGCGGCGGATACCCGACGCGTAATACCTCGAACCAGGAGGGGGTGGGGGTGGGGCCTACCGCGGGGCGTGTGTCAGCGTCATCTCGGTGGTCGCGGCCTCGCGGCGAGAACAGCCGGGCATGCATTCACTGCGGGTGTCGGACCAACGCTTGCGCGCCAGGATAGCGCCGTTCTGGTCCGTCGCCGCGAACCGGAGGCGCACCTCGCTGCCGACGAACTCCGATCCGGTTCCGTTGGGGTCATGCACCTCCCGGCTGAAGCCGTTCCACACGGTGTAGGCCGCGGTCCGCGTCGTCGTCCTACCCGAAACGGTGGTGTCTGTCCTGGTGTGGTGGATCAGCGGCGTCAGGACGCGACTCTTGACGGTCAGAACTTGCGTCCGGGCAGCCGGCTCGGGGCTGGCAACCTTGCTCGGCGGTGGGGTGTACAGGTTGAGGTCGAGGTCGATCTGCGCCTCGATTTCACCGGACTCCGTGCCGGTGAGCGTCTCGATCGACGAGTACTGCGCGTTCTCCTGTGTCTCGGTCAACGACGCTCCGTCGTGGACCAACGGCCCAGCGCCCCGCGGGAGGAAAGTGAACTCGGTGAGGTCCAGGTAGAGTTCCCGGCTACTCACCGACAGGTCGACCTGCCGGTTCATCGCGTAGTAGAACGGCGCGGTGTTGGGCCAGGTCTGCGTGTCGGTGTACGAGGCGGAGTAGTCGACCCGCCATCGCAGGCACGCGCTGATGCTGTCGATGGCGAAGTCGGCCAGGTCCTGGTCGCCGAGCAGGGCGGCGGTGCGGGCCAGGCCCATGAGGTCTTGGGCGCGGTCGATGCGGTGGTCGACGCGGCAGTTCTGGTCGGCGCGGGCCATGGCGGCGGCGATGAGGTCGCCGATCTTCTTCGCGAGGTCGGGGACGATCTCGCCCTCCTTGAGACCGAGCAGTTGGGCCGTGCGTTCGAGGTTGGTCAACTCCGAGATGGCCTCGCGGGCGGCGTCGTCGCTGGACTTCCCCTGCTCGACGAGGGGGTCGACGACGTCTCTCTTGTAGCCCTCCAGCGTGGAGCGCAGATCGGAGGCGTCACCGGTCGCGACGGCGGATTCGAGTTGCGCACGGGCCTGTTCGGTGTACCGGGTGCGGGCCGCGTCGATCTGCGCAGTCGTGGCGTTCGCGGCTCCAGCGGTGGAGAAGCTCATCAACTGCATCGTCACCGCCTGGCCCTCCTGCTTCGAGGGATAGGGGTGGAAGTCGTACCCGCCCTCGGCGTACTTGAACGCCGTCGGCGTGCCGGAGACACCCTTCGGCGGGGTGATCGTCAGCGTGGCGGGTTGGAGCAACTGAAGTCCGTGCGGGCGAATCTCGACGGCCCCGAGTCCGCCCGTGAACGGCGATCCGTCGATCGAGGTGACTGGCCGCAGGGTGATGTCGACCGGGGTGACGGTCGCGTTGATCGGAACCCGCAACTCGTACGTCGTGCCATCGGCGCCGGTGACCGTGTAGATGTCGTCCGGGAACGAGAATGACTTTTTCTGCGTCACGTTCTCGGTGGTGTAGGTGACGTTGAGTGGGTTGGGTGTCTTGAGGAACCCACCCGGCGGCGTGCCGGCGACCTCGACGGTGACGCCTCGGGTCGAGGCGCGGCAGTTGTTCGTCTCCGACTTCTCGACGACCTTCTTCGCGGCGTCGGCGCAGACGACGAGGTGATACGTGCCGGGCGGAGTGCCGTTGGGCACGGTCGGCGTGGAGGAGACCGTCACCGATTTGCCGGGTATCAGGGCTGCGGTCGAGCGTGACGTCAGCAGCCGATCACTCGTGCCGTACTTCGTGTCGGTCGAGAGGTAGAAGCGGGTCGTGCTGGTTCCGGCGCTCTTCGTGCCGGTGTTGGCGACCTTCGCGGTGACCTTCATCGGCGCGCCGCGGGTGACCTTGACCGGCGGTGCGGTGACCGAGGAGATGACGAGGTCGGCGCGGGCGGGGGTGACCTTGATGGCGCGAGTTGCGGTGCGGCAGTTGTTCGATTCGCGGGTTTCGCGGACCTTCGACGTGGCGTCGGCGCAGACGATGAGGCGGTACGTGCGAGCGGGTGTGGCGGTCGAGAGTTTCGGCGTGGTGGTGACCGTCGTGGAGCGTTTGGCCCGCAACGAGGTCGTGGCCTTGCTAGCGATGAGCCGGTCGCCCTTGCTCATCTTCGCGTCGGTGGAGAGGTAGAAGCGGGTCGTCGTCTTCGCCGCGCTCCGATTGCCGGTGTTGGTGACCTTGGCCGAGACGCGCATCGACACTCCGGCCATGACGGAGGACGGTGGGGCCGCGACCGAGGGGACGGTCAGATCGGGGCCGGTCGCCGCAGTCGCCGGTGCAACGCCCGCCGCGGCCGTGCCCAGCCCGGCGACGACGGCGGTCGCGATGCCCATGCGCAATGAAGAACGTCGGTGTCGGTCGGTGCGCTGCATGATCTGACCCCCGGAATCGTTGACGCGTAGGAATTCCTCGCGCTGACAAGGATCCAGCCTGTCGGTGAATCCGAGTGGGGTCAATGAATCGGGTGAAGTCGTCCGATTTGTCCGATTTCCCCTCCCATGCGTGTGGGTGCTCCGCCGAGTGATGGTTTCGGGCCGCTTCGGGGCTCCTGAAGCGGCCCGAAACCATCACTCGGCGAGATAGCGCGCGGGGGTCAGGCGTCGGGGGTGACGTCAGCGGCGTCGACGATCCGATACGCGTATCCCTGCTCGGCGAGGAAACGCTGGCGGTGCGCCGCGAAGTCGGCATCGACGGTGTCGCGCGCGACGATCGTGTAGAAATGCGCGGTCCGCCCATCACCCTTGGGGCGCAGCACGCGGCCGAGACGCTGCGCCTCCTCCTGGCGCGAACCGAACGTGCCACTGATCTGGATCGCCACACTCGCCTCCGGCAGGTCGATCGAGAAGTTCGCGACCTTGCTCACCACCAAATGCGAGATCTCCCCGGTGCGGAACGCTTGGAACAACCGCTGGCGCTCCTTGACCGGGGTCTGACCGGTGATGATGTCCGACCCGATGTGCGCCGCGACCTCCTCGAGCTGGTCGATGTACTGGCCGATGACGAGCAGCGGCTGTCCGGCGTGGCGGGCCACGAGGGTGTCGACGATCGGGATCTTCGCCGGCGCGCAGGCCGCAAGTCGGTAGCGGTCGTCGGGTTCGGCGACGGCGTAGGCCATGCGGTCGGAGTCCGGCAGGGTCACCCGGACCTCGACGCAGTCGGCCGGCGCGATGTAGCCCTGCGCCTCGATGTCCTTCCACGGAGCGTCGAAGCGCTTGGGGCCGATGAGGCTGAAGACGTCGGCCTCGCGCCCGTCCTCGCGCACGAGCGTGGCGGTCAGGCCGAGGCGGCGCCGGGCCTGCAGGTCGGCGGTCATGCGGAAGATCGGCGCCGGCAGGAGGTGCACCTCGTCGTAGAGGATCAGCCCCCAGTCGCGGGCGTCGAGCAGGTCGAGGTGCGGGTACACACCCTTGCGCTTTGTCGTCAGGACCTGGTAGGTCGCGATGGTGACCGGACGAATCTCCTTGCGTGCGCCGGAGTACTCGCCGATCTCGTCCTCCGTCAAGCTTGTGCGTTTGAGCAACTCGTCGCGCCACTGCCGGGCCGAGACCGTGTTCGTCACGAGGATGAGCGTCGTCGCCTTGGCCTTGGCCATCGCCCCGGCGCCGACGAGGGTCTTGCCCGCGCCGCACGGGAGCACGACGACGCCGGAGCCGCCGTCCCAGAAGCCATCGACGGCCTGCGACTGGTACGGCCGCAGCGACCAGCCGTTCTCGTCGAGATCGATGGCGTGGGCCTCGCCGTCGACGTAACCGGCGTGGTCCTCGGCGGGCCAGCCGACCTTGAGCAGTTCTTGTTTCAGGTGGCCGCGCTCGGAGGGGTGCACGAGCACGGTGTCGTCGTCGATCGCTTCTCCGAGAAGCGGTTTGATTTTCTTGTGCCGCTGGATCTCGGCGAGCACGGCGCGGTCGGTGGTGCGCAGGACGAGGTTGCCGGAGTCGTCCTTGGTCAGGGTGAGGCGGCCGTAGCGGTCCATCGTCTCGGCGACGTCGACGAGCAGCGCATGCGGCACGGGGTAGCGGGAGTAGCGCACGAGCGCGTCGACAACCTGCTCGGCGTCGTGGCCGGCGGCGCGGGCGTTCCACAGGCCCAGCGGGGTGACGCGGTAGGTGTGCACGTGCTCGGGCGCGCGTTCGAGTTCGGCGAACGGGGCGATGGCACGGCGGGCGTCCTGTGCGGTCGGGTGGTCGACCTCGAGCAGGAGGGTCTTGTCGCTCTGGACGATCAGCGGTCCGTCAGTCACTCGTTCGAGTCTACCGTCGAGTGATGGTTTCGGGTCGCCCCAGGACTCCTGGGGCGACCCGAAACCATCACTCGACGGGGCGTGGGGCGGTCACTTGGGCGCGTGGGTCAGCGTGACCTCGGTCTTGGCCTTGACCCAACAGCTGGCTCCCTGCGTATTGCATGTGGCGAAGGAGTCCTCCCAACGCCTGCTGACCATCTCAGCACCCTGCTGGTCGGCGGGTGAGAACTTGATGGTCAGCACGTTGCCCCCGAACTCCGGATTATCCGCGTATCGGGTGTGCGCCGTGGTGTTCATGCCGCTCCACCTCTTTGTGAGCTCCCCCGCGGCGCCGTCCGGGAGCGGGCCGTTGAGGTTCGAGCGCTTGGTCTTGCCAAGCAGGGGTGTCAGCTGTCGGTCCCACAGCCAACCCGAGTGAACCTCGGGCACCCCGATCTGCAACTGCTGGGTGTCGGCCGCCCGTTCGGGGGCGGCCAGCTTGCTCGGCGGCGGTGCGTAGTCGTTGAGATCGAGGACAAGTCGGGCACCGATGTCGCCGTCGGATAAGTTGGTCAAGTACTCGTGGTAGTAGAAGGGGGTGTTGTCGTCGCTGACCCCGGTCTGCACGAACCTGGCCTCGCCCCATACCAGCCGCCCGAAGCCGTTGACGTAGCCAGCCGGGAGGAGCGTGTCGCTCAAGTCGATGTAGAGGTCACGACTCGACGCGGGGAGATCGACCTGCCGGTTCTGGTCGTAGTAGTGCGGAGGGAAGTCACTCCAGACCTCCTGGTCCTCGTACCTTGCCGAGTAGTCGACTCGCCAGCGCAGGCAGGCGCTGAAGGCCTCCAGTGCGAAGTCGGCGAGGTCTTGGTCGCCGAGCAGGGCGGCGGTGCGGGCCAGGGCGATCATGTCGACGGCACGGTCGAGGCGGTGGTCGTTGCGGCAGTTGTGGTCGGCGCGGGCCATGGCCGCGGCGATGAGGTCACTGATCTTCTTGGCCAGGTCGGGGACGATCTCGCCTTCCTTGAAGCCGAGGAGTTGGGCGGTGCGTTCGAGGTTGGTCAACTCCGAAATGGCCTCGCGGGCGGCGTCGTCGCTCTTCATGCCCTGCTCGACAAGTGGGTCGACGACGTCCTTTGTGTAGCCCTCGAGGGTGGACTTGAGGTCGGAGGTGTCGCCGGTGGCGGCGGCGGATTCGAGTTGGCCGCGGGCCTGTTCGGTGTAGCGCGTGCGGGCGGTGTCGATCTGGGCGGCGGTGGCGTTCGCGGCTCCGACGGTGGAGAAACTCATCAGCTGCATGGTCACGCTCTTGGCGTTGAGCTTCGAGGGGTAGGGGTGGAAGTCGTATCCCCCCTCGGCGTACTTGAACGCGGTCGGTGTGCCGGAGGCGCCGTTCTTCGGGGTGATCGTCAGGGTCGCGGGTTCGATCAGTTGCAGGCCGTGTGGGCGGATCTCGACGGCGCCGAGGCCGCTGGTGAACGGCGATCCGGTGATGGCGGTGACCGGCCGCATGGTGATCTCGACCGGGGTGATGGTCGCGTTGTGCGGCACGCGCAGTTCGTAGGTCGTGCCGTCGCTGCCCGTCACGGTGTGGATATAGACGATGGCGCCGTCCGGGAAATCGAAGTCCAAGTGCTGCGTCACCTCTTCGGTGGCGTAGGTGACGTTGAGCGGGTTGGGGGTTTTGAGGAACTGCCCGCCCGGGGTGGTATCGGGGGTCTCGATCGTGACCCGACGCGTGGCGGTGCGGCAGTTGTTGACCTCGGAGCGTTCGGTGACCTTCTTGGTGGCGTCGGCGCAGGCGATGAGGTGATAACTGCCGGGGGGAGTGGCGTTGGGCACGGTCGGCGAGGACGTCACGGTCGCCGACTTGCCGGCCGCCAGTGAGGGCGTGGACCGGGAGGTGAGGACCCGGTCGTTGGTGCTGAACTTGGCGTCGGTGGAGAGGTGGAAGCGGGTGGTGCTGGCCCCGGCGGTCTTGGTGCCGGTGTTGGCGACCTTGGCGGTGACCTTCATGGCCGTGCCGCGGGTGACCTTGGCGGGTGGAGAGGAGAAGGAGGAGATGACCAGGTCGGCGCGGGCCGGGGTGACCTTGACGGCGCGGGTGGCGGTGCGGCAGTTGTTCGTCTCACGCGTTTCGCGGACCTTGGAGGTGGCGTCGGCGCAGACGATGAGGCGGTACGTGCGTGCCGGGATCGCGCTCGAGAGTTTCGCGGTGGTGGTGACGGTCGTGGACCGCTTGGCTCGCAGGGACGTGGTCGCCTTCGAGGTGATGAGTCGGTCGCCTTTGCTCTTCTTCGCGTCGGTCGAGAGGTAGAACCGTGTCGTGGTTTTGGCGGCGCTCCGATTGCCGGTATTGGCGATCTTCGCCGAGACGCGTATCGATTCTCCGGCCATGACGGAGGACGGCGGGGCCGCGACCGAGGGCACGGTCAGGTCGGGACCGGTCGCCGCAGTCGCAGGTGTCACGCCCGCCGCGGCCGAGCCCAGCCCGGTGACGACCGCTGCTGCCATGGCCGCGCGCCATGAAACGAGTCGGTGTCGGTTTCCGTCCCGCATGATTGGTTCCCCCGTCAAATCGTCGCTGACCTCGCTGGGCGCGTAGAAATAGTCCACGCACCATTCTGACCAGCCTCCCGGAGAATGCAGGGAGCGTCAACGGAAACGGGGGATATCCGTCTCATTGAGTCCGATATGTCCGAATTGTGTCCGATATGTCCAATTTGCCCGAATTCCCTGAATTGCCGTCCCGCGCCGGGGTGGAAGGGTGCGCGGGCGGTCAGACGCTGCCGCCGCCGTACTGTTCGGTCGGTGAGGGGAAGGTGCCATCGGGGCCAACCACGCCGTCGCGCACCAGGACCGCGAAGAAGGCGATCGCCGCGATGATCAGGATGATCTCGAGCACGATGAGGATGGCGAAGGTGATCCAGCCGCCGCGGGTCCAGCGGCGGCTGCTCGCCGGGTCGGTCGACTGCTTGGTCAGGGCCACGATGGCTGGGACGGCGGCGATCGGCTGTAGCACCAACCCGATGAACGGCGCGAGCAGCGAGAGCACAAGCAGCACGACGGCCGAGGTGTTCGTCGACGACGTGGGGTGGTAGTCGCCGGAGTACTGCGGCGCCGGCTGGCCGTACGCCTGCGGCGGCGTGGGCGGAGCGCCGTAGGGCTGGGTGCCGTACGGCTGTTCCCCGTAGGTCTGCTGGCCGTACGCCTGTTGACCGGACTGCCCCTGGCCGTACTGCTCCTGGCCGTAGGGCTGCGGCGTGTAGGGCGCCGCGGTCGGGTACGGCTCGGCCGAGGTGGGGGCCGGTGGCGGCGGAGCGGCGTTCCCCGACTCAGTCGGCGGCGTCACCGGCACCTGCTCGGTCGGCGCTCCGGTCGGCACCTGCTCAGTCGGCGGCGTGACGGGAACCTGCTCGGTCGGCGCTCCGGTCGGGATCTGCTCGGTCGCCCCGTACGTCGGTACCGGCGCGGTCGGGTCCGACCACAGGTCACGCTGCGGTTCGGTTCCGCCCTCGAGCGCGTTCTCGCTGCGCTTCGGCTCCTCGGACATCGCTTCCCCCTGAGGTTGTCGGCTGATCACCGCGATCGGGCCACTGTGACCCAATCTAATGCCTGACGACTTCCACTGACGTACGTCACCTTGCGACCATGGAGGCATGCGTACTCCACAGGTTGAACCCGCCGCTGGGCTGCCGGCCCGCGTGACGATCTACGAGGTCGGCGCTCGCGACGGGCTCCAGAACGAGAAATCCGTCGTGCCGGTCGAGGTCAAGGCGGAGTTCGTACGCCGCCTGATCGCTGCTGGGCTCGGCACCGTCGAGACGACCTCCTTCGTCAACCCGACGTGGGTGCCGCAGCTCGCCGACGCCGCTGAGCTCCTTGAATTGCTCGGCGACGAGGGGCGACGCCGCAACCGCCCGGTGCTCGTGCCGAACGAGCGTGGCCTGGACCGGGCTCTAGCCTCCGGAGTCGAGGCCATCGCCGTGTTCGCGTCGGCGACCGAGACGTTCGCGCAGAAAAACCTCAACTCCACGCTCGACGGCCAGTTCGACATGTTCACCCCGACGGTCAAGCGCGCCAAGGACGCCGGCCTGTGGGTACGCGGCTACGTCTCCATGTGCTTCGGTGATCCGTGGGAGGGCGACGTCGACATCGCCCAGGTCGTCGACGTCGCGGTGCGCCTCATGAAACTCGGGTGCGACGAGCTCTCCCTCGGCGACACCATCGGCGTGGCCACGGTCGGCCAGGTCGAGCGGCTCCTCGCGGCATTGCAGGAGCGCGGTATCGACATTTCTCGGATCGCCGTGCACTTCCACGACACGTACGGCCAGGCCTTGGCGAACACCATGGCCGCGCTGCGGGCGGGCGTGACGATCGTCGACTCCTCCGCCGGTGGCCTGGGCGGATGCCCGTACGCGAAGTCGGCCACCGGCAACCTCGCCACCGAGGACCTCGTGTGGGCGCTGCACGGCGCCGGCGTGGAGACCGGCGTCGACCTGGACGCGCTCGTCGAGACCTCGGTCTGGATGGCGCAGCAGCTCGGTCGCCCCTCCGCCAGCGGCGTCGTCAAGGCGCTCGCCGGCGCCTGAGCCGGCCCGAACTCCTCGCACCCAACCCGTCGCCGAGTGGTCAATCCTTGCGACGTAACGGTCCGTTATGTCGCAAGGATTGACCACTCGGCGTGAGGGGGCGGCCCACCTACTCCGGGGCGACGCCGGTGATGCGGTGCACCGACAGCACCTGTTCCACCCCGTCGACGGAGCCGCGCACCCGGCCGCCCTCGATCGACCGTGGGTAGAACAGCACGCGGATCACCTGCCCGAGCGCGTTGCTGTGCCCGACCCACACCCCGCGCTGCTCGGCCGCCGCCTCGCGCAGCACCGCCAGACTCTGCGTCGGGTCGCTCGCCGGGATCGACGGACCCTGCCGTGCCGCCGCCGCCTTGAGATTGGCGTCACTGCGGGCCTGCCCCACGCGCAGTGACTCGATCGTCGCCGAGATCACCGCGTCATCGACGTTCGACACGATCGGAGCGCTGTGATTGGCCGGCGTCGTCAACCGGCCCGCGCGTCGCCGCGCGCCCGGCCGTACGACGATCCCGCCCGCGTTCTCTCGCACCGGTGACGCCCCGACCTCGCGCAGCGCCGGGATGACCATCGACGGGTCCAACGGGCTGATCACCACCGTCGGCGCGATCTGGTGCAACCCGAGATGGCTCAACTCCCGCAGCGCGAGCAACCCGGCCAAGCTGCCCGGATCGTCGCTGCGCAGGTAACTCCCCGCGCCACCGACCCGCAGCCGTCCGTGCCGCCGCGCCACGTCGCGCACGAGGTACTCCACGGTCTGCGGCAGCGCCGCCGTGGCCGACTCAGCCAGCGCGGCGAGCACGCTCTCGGCGCTCTCCCCAGCGTCCAACGCGCGCCGCACACTGGCCTCCGACAGCCGATGCACCGTCGCTCCGCCGCGCGACTCGAGGTCGGAGACCAGCCGCAGGAACCGGTCGAGCCGACCCACCACCGGCCCGGGCGCGATGATCGTCAGGTCCGCCTGCACGTGGACCCTCTCGACGATCTCCGGCAGCCAGCCGCGCAGCTCGGTGGCGAGGTCATCGCGGTCCTGCGTGCCGACGGGCACCTCCATCGACCCGTGCGCCAGCAGCGCCCGCCCCGCCCCCGACAACGCCCCACGCGCCGTGACCCCGAGCAATGCCGCCGGGCGCAGGATCCCCTCGACGATCGTGTCCGGATCCTTCGGCATCCGCCGCGGCCGCGCGTGCCGCAACTGCGCCACGACCCCCTCGACGTCGATCGAGACTCCGGTCGGCAGCGCCGCGAGCACCTGCAGCACCTCGAGGCGCAACGAACGCACCGGCGGCCATTGCACCTCGGCGCCGAGCGCGTTGATCGCCCCGGTGCGCAGCGGTTGCCCCACGCGCGCGGCGAACCGCAGCGACGGCAGCCACGTGCGCAGGAGCGTCGCCCACCGGCCGGCGAGGTCGGCGTCGAGCCACTCCTCGACGGCGGCCGTGGGCCGCCACGACGGGTCGGCCTCCTCGTCGTCGGCGATG
>NZ_BCRE01000051.1 GCF_001552435.1 Kribbia dieselivorans NBRC 106261
CGGTGGGGCCGACGGGGTCGGTGCCGGGGTCCTCGGTGCTGGTCGTCACCCGGACACGATAGTCCGGGGCGTTTCCCTGTGGATGACCGCACTGCGGTGTCGGGGCTGTCGCCTAGCGTGGAGGACCATGACGACACCCCACGCCGACGCCGGGCCCTCCGCCGACCTCGAGCAGGCCGCGGTCGCGACCCTGCGGCAGCTCGTCGGCCGTGACGACGCGCAGTTCCGCGACGGTCAGCTCGAGGCCATCACCGCGCTCGTGCAGCACCACCGTCGGGTGTTGGTCGTGCAGCGCACCGGGTGGGGCAAGTCGGCCGTCTACTTCGTCGCGGCGGCGCTGCAGCGGGCGGCCGGTTACGGTCCGGCGCTGATCGTCTCGCCATTGCTCGCCCTGATGCGTGACCAGATCGCCGCCGCGCAGCGCGCCGGGGTGCGGGCGGTGTCGATCAACTCGGCGAATGCCACCGAATGGGGCGAGGTGCGCGATCGTCTGGCCGCCGACGATGTCGATGTCCTGCTCGTCTCCCCCGAACGCCTGTCCAATCCGGTCTTCCGCGCCGAGCAATTGCCCGACCTCGCCGCGCGCGCCGGCCTGGTGGTCGTCGATGAGGCCCACTGCATCAGCGATTGGGGGCATGACTTCCGGCCCGACTACCGGCGGATCCGCGAATTGCTCTCCGACCTGTCCTCCGACACGCCGGTCCTGGCGACGACCGCGACGGCCAACCAACGCGTCGTCGACGACGTGGTCGAGCAGTTGGGCGTCGGTGGACGTGAGGTCCTGACCATTCGCGGCCCCCTGGCTCGCGCGTCGCTGCGGTTGGGGGTGCTGCCCCCGACCAACGCCGAGCGCCGCCTGGCCTGGCTGCTGGCCCACCTGAACGACCTGCCCGGCAGCGGCATCATCTACGCCCTGACCGTGTCGGCGGCGGAGGACGTCGCGACCGCGCTGCGCTCCGCCGGCCATGAGGTGCGCAGTTACACCGGCCGCACCGACACCGAGGATCGCGCGCGGCTCGAGGAGGACCTTCGACACAACCGGGTCAAGGCCCTCGTGGCCACCTCCGCGCTCGGTATGGGCTTCGACAAGCCGGATCTCGGTTTCGTCGTCCACCTGGGTGCGCCCGCCTCGCCCGTGGCGTACTACCAGCAGGTCGGCCGCGCCGGTCGAGCGACCGACAACGCCGATGTCCTGCTCCTGCCCGGCACCGACGACCGCGAGATCTGGGCCTACTTCGCCTCCGCCGCCATGCCGGACCCGGCCCAGGCCGCCGCCGTGATCGACACGCTGGCGACGGCGTCCGGCCCGCTCTCGGTGCCGGCCCTCGAGTCGCGCGTCGACATCCGCCGCACCCGTCTCGACCTGCTGCTCAAGGTGCTCGACGTCGAGGGGGCGGTGACCCGGGTCAAGGGCGGCTGGATCGCGACGGGGCAGCCCTGGCACTACGACGCTCCGCGCTACGAGCGGGTCGCGCAGGCGCGGCGCGCCGAGCAGGAGCACATGCTCGACTACGAGCGCTCCACTGAATGCCGCATGGCGATGCTCCAACGCTTTCTCGACGATCCCTCGGCCACGCCGTGCGGCCGGTGTGACACCTGCGCCGGAGCGTGGTTCCCCACCGATCTGCCTGACGCCGCTCTGCGCACCGCCACCGCCGGCCTGGCCCGCGTCGGCACGCCGATCGAACCGCGTTCGCAGTGGCCCTCCGGCATGGCTGCGCTCGGCGTCGAGGTCAAGGGGCGCCTCGCCCCCGGCGAGCTCCTCGCCGAAGGTCAAGCCCTCTCCCGGCTCACCGACCTCGGTTGGGGCCCGCGCCTGCGTGCCCTGCTCAGCGAGCCGGACGCCCCGGTGCCCCCGGACGTCGTCAGGGCCTGCGTGCAGGTGCTCGCCCAGTGGGGGTGGTCGACCCGACCGACCGGGGTCGTGGCCATGCCCAGCCGCGGCCGGCCCGTCCTCGTCGGGAGCCTGGCGGCCCAGTTGGCACAGATCGGGCGGCTGCCCCTGCTCGGCACGCTCGATCTCGTCGACGGTGGCCCCACCGCGGGCCCGGGCGGGAACAGCGCCTTCCGGCTCGCCTCGACGTGGCAGCGTTTTGCGGTCGGCGCCGACCTCGGCGCTGCCCTAGCCGCCCATCCCGGCCCGGTCCTGCTCGTCGACGACCTCGTCTCCTCCAGGTGGTCGCTCACCGTGGCGGGGCGGGAGCTGCGTCGGGCCAGCGCCGAAGCGGTATTGCCCTTCGCCCTTGCCATCGACGGGTAGCGGCCGTCAAGGGAGGGGTGCCCGCCACCGCGAAACTGCGCGTCGCTATCGTCAGCACCATGACCGGGGACAACACCGACACCTCGCTCGAGCCGACCGACCTCGACCTCCAGGAGGCACTGGCCGACCTGCTGGCCGTGCTCGATCTGACCCGAGTGGGTGAGACCCGCAGCAAGGTGGCGATGCACGAGGGCGGTGACGCCCTCGCCGACATCGGCGCCGAGGTCTTCATCGCCCGCAGCCTGCGCACGAGCCACCACCGGGTGTTCGGCGGACAGGTGCTGGCGCAGTCGATCATGGCCGCCGGCCAGACCGTTCGCAGCATCCACCCCGACCGGCCGATCCACTCGCTGCACGCCTACTTCCTGCGCACCGGTGACGATTCGCAGCCGATTCGCTTCGCGGTCGAGCACCTGCGTGACGGCCACTCGTTCTCCGCGCGGCGGGTCTACGCCCTGCAGGACGGCGAGACGATTCTGACGATGACCGCCTCGTTCCAGGACCCGGCTCCGGGTATCGAGCACCAGCGGCCGATGCCGGTGGTCCCCCGGCCCGAGGAGCTCGATTCGCTGGGCGAGTACTACACGGGCATGGACCTGCCGGGGACGAAGCAGATCATTCCCCGGCCGATCGAGCACCGTCACGTCCAGGGCAACCTCTACAACGCCCAGGCCACGCACCGCTCCTACAAGCAGAGCGTGTGGTTGCGCGCCGTCGGTGCCCTGCCCGACGACCCACTGCTGCATGCCGCGGTGCTCGCGTTCGCCTCCGACTACACGATCCTCGAGACGATCATCCGCGAGCACCAGCTCGTGTGGTCCGAACCACGTCTGCGCGCGGCCAGCCTTGACCACTCGATGTGGTTCCATCGACCCGTGAAGTTCGACGACTGGGTGCTTTACGACCAGCACTCGCCGTCCGCACAGGGTGGTCGCGGTCTGGGCATCGGACACATCTACTCCCCCGACGGGCTCCTGCTCGCCTCCGTGGCGCAGGAGGGGATGCTCCGGATCAAGGAGTCACTTCGCGCCGAGGCCGAATGACCTCGACCGGGCGCCGCGACACGATCCTGCTCGCGGTCCTGGCCATCACCGGCGCCATCGTCTCGCTCCAGCAGACGCTGGTCATCCCCCTGCTTCTCGAGATCCAGGTCTCCCTGGGCACGAGCACCGAGGACACCTCTTGGTTGGTGACCGCCACGCTGCTCAGCGGGGCGGTCTCGACGCCGATCGTCTCGCGCGCGGCGGACATGTACGGCAAACGGCGCATGATTCTGCTGTCGCTGGCCGTCCTCACCGTCGGATCGGTGATCGGGGCCCTGGGCACAACGCTGCCGGTCATCGTTCTCGGGCGCGTGCTGCAGGGATTCGCCGCGGCCCTCATCCCGGTCGGGATCAGC
The DNA here is from genome assembly GCF_001552435.1 of Kribbia dieselivorans NBRC 106261. Classification (GTDB taxonomy): domain Bacteria; phylum Actinomycetota; class Actinomycetes; order Actinomycetales; family Dermatophilaceae; genus Kribbia; species Kribbia dieselivorans. Next base: position 3,660 of record NZ_BCRE01000051.1, read on the forward strand.
GTGTTGCGCGACGAGCTGCCCCGCGAGCGGGTCACCGGCGCCGTGGCACTCATGAGTTCGTCGATGGGTGTCGGAGCCGCGATCGGCCCGGTCGTCGCCGGCCTGATCGCCGGCAACTTCAGCTGGCACTGGGTGTTCTGGTTCTCGGCCATCTTCGGGCTGATCATGTTCGTGGCCGTCTTCATCGTCGTGCCGGAGTCGACGGTGCGAACCCCCGGCCGATTCGACATCGTCGGAGCCCTGCTGCTCAGCCTCGCCCTCGTCGCCCTGCTGCTCGTCATCACCAAGGGCGGACACTGGGGGTGGACGCATGAACGCACGCTGCTGCTGGCCCTGCTCGCGGTGGTCCTGATCGCCGCGTGGGTGCCCTGGGAACTGCGCGCCACCCACCCGATGGTCGACCTGCGCACCGCCGCACGCCGCCCCATCCTGCTGACCAACATCGCCGCGCTGCTCGCCGGGTTTGCCCTGCTGGGCAACAACCTCTCGACCAGCCAGCTGCTGCAGTTGCCGTCGGGCACCGGGTACGGCTTCGGCCTCACCGCCCTGATCGCCGGCCTGTGGATGCTCCCCGGCGGCCTGGCGATGATCGCCGCCGCGCCGCTGGCCGCCCGTTGGATCCGCCGCTTCGGCGGCCGAGTCACGCTGATGATCGGTCTCCTCACCCTCGCCGTCGGGTACGTCTCGCGCGTCTTCCTCAGTCACGAGGCGTGGATGGTCGCCGTCGGGGCGATGGTCGTGGCCGGCGGCGCGGGCATCGCCTACGCCGCCATGCCGAACCTCATCATGACCGCGACGCCGATCACCGAGACCGCCGCCGCGAACGGCCTCAACGTCCTGTTCCGCTCGGTCGGCACGTCCGTGGCGAGCGCGGTCGTCGCGTCCCTGCTGTCGACGACCACGGTGGTCGTCGACGGCGAGAGCCTGCCGGCGTTCGCGGCCTTCCAGCACGTGTTCTGGATCGCGGCCGGAGGAGCCCTGCTCGGTGCCGTCGTCACCGCGCTCATCCCGCGCCTCGAACCGGTTCCCGCGGCCGGCCCGGAGGTCGCCAAGTCGGCCGAGCTCGTGGTCACCGGCACGGTGCACAACGACGCCGGCCGGCCCCTGCGCACCGCCGTCGTGACGGTGTTCACCGAAGCCGGCTCGCAGGTCGACTGGTCACGGGTCGAGAGCGACGGCACGTGGTCGCTGGTCGTCCCCTCCCCCGGACGCTACCTGCGGGTCGTCGCCGCCGACGGCTACGACCCGGCCGGGGCGTTGCTCGACCTGGCGCCGGGCAGTCACGACGACATCGACCTGGGTCACCGCCTCGACCTGTCCGGGCGTGTGGTCAGCGGTGGTCGGCCCGTCGGCGGGGCGCTGGTCGCGGTGACCCAATTGACCGGTCAGTCCGCGGGCACGACCCGCACGGACGTGACCGGTCACTGGTCCTTGCCGCTCCCCCGCCACGGTCGCCACGTCGTCACGGTGGTCGACCCGGTCACGGGGGCGACGTCGACGACGACGCTGACGACCATCGGCGTGTCCCGCGAGGTCGACACCGACTTGGCGGCGCCGCCCCCGCCGTCCCCCGCCGGTTCGAGGTGATAGCGACCGCTCCAGCGGTCGCTATCACCTCGAACCGTGGAGGACGATCACGCCAGGACCGGAGAACCGTACGGTCGCCTCATCGATCGTTCCACCCTCGGGCTGCACGTCCCCGTCGGCATACGTACCGTCCATCGCGAACAGCACCTCCGCACCCGCCGGCGCCGGGACCGACACCGCGGTCTCACCGAACGCCGCGATGACGTGCACGTCACCGCGCCGCATCGACACCCATCGCCCACTCTCGTCGAAGTCCGTGGCGATCTCATCGATCCGGCCCGAAGCCAGATCCGGCACGGTCCGGCGCAGGGCGATCAGGGTCCGGTAGGCCTCCCAGACGCGCGCGTGATCGGCGCTCCCGCGTTCCTCCCAGCGCAGCACGCTGGCATCGCGAGTGGATTCGGCCTGCGGGTCGGGGATGTCGGCCTCGCGCCATCCGTGGGTGGCGAACTCACGGCGGCGGCCCTGCCGCACCGACTCGGCCAGCGCCACATCGTCGAACGACGTGAAGTATGCGAACGGGGTCGAGGCAGCCCACTCCTCGCCCATGAACACCATGGCCGTGTACGGCGAGAGCAGGTAGAGCGCCGCGGCGGCGACCTGCCGCGTCGGACCGGCCGTCACGCCGATCCGATCACCGGTGGCCCGGTTGCCGACCTGGTCGTGGGTCTGGAGGTAGGCGACGAATCGGTCGGCCCGGCCGGCCGGCTCCACCGGGTGACCCCAGACCTTGCCGCGGAACGTCGACATCCGCCCGTTGTGGAGGAACACCTCCTGCAGCACCGTCGCCAGCACCGCCACGGGCCCGCCGTCGGGGAACGCCGCAGTGCCCCCGCCGAAGTCGGCGTAGTACCCCTGGTTCTCCCCCGTCGCGGTGACGTGGAGGGCGTGGTGGATGTCGTCGTCCCACTGCGCGTCCATCCCGCGACCACCGCGATCGGTCGGGGTGACCATGATCTCGTCGTTGAGGTCGGATTCGGCGATGAGGTGCACCGGTCGGCCCAGGTCGGCGGCCAACGCGTGAACGGTGTCGGCCAACTCGGCGAGCAGGTGCCGAGGCGAGTCGTCCTGAAGGGCGTGGACCGCGTCGAGCCGGAAGGCGTCGACGTGGAAGTCGCGCACCCACTGCACGGCGTGGTCGAGCACCCACTGCCGCACCTCGGCGTTGTCGTGACCGTCGAGGTTGAGGCCCTTGCCCCAGGGAGTCTGGTGGTCGTCGGTGAAGTACGGACCGAAGGCCCACAGGTGGTTGCCGGAGGGACCGAGGTGGTTGTACACGAGGTCCAGACAGACCCCGAGTCCTCGCGCGTGGGCCGCGTCGACGAAGCGCTGCAGCGCCTCCGGCCCGCCGTACCCGTCGTGCACCGCGTACGTCGCCACGCCGTCGTAACCCCACCCCCACCGGCCCGGGAACGGCGCCAGCGGCATGAGTTCGACGACGTCGATGCCGAGGTCGACGAGATGGTCCAGTCGATCGATCGCCGCGTCGAGGGTGCCGGCCCGGGTGAACGTCCCGACGTGCAGTTCGTAGAGCACTCCCCCCAGGGCGCCGACGCCGTCGCGGGGCCCGCGCCAGGCGGCGTCGGTCCAGCCGAACCGGGACGGGTCGAACCACCGGCTGGGCCCGTCCACGCCGTGCGGCAACGCCAGACCGCGCGGGTCGGGGTGGGCCTGCCCGTCGATGACGAAGGCATAGTCGAACGGGATCTGGGCGCTCGGATCTCCGTCCCACCGCCACCACCCCCCGCCGACCGGGGTGAGGGGTTCGCGTCGCTGCGCCGGGTACCCGATCTCGATCTCGACGGCGGGCGCGGTCGGCGCCCAGACCCGGACGTCTCCAGACGCCATGTCAGGCCTCCATCCGCACGAGCAGCGCGACCGGCCCGGCCTCGAGCAGGTGGCCCACCGGTTGGGTGCCGCCGGCGGTTTCGCGCCCGGTCAGGGTGTCGCGCCACGCCCCCGGCGGCAGGGTGATCGTCGCGTCGCCCCACCCACCGGCAGCCGCGACCGACTCGGTCAGGCGAGCGGCGAGCGCGACGACGTGCACGCCGGAGTGGTCCCCGCGCCCCACGGCGAACACGTGCTCGGTGCTCGCCTCGAGCGGGACCCACGTCGCGGCCTCGCCGATGAACCACTCGGGGTGGTCTCGGCGGACCCGCAGCGCCTGGGCGGTCACGGCCAACTTCTCGTCGTCGAGGTCTCGCGGGGACGCGCCGGAGTCGAGTTCAGCCAGCCGAGCGGCGATCCGCGAGTGATCGACCGGTGCGCGGTTGTCGGGGTCCACGAGCACGAGCGAGGTGACTTGAGTGCCTTGGTAGATGTCCGGCACGCCCGGGTGGATGAGCTGAACGAGCTTCTGCCCGAGGATGTTCGCCCGCGTCGCGGCGGCCGTGCGAGCCAGCCACGCCGCGACGTGATCGGTGACCGCCGCGTCGCCGAGAACCGTGTCGACGAACGCGTGCACCTGCTCCTCGTAATCGGCGTCGACCTCGGTCCACGTCGTCTGTTCCTTCGCCTCGCGCATCGACTTCTCGACGTAGGTGTGCAGGCGATCGGCGGCCACGGTGCCGTCATCGGCGGCGATCCCGACGAGGGTCTGCCAGATGAGGTACTCGACGCGCCCGTCGACCCGGGCCCCACGGCGCTCCGCCACGCTGGCGCGCGCGGACTCGAGCCATCGGCCCCACTCATCGGGCAGTTCGCTCAGCACCGCCAGCCGGGCGCGCACGTCCTCGCTGCGCTTGGTGTCATGCGTCGAGAGGGTCGTCATCGTCGTCGGCCAGTCGGTCAGGCGCCGGGCGGCGAAGGCGTGCAGGTCGGTCGGCGACACCCCGAAGCGCGCGAGGTCACCGCCGACCTCGTTGAGCGCGGCCAGCCGCAGATGCCGGTAGAAGGCGGTGTCCTCGACGCCCTTGGCCATGACCGGTCCGCAGGTCTGCTGGAATCGGGTGACGAAATCTGCGGTCGCGCGCTCGTTCTGACCGCCGTCGCCGACCGCGAGCGCGGCGATCGCGTCCAGGGTGTCGTGGACCTGCGGCGGCAGCACGCCCCGCGATCCGGCGACGGCCTCGTCGAGGGCTTCCCGGGCACCGACGGTCATCTCACGCCCGGGGTGGGCGTAGGCGCGATACCGCGGCATCGCCACGAGCAGGGCCTCGAGAACATCGGTGACGGCCTGGCCCTCGAGGTCGGGGCGGGCCCGCGCCACGAGGCGTTCGAGACGCGCCACTTCGGCGGCCTGCCCGGTCCGCACGATGAGGGCCTTCGACTCGGCCACGACCTCATTGACGGAGCGCGGATCGGCCGAGATCTCGTGCCACAGCGCGGTGAGCGATGCCTCACCGGCCGGATCGACGAACAGCCCGCCGATACGCAGGAGTGCGTCGTAACCGGTCGTGCCGGCACAGCGCCACGCCTCCTCCACCTCCTCCTCGCCCTCAAGGATCTTCTCGACGACGACCCACGCGTCGCCGGTGGCCTCGGCGAGGCGGTCGAGGTAGCCCTGCGGGTCGGCCAGGCCGTCGGGGTGGTCGATCCGCAGTCCATCGACCGTCCCGGTGTGGATCAAGTCGCGGAAGAGGGCGTGTGTGGCCCGGAAGACGGACGGATCCTCGACCCGCACGGCCACGAGCGAGGAGACGTCGAAGAATCGCCGGTAGTTCAGCCGGCCGGCGCCGGCGCGCCAGAAGGCCAGCCGATAGTGCTGGGCCTCGAGAAGTTCGGGCAGCGGGAGGCCGGCCGTCCCGCGGCGCACCGGGAACTCGTGGTCGAAGTACCGCACGACGGTTTCGTTGCCGTGTTCGCCGCCGTCGGGGGCGAGGACCAGGTCACCGGCGGCCAACACGGACTCGAGTCGGTCGCCGAGCACCGGAACCAGGATGTCGCCCTGCTCGGAGACCCAGTCGACGTCGAACCACGACGCGTACGGGGAATCCGGTCCCTCACGCAACAGGGACCACCACTGGGTGTTGAGCCACGCCGGGGTGGGCGTGGTCATGTGGTTGGGCACCACGTCGACGATCAGCCCCAGACCGTGGGCCTTCGCCTCGCGGGCGAGTTCCTCGAGACCGTCACGCCCACCGATCTCCTGGTTGACCTCGCCGTGTTCGACGACGTCATAGCCGTGCGTCGAACCGGGCGAGGCCTGGAGGATCGGGCTCAGGTATAGGTGGCTGACGCCGAGCGCGGCCAGGTGGGGCAGGACCTGCTGCGCGTCACGAAAGGTGAACTCCGGCTGCAACTGCACCCGGTACGTGCTCAGCGGGGTCGTGCGGCCCTGGCCGGCTCGGTGCGTCATGGTGCCGGGTCCTCCTGCGCGTGCTCGCCCTCGGCGGGTGCCTCCTGGGGGGCCTCCGACGTCGACTCGCCGTTCGTGGCACCGTCCTCACGAGCCTGCGGGATCGCCTGCTTGGTGCCGGCGGCGCTCTCGGAGGCGGCGGCCGGCGCCGCGGCACCCGGCGGCGGACCGCTCGGGGCCACCAGTGGGCTGCGCAACACGACGACGCTCCGGCCCTGGACGTTGATCGTGCTCGAGGCCGACACCGGGTCGGTGCCGACCGTCTCGGCGGCGGTGTCGATCTCGATGAACCACTGCTCGCCGTAGTCCGCGTCGGGCAGGGTGAACTCGATCGGCTCGTAGTGCGCGTTGAGCATGAGGAGGAAGTGGTCGTCGACGATCGGCTGGCCGCGCGGGTCCGGCTCCTGAATGGCCTGACCGTTGAGGAAGACCATGATGGAACGGGCCAGCCCGTTGGACCAGTCCTCGCTGCTCATGTGCCCGAACTCGGGCTTGAACCACTCGATGTCGTGCAGATCCGATTCACCGCCGTGCTCCGCCTCTCCGGCGAAGAACCGGCGACGCCGGAAGACCGGGTGGGTCTGGCGCAACTGGATCAGGCGGCGGGTTAAGTCCAGGAGGTCCCGCTGCGAATCCGCCAGGTCCCAATGCACCCAAGAGATCTCATTGTCCTGGCAGTAGCCGTTGTTGTTGCCCTTCTGGGTGCGACCCAGTTCGTCGCCGTGCAGAAGCATCGGCACGCCCTGGGACAGCAACAGCGTGGTGAGGATGTTGCGCTGCTGCTGGGCGCGCAGCGCCAGCACGCCCGCGTCGTCGGTGTCACCCTCCACCCCACAGTTCCAGGAGCGGTTGTGTGACTCACCGTCACGGTTCTCCTCGCCATTGGCCTCGTTGTGCTTGTCGTTGTACGACACGAGATCGCGCAGGGTGAACCCGTCGTGCGCGGTGACGAAGTTGATGGAGGCGACCGGTCGACGACCCGAGTGGGCATACAGATCCGACGATCCGGAGATCCGGGAGGCGAACTCACCCAGGGTCGAGGGTTCCCCGCGCCAGAAGTCGCGGATCGTGTCGCGGTACTTGCCGTTCCACTCCGTCCACAGCGGCGGGAAGTTGCCGACCTGATAGCCGCCGTCGCCGATGTCCCACGGTTCGGCGATGAGCTTGACCTGGCTGACCACCGGGTCCTGCTGGATCAGGTCGAAGAACGCGGACAGCTTGTCGACCTCGTGGAACTGGCGGGCCAGCGTGGCGGCCAGGTCGAAGCGGAACCCGTCGACGTGCATCTCGAGGACCCAGTACCGCAGCGAGTCCATGATCATCTGCAGCACGTGGGGGCTGCGCATGAGCAGGGAGTTCCCGGTACCGGTCGTGTCGTAGTAGTGGGCCTGGTTGTCCCCGACGAGACGGTAGTACGAGTTGTTGTCGATACCGCGGAAACACAGGGTCGGGCCCATGTGATTGCCCTCGGCGGTGTGGTTGTAGACCACGTCGAGGATGACCTCGATGTTCGCCGCGTGCAGCGCCTTGACCATGGTCTTGAACTCGAGCACCTGCTGGCCACGCGTGCCGTAGGCGGCGTACTCGTTGTGCGGGGCGAAGAAGCCGATGGTGTTGTAGCCCCAGTAGTTGCGCAGCCCCTGCTCCTGCAGGTGGAAGTCCTGCACGAACTGGTGGACGGGCATGAGTTCGATGGCGGTGACGCCCAGGGCCTTGAGGTGGTCGATGATCGCCGGGTGGGCCACGGCGGCGTAGGTGCCCCGGATCTCCTCGGGGACCTCCGGGTGGGTCATCGTCAGACCGCGCACGTGCGCCTCGTAGATCACCGACTCGTGATACTCGTGGGCGGGGTGGCGGTCCTGGCCCCACTCGAAGAAGGGGTTGGTCACCACCGACAGCATCGTGTGACCGAGGCTGTCCTTGGGCTCGGGCGCCAACTGCGCCGGGTCGCCGGCCGGGTCATAGGAGAAGAGCGAGGCGTCGTACTGCATGGTTCCGTCGATCGCCTTGGCGTACGGGTCGAGCAACAGCTTGGACGGGTCGCAGCGGGCACCCGTGGCCGGGTCGAAGTCGCCGTGGACCCGGAACCCGTAGCGCTGGCCGGGCTGGATGCCGACGATGTAGCCGTGCCAGACGAAGGCGTCAACCTCTGGAAGCGTGTGCCGGACCTCGGTGCCGTCGTCGTCGATCAGGCAGAGCTCCACCTTTGTCGCGATGTCGGAAAACAGCGCGAAGTTGACGCCGGTGCCGTCGTAGGTCGCACCCAGCGGGTACGGTTTTCCTGGCCACATGTCCACGTTTCCATCCGATCTGCGCCGACTGTCGGAGTCCCGGACGGACCCCTGCGGACCCGGAGGTCGGTGAACAGTCCAGCCCGTTCATCCTTATGGATCGCTGCGCGCGTCGCAAACAGACCCGGAGTCACGGCGTGTCCGCCAGAAGTGCCCCAGACTCGGTTGGGTCTGCAATGATCCGGGCTATGCGTACCGTGTCTCGACTGCTCGTGGGCGGCTGATGTCGACGACGCCGCGGGGGCCGGTGACCCACGACGCGCTCGTCCTGGCAGGCGGGCGCGGTCATCGCCTGGGCAGCGTCGACAAGGCCGCCCTGGTCGTCGGCGGGGTCCGCTTGCTCGACCGGGCGATGTCCGCCACCCTGGCCGCGCGGGCCACCGTCGTCGTCGGCCCACCCCGGCAATTGCCCCCGCGCGTGCTCCAGACCTGCGAGGAGCCACCCCACTCGGGGACCGTGGCCGCGGTGAGCGCCGGGCTGCGCCGTCTGGCGCTGGGTCGCACCCCCAGCCCGTGGACCCTGGTGCTGGCCTGCGACCTACCCCGGGCCGATCAGGCGGTGGTGCGACTGCTCAAGAAGTCACGCACACCGGAGCCGAGTGTGGACGCCTTCGCGTTGATCGGCACCGACGGTCGCCCCATGCCCCTTTTCGCCCTGTACCGGACCCCCTCGCTCGCGGCGGCCATGGGTGCACTCGACGCCACGACCGCGACGTCCGCGGGCGACGCTCCGACGATGGAACAGGTGCTCGCCCACCTCGAGGTGACCTCGATCAGGATCGACCCTGCCCTGGTCGAGGGCGTGGACACGTGGGAGCAGGCCCGGGACTGGGATCGACAACTCACGGCGCCGCAACCCGAGACCGACTGACGGGCTCCTCGCCCACGACCGCGAGGTAAGCGATTGCTTACCTCGCGGTGATTGAGGCATCCTGACGGACATGACTCCCGACTCCGTGGGCGCGCCCGTCCGTCCGACCGCCTCGACCCACGCACAGGCGTTGGCCGAGGAGACGGTGCCTCCGGGGATCCTCCGGCTGTTCACCGCCGCCGCAGATGCCTTCTCACAGAAGGGGTTCCACGCGACGACGACGCGGGACATCGCCTCACGCGCCGGTCTGAGCCCGGCCGGCGTGTACGTCCACTTCTCCTCGAAGGAGGACCTGCTCTATCGCCTGTCGCGCGAAGGTCACGTGGTCGCCCGCGACGCCCTGCGCGAGGCCGCCGCGGCCGCGTCGGATCCCGAGGACGCCCTGCGCGCCCTCGTCACGTCCTTCGCCCAGTGGCACGCCGAGAACTACCAACTGGCCCACATCGTGCAGTACGAGTTCCGCCACCTCTCCGACGAGCACCGCACCGAGGTGCTGCGGCTGCGCAAGGAGATCGACTCGACGTTCGCCACCGTGTTGCGCGACGGCGTCGAGCAGGGCGTCTTCGAGGTGACCGACCTGCGGCTGACGACGCTGGCGATCACGTCGATGATCGTCGACGTCGCCCGGTGGTACCACACGGGCGTCAGCGAGACGCCCGACCACATCGCGACGACGTACGCGGACCTCGCGCTGCGGCTGGTCAGTCGCGGGTGAGCTTGCGGTAGGTGACCCGGTGGGGGCGGGCGGCCTCCTCGCCGAGCCGGTCGACCTTGTTCTTCTCGTAGGCCTCGAAGTTGCCCTCGAACCAGTACCACCGTGCCGGGTTCTCCTCGGTGCCCTCGTACGCGAGGATGTGCGTGGCCACCCGGTCGAGGAACCACCGGTCGTGGCTGATGACCACGGCACAGCCGGGGAACTCCAGCAACGCGTTCTCCAGCGAGCCGAGGGTCTCGACGTCGAGGTCGTTGGTCGGCTCGTCGAGGAGCAGCAGGTTGCCGCCCTGTTTGAGGGTCAGCGCCAGGTTGAGGCGGTTGCGCTCACCACCGGAGAGCACGCCGGCCTTCTTCTGCTGGTCCGGACCCTTGAACCCGAACTGGCTGACGTAGGCGCGCGAGGGGATCTCGACCTGACCGACCTGGATGTGGTCGAGCCCTTCGGAGACGACCTCCCAGAGCGTCTTCTCCGGGTCGATGCCGGCACGAGACTGGTCGACGTAGGAGATCTTCACCGTCTCACCGATGTCGACGGTGCCGGCGTCGGCCGGCTCGAGCCCGACGATGGTCTTGAACAGCGTCGTCTTGCCGACGCCGTTGGGGCCGATGACGCCGACGATGCCGTTGCGTGGGAGCGAGAACGACAGGCCGTCGATGAGCACGCGGTCGCCGAAGCCCTTGGTGAGGTTGGTGACCTCGATGACCTTCGATCCCAGGCGCGGGCCCGGCGGGATCTGGATCTCCTCGAAGTCGAGCTTGCGGGTGCGCTCGGCCTCGGCCGCCATCTCCTCGTAGCGGGCCAGGCGGGCCTTGGACTTGGTCTGGCGAGCCTTGGCGTTGGACCGGACCCACTCCAGCTCGGAGGCCAGCCGCTTGGCCAGCTTGGCGTCCTTCTTGCCCTGGATCTGCAGACGCTCCTGCTTCTTCTCCAGGTAGGTCGAGTAGTTGCCCTCGTAGGGGTAGAGGCGGCCGCGGTCGACCTCGGCGATCCACTGCGCGACGTTGTCCATGAAGTACCGGTCGTGCGTGACGGCGACGACGGCGCCGGGGTACTCGGCCAGGTGCTGCTCGAGCCAGAGGACCGACTCGGCGTCGAGGTGGTTGGTCGGCTCGTCGAGGAGCAGCAGGTCGGGCTTCTGGAGCAGCAGCTTGCACAGCGCGACACGGCGACGCTCACCACCGGAGAGGACGGTGACGTCGGCGTCCGGCGGCGGGCACCGCAGCGCGTCCATGGCCTGCTCGAGCTGGTTGTCGAGATCCCACGCGTCGGCGTGGTCGATCTCCTCCTGAAGCTTGCCCATCTCTTCCATGAGGGCGTCGAAGTCGGCGTCCGGGTCGGCCATCTGCTCGGAGATCTCGTTGTACCGGTCGAGCTTGGCCTTGATCTCGCCGGCACCCTCCTGCACGTTCTCCAGGACGGTCTTGTCCTCGGTCAGCGGGGGCTCCTGCAGCAGGATGCCCACGGTGGCTCCCTTCGCCAACTGGGCCTCGCCGTTGGACGGCTTGTCCAGGCCGGCCATGATCTTGAGGATCGTCGACTTGCCGGCGCCGTTGGGACCGACCATGCCGATCTTGGCGCCCGGGTAGAACGACATCGTCACGTCGTCGAGGATGACCTTCTCGTTGTGCGCCTTGCGCGCCTTGACCATGGTGTAGATGAACTCGGGCATGAGGGAAGGTTAGCCAGTCCGCTCCCCCAGCCCGAATCCACCGCTCGATCCGGGTCAGGGCACCGGGACCAACTCACCGTCGGGCACGACGTCGAAGTCACGTTCGGCGTGCTCCCGCTCCGCCTGCTCGCGCTCCGCCTGCTCCCGGGCCTCGTCGTCCATCGACTGGTGGGCGGCCGCGACGACCGGGTCGCGCTCGGCCTCCGGGCCGCGCCCCCGCACGCCCTTGGTGAACTCGGTGGTGCCGCGGCTGAGGTCGTGCCCGACCGCGGAGGCGTCGATCTCCAACCCGTACCAGGTGGTGCCGTCACCGCGCTCGTAGCTCGTGGTCTTGAGTCGACCGCGCACCATCACCGCCTCCCCCTTCTTGATCGATCGGGCGCAGTTGCTCGCCAGTGAGCGCCAGGTCTTGACGTCGAACCAGTTCGTGTAGGCGTCCTCCCACAACCCATCCTTGTTCTGCCGCCGGACCGTCACGGCGAGACGGAAGAAGGTGAAGGCATCACCGGCCTGGCTGATGCCGGTCACCGGCTCCGTGCTGACATTGCCGCAGACGTTGACGTAGGTCTCGTTCACACCGCACTCCTTGAAGTGTGCGCCCCGCGGGGCGCTCGATCGCTCCGGCGGGTCCGCCGGGCACGACCACTCTCAGGGCTGCGACTCGCCCCCGTCATGGGGCGAATCCGCGGCTGTGGATGACGAAGGCCGGTCAGGCCGACCTGTGGACAACTGGACGCGACGGTTGTCCCGCCGCCGCCTGCAGGTGCTCGCGGGTCTCCCGGTGACGGGCCAGCACGTCCGCCACCGGCGCGACGAGCTCGTTCTGGGCCACCCCGGAGATTCGTTCCCGCAGGTCCGCGGCAACCTGGGCGGTGCGACGACGCGCACCGGCCGAGGCGAGCGGCTTGGCGAGGAGGGCGAGGAGCCCGCCCAAAAGCAAACCGCCGGCCAGGAGCACGAACGGCGTGCCGAAGGGGCCGGTCTGCGGGGTCGGGATGTCGACCTGCAGCCACGCGGCCACCCCGAGGACCGCCAGCCAGACGAACCCGACGATGGCGGTCAGGGCGAAGAGCACCTGCAGCGCACCCAAGATGCTCCACCACAGCGGCGCCCGGCCCCGCAGCGGAGCCGCGATCACGGCCTGATCGAGGGCATCGGCCAGATTGTCGTCGCCCGGGCTCGCCGCGTCGGTCACGGCCTCGCCCCACCGCACCGGCAAACCGGTCGCGGCGCGATCGGCCATGCCCGCCGTGGCCAAATCGACCGCGGCTCGTGCGGCCGGGGTCGGCGGCGGGATCGACGAGCGGCCCAGCACCTGACGGACATCCGCCTCGGTGATCTTGCCGCTGCGACCGGAGCCGTTGACCCGCAACCGCTTGAGCGGATCCGGGCGCAGGGCCTGCACCCACCGGGTGAACGGCCACCCGGTGCGCGCCAGGGACTCCTGCCGGAAGTCCCGGCCCACCGCGTCGAGCACCGTCGGCACACCTGCGGCGCGCGAGAGCGCATCGACCAACCCCGGCGTGGCGAGGGTGGTGGGGTCGGTTTCCGAGTCGGCGACATCGGAGCGCAGCGCGCGGGCGTTGGTCGTCAGGTCGGTCGCCAACCGGACGCGAGCCGCGGTCGAACCGCTGACCGCCTGCTCCAACTCGGCGCGCAACTGGGGCAGACCATCACCGGTAGTGGCGGAGGTGGCGAAGACGTGCGGGGCGGTGATCCCGTCCCGCACGAGGATCTGGCGCAGGTCATCGAGGCACTGTTGCACCTGCGGCGGCGTCAGCCGGTCGGACTGGTTGAGCACGACGAGCATGAGCGTGTCGTAATCGGCCAAGGCCGCGACGAAGTCGTCGTGGAGCCTCGCATCGGCGTACTTCTGGGGGTCGGTGACCCACACGAAGACGTCGACGAGGGCCAGCAGTCGCTCGGTCTCGTCCCGGTGTGCGGTCTCGAACGAGTCGACGTCCGGCAGGTCGAGCAGCACCAGGCCGTCGAGCGAGGTGTCGTCGCCGCTGACGGTGTGCCGGGCTCCGACCTTGAGCCAGTCGAGCAGGTCCCCGGCCGGTTCGTCACCGAAGATGGCCGCGGTGGCCTTCGACGTCGTGGGGCGCAGCACCCCGACACGGGAGACGTCCTCGCCGACGAGCGCGTTGAACAGGCTGGACTTGCCCGACCCCGTGGCCCCGGCGAGCGCGACGACGGTCCGGCCCCCGGTCAGCCGGATGCGTTCGTGCACCTTCGCGGTGACCTGCTCGGCCGCATCGACCTTGACCGGGTCGAGTTGGGAACCACCGCTGATGAGCGCCGATTCCAGGGACTGCAGACGGTCGGCGAGGGTGTCGGCGGAAATCTGCGGCGCGGCCTCCGCGCTCCGACGTCGTGTGGTGTTGAACACGGGCGTCACGATGCTGCCTCCACTTCGGCTGCGGCCAGTTCGAGTCGGGCCACCTGGCGATCGGTCACCGAGACCGCACCGACGGCGGTCTCGAAGCGGGCACGTTCGGTGTCGAGCAGGGCGGAGACGCGTGCCGACAGCAGGTCACGTGCCTTGGCGGCCATGGTGCGCACGGCCTGGTCGCCGAAGATCGCCTCGAGGATCTTCTGCGCGAGCACCGTGGTCCCGCCGGCGATGCCGATCTCGGCGCCGACGAGTCCGCCGGTGTGGGAGAAGGCCACGAGCATGAGGAGCAGGCCCACGCCGTTGACGCCGTAGGCGGCGATCCGGGCGCTGGTCCGCCGGTCGGCACCCTCGGCGCGCACGAGGTCGAGCACTTCGCCCTGCCAGTCGCGCACCATCCGGTCGACGGTGTCGTGAAAGCCGCGGCTACCGCGCTCCAGTTCGGGGTGGTCGGCCAGAAGCGCCCGGCCTGCCTCGGTGCCGCGCCAGGTGCGCACCACCCGTTGCGCGGCCGTGTTCGACTGGGCGACCACGAGATCGGCCACGCCGGTGTGCAGTGCCTCGCCGAGGTTCTGCTGCGGCGAGGGCTGGCCGCGCAGGGCGGCGGTCAGACGATCGCGCCAACGCCCCACGGTGGACTCGACCTTCTTGAAGAACTCACCCGTCCCGACGAACTCCTGCCACCTGGCGAGGACCTCGCCGCGCAGCAACTGGCCGTCACTGACCCACTGGGCCACACCGTGCTCCGCCTCGGCGTAGGCGAGGTCGACCTCGGTCATCAGTGCCGCTGTCTGCGACTGCTGGGCCCGCGCGGCCTCGATCAGCGTGCCGGTGCGCGCGTCGATCGAGTGCAGCGCCCCCTCCAACGTCTGACGGATGACGACGCGCCGCGCATGCGGGTCGCCGCCGAGGGCCGTCAGCCAGGCCAGCAGACGCTCGGTCGTGGCCTGGGGCAGCAGCCCAGCGTCGTCGAGAGTCGACTCGGGGATGACGAAGACCGGCGAGGTGCCCAGACCGTGCTCCCGCAGGCGGCCGATGAGGTGGTCACGCACCTTCACCGCGTCTTCCTGACCGACCCGGTTGAGGACGATGGCCACCGCCGTGCCGCGTTGGGCGGCCTGCTCCAGCAACTCCCAGGGCACCGCGTCGGCGTACCGGGCGGCGGTCGTGACGAACAGCCACAGGTCCGCGGCGGCGAGCAATTGCCACGACAGAGCGCGGTTGGCCTGCACGACCGAGTCGATGTCGGGGGTGTCGAGCAGCGCGATCCCGGCCGGCAACAGCTCCGCGCCGACGAGGTGGACGCTGTTCGACTGACCGGTACCGGGGCGGTCACCGGTCACGCGGGAGAGGCTGGGCAGGATGCGGTGCCCGTGGAACCAGCGAGCGTCTTCGGGGTGGTGGACGAGGACCGGTGAGGTCGTCGTCGGGCGGATCACGCCAGTGGCGCTGACCTTGCGGCCGAGGAGGGAGTTGACCAAGGTCGACTTGCCGGCGCCGGTCGACCCGCCGATGACCGCGAGCAACGGAGCGTCGATCGACTGCAGACGCGGGATGACGTAGTCGTCGAGTTGGTGCAGCAGCGCGGCGCGCTCCTCCTCGGCGGCAGTGGTGCTCGGCAGATCCAAGGGCAAGCGGGTGCGTTCCACCTCGTCGCGGAGGGTCTGTACCGCGCCGAGCAGTCGGTCGGACTCATCGACGGCGGTGCTCATGTGGCCAACCTTATCCAGTGGGGGCAGATCACGCGGGCCACCGCCACGGGCCGTGGTTCGCTCACCCCAAGGACGCTCTGGGTGCGCCGAACCGCTGCCCCTACACTGGTCGAGGTCCGCTGCGGCGGACCGCATGCCCCCGTAGCTCAGCTGGATAGAGCAAGGGCCTTCTAATCCCGAGGTCGCAGGTTCGAGTCCTGCCGGGGGCGCATCGTGTCGCCGGCGCTGCGCTCAGCGGGCCGGCGCGAGCATCTGGGCCCGTGACCGCGACAGCGCGTCGAGGAGACGACGCTCCGTCTGTGGCGCCGTGCTGGTGGCGTGCCCGTTGGCCATGCGGGCGCGCAGCAGCGCCAGTTCGGAAGCGTTGTCCTGGAAGGCCCGCATCGCCGTGAACCGTTGACTGCCACCGGAGTGTCGTGCCCAGCCCAGCGCCTGACGTCGCCCACGCATGCTGGAGAGCATCTCGACCTCCCCGGGGCTCAGCCAGCCGTACGCGGCGTAGTCGGAGAGGTATCGGCCGATGAGACGGCCCTCGCGACGGCGCACCCAGATGACGAACACGGTGTAGGCGACAAACACCGGCACGCCGATGAACAGGTAGCCCGCGAGAATCCCCGAGCCGGAGAAGGCGAGCAGGTTCCACCCACCGTGCGCGATCACGGCCAGGACCCACCCGATGACCGGCGCGACGACCCGCACGAGCGAGGAACGAGACTCCGCTGCAATGCCGATGCCCAGGCCGGTCAACGACGTGAACATCGGGTGCGCGAACGGGCTGAGCAGACCGCGGCCGAAGAAGACACCGGTGAGCATCTGGGCTCCCCCATCGGTCCAGGCGACGGCCATGTACTGGATGTTCTCGGTGAACGCGAAACCCGCGGCGACGATGCCGGCGTACACCAGTCCGTCGACGATGCCGTCGAACTCCTGACGCCGGAACCACCACATGAGCAGGACGATGGAGCCCTTGAGCGACTCCTCCACGATCGGAGCGACGAAGATCGCCGTCGTCGCCTGCGCCGAGTTCTCGTCCGTGACGGCCAGGAACACCGCCATCGCCCCGGTGTTGGCCACCATCGCCAGCGCGGTCGCGACCAGGGCTCCGGCGAGGAACGCGAAGATGAGATACCGGGCGGGCTCGGCCTCGAACCGGTCCAGCCACAGGAACGAGGGCACGACGATCCCCACGGGGATCAGGGCTGCGAGGATGCCCACGACGATGGCCACGGTGCTGAAGGTCGCCCCGAAGTAGATGGTCAGGGCGGCCAGGCAGAGCAGCAGCCCGGCGCCGATCAGGCCGGCGACGAGCCACCGGCGTAGCGTCGGCCGCGAGGTGGGGTTCATGACCGAACTCGACATGGGCGAAACCCTAGTGCAGTGGGATGTCGCGGCCCCCGGCTAGAGTCGATGCGTGACAACGGAGCCCAACGACCGCGCACACACCGACCGAATCATCTGGATCGACTGTGAGATGACCGGTCTTTCGCTGACCTCCGACGCCCTGATCGAGGTGGCCGCGCTGGTCACGGATTATGAGTTGACGGTGCTCGGCGAGGGTGTCGACGTCGTCATCCGCCCGCCCGAGGCAGCGCTGGCCCAGATGGGCGACTTCGTGCGGCAGATGCACACCGACTCCGGGCTGCTCGACGAACTGGCCGAGGGAGTCTCGGTGCGGGAGGCCGAGGAGATGGTCCTGGCGTACGTGCGGTCCCAGGCACCCGAGCCGGGGAAATCGCCGCTGGGTGGCAACACGGTCTCGACCGACCGGGCGTTCCTGGCCCGCGACATGGCCGAGCTCGACGCGCACATGCACTACCGGATCATCGACGTGTCCTCGATCAAGGAGCTCAGCCGCCGCTGGTACCCCCGGGCCTACTTCCAGGCTCCGGCCAAGAACGGTGGGCACCGGGCGCTGGCCGACATCCAGGAGTCGATCGCGGAGCTGCGCTACTACCGGGAGGCGGTCTTCCTGCCCGCGCCCGGCCTCGACACGACCACGTTGAAGGCACTGTCGGCCAAGTACACGCTGGCGCCGAACGCCTGATCTGGGGCCGATTTGGTCCTGGGCGTGGAGTCCAGTAATGTTCTTCCTCGCGCGCCATTAGCTCAATTGGCAGAGCAGCTGACTCTTAATCAGCGGGTTCGGGGTTCGAGTCCCTGATGGCGCACCAGTGTGAATGGGTATGACGAAGGCCGGCGGACCATGTGGTCCGCCGGCCTTCGTCATGGCCGGATCGCCGTGAGGCTCAGTTGCGGTAGCGCCCGCCCTGACCGTCGTCGCCGGGTTCGTCGGGCTGGCCGTAGCCGTCGGGGTCCTGGAACGACGAGTCGAACTCCGCGTCCGCCTGACGGTTGCGCAATGCGACGATGACACCGCCGATCAGCGCGAGGACGAGCACCCCGAGACCGGCCAGGAGCCACGGGTTCGGGCCGCCCGAGTCACCGGAACTCGGTTCGACGACGGCCGTGGTCGGCGACGTCGTGCTCGTCGTGGTGCTGGGCGTGGTGGTGCTGGTGGTCGTGGACGGGGTTGTCGTCGTGCTCGTGCTGCTCGACGTCGTCGTGGACGGAGTGGTCGAGGTCGTCGAGGTCGTCGTCGTGCTCGTCGTGGTCGTGGACGTCGAGGTCGACGACGATCCGCCCGTCGACGACGATCCGCCCGTCGACGACGAGGAGCGCGGTGAGGTCGAGGAGGAGGACCGCGCTCCGCCCGTGCTGCCGGGAGCCTTGTAGGTGAAGCCCAGGGTCCCGCTGATCGGGTGCCCGTCGGCGGAGATCACGCGGTAGTTGACGCGGTAGGTGCCCTCTTCGATGTTCGAGTCGATCTTCTGGATGACCCGGTCCCCGGACACCTCGGGCGCGCCGGATGTGGCGCTCGAGCCGTCCTCCCCGACGACGGTCACCGTGACGAACTGCGCGCCGATCTTCTCGCTGAACCGCAGCATGACCTCCGGCGGCACCGCGGAGAGGGTCGCGCCGTCACTCGGGCTCGACCCGATGAACTGCGCGTGCGCCGAGGCCGCCGGCGCACCGACCACCCCGCCGACGAACAGGGCGGACATCAGCCCGAGCACAGCCCACAGACGCGGCATGGACGAGGCGGACACGGACCGGGAGCGCAGTAGGGACAGCACCCCACCATGGTGCCCCACCTGGCCTGAACGCCGGCTGGGACCCGCCGCGGCCCGTACTGCGGCCACCCTGGTCACGGCCGCTCCAAAGTCGTTGTACTATTGACGACGCGCGTTCACGCGGCCGGCTTCGCCCGGTCGCGTTCGTACGCCATGGTGGGTGTAGCTCAGCTGGTAGAGCACCGCGTTGTGGTCGCGGTGGTCGCGGGTTCAAGTCCCGTCACTCACCCCACTGGTCAAGGGGGCTCACTGCGGTGGGCCCCCTTGACGTGACCCCGGTCACTCCCCTTTGCTGGATGGCATGACTTCTGTCGCGACGTACATCGCCTTCCCCGGCAACGCCAAGGAGGCCTTCGAGCACTACAAGGACGTCCTGGGTGGAGAACTCCACCTGATGACCTACGGCACGACCCAGATGGAGGGCATGCCCTTCACCCCGCCCGCTGACGCCGTCGCCCATGCCGAACTGCACACCCCCGGCGGCATCATCGCCGGGGCCGACGCCATGGAGGAGGTGCCCGTCAAGGACACCGCCTATTCGATGCTCCTCACCGTCGACACGGTCGAGGAGGGCCGCGCGCTGATCGAGAAGTTCCTCGCCGGCGGCGGCTCGATGAACCTGCCGTTCGAGCTGGCCCCGTGGGGTCAGTACTACGGCCAGGTCTTCGACCGCTTCGGCGTCATGTGGTCGCTGTCGGTGCCGCCGACCGCCTGAGCGGCCCCACCGCGCTCCGAGGGGCAGCGCAGAGCCCCACTGCCGAACCGTTCGGCAGTGGGGCTCTGTGCTGTGCAGCCGCGGACCGGTCAGCGCCGGCGCCGCACCGCCAGCCCAATGACGAGCAGACCCACGCCGGCGGCCGCCAGTTGGATGATGCGGTCCTGGCGGTACTCACCGCGCTCGTCGGTCAGGAAGGCGTTGACCTGAGCCTTGGTGGAGGTCGCGCGCTCGACGAACGCGGCCTTGGCCGAGGCCTTCTGCCGATCCATGATCGCCTTCGGCGTCGCCCGCTGCGACAGTTCGTCGATCGTGCCGGCCAATCGGGTGCGACTGGCCTCGATCTCGGCCTGCAACTGGTCGATGGATGGGGTGCCGCTCATGTCGGTCCTCTCAGGTCTGGGGTCAGTCGATGCCGAGATCGCGCCGGAGCTTGGCCACGTGGCCGCTCGCCCGCACGTTGTACCACGCGTGGGTGACCACACCGGACTCATCGAGCACGATGGTGGATCGAATCACGCCGGTGACCGTCTTGCCGTAGAGCTTCTTCTCTCCGAAGGCACCCCACTGGCTCAAGGTCTCCTTCTCCGGGTCGGACAGGAGCGTGATGGTCAGGTTCTCCTTGGCCCGGAAGCGGGCGAGCTTCTCCGGTTTGTCCGGGGAGATGCCGACAACCTCGTAGCCCAGGCCCTGCAGATCCTCGAGGTTGTCGGAGAAGTCGCAGGCCTGCTTGGTGCACCCCGGCGTCATCGCGGCCGGGTAGAAGTAGACGATCACCTTGCGGCCCCGTAGGTCACTGAGGGAGCGCGGTGTGCCCGCGTCGTCGGGGAGGGCGAACTCGGGCGCCACGTCACCCGGCTGCAACCTGCCGGTCATCGGTTCGTCACCTTGCGTTTCCTCCTACTGCACTCAAGTAGCAATATGCTCCGGAGGGTTGTCCACTGGACAACGGACCGAAGGCGTCTTGCAGCAACCTATCCCGAAGGCGGCCCGGTCCACAGGTCAGGAGAGCAGAACATGCACGTTCCAGATGGTTTTCTCGACGCCCCAACCTCTGTGGGTACCGCTGTGGTGGCGGCCGCGGGCGTGGCGATCGCCCTGCGTGGTTCGCGCCGCGAGCTCGACGACCGGACGGCGCCACTGGCCGGCCTCGTCGCGATGTTCGTCTTCGCGGCCCAGATGCTCAACTTCCCCGTCGGGCTGGGCACCTCGGGGCATCTGCTCGGCGGTGCCCTCGCGGCCATCCTCGTCGGCCCGTACACGGCGACCCTGATCCTGACGGTCGTGCTGCTGGTGCAGGCCCTCCTGTTCGCCGACGGCGGCATCACCGCGCTGGGCACCAACATCACGCTCATGGGCCTGGTGGGCGTGTGGGTGGCCTGGGCCGTCTTCGTCGGGGTGCGGGCGATCCTCCCGAAGCGACTGTCGTCGCTCACCCCGGCCTCCTTCGTCGCCGGTCTGGTCTCCGTACCGGCCGCGGCCCTGGCGTTCGTCGCGTTCTACGCCATCGGTGGCCAGGCCCCGATCGACCTGACCGCCCTCACCGGCGCGATGCTGGCATGGCACACCGTCATCGGAGTGGGTGAAGGTCTGATCACCGCGCTCGTCGTGGCCAGCGTGGTCGCCACGCGGCCCGACCTCGTGCACGGCGCCCAGCCGTTGCTCAAACAGCGCTCCCTCACCGTCCGCTCCCCCGAAGGGATCTCCGCATGAGCACCGAGACCGCCACCGAGCCGAAGACTCGGCGTATCTCGACCCGAACCCTGATCATCAGCGGCGTCATCGTCGCGATCGTGCTCGCGGGGCTGATCTCCGGCTTCGCCTCGTCGCACCCGGACGGACTGGAGTACGTCGCCGAGCAACTCGGCTTCCACTCGACCGCTCAGGACAGTGCCGCGGCCACCGGCCCCCTGGCCGACTACGGCGTCAGCGGAGTCGAGAATGCCCGCCTTTCCGGTGGCCTCGCCGGGATCATCGGTGTGGCCGTCGTGGCCGTCGTCATGGGTGGGTTGGTTTGGCTGCTGCGTCGCTCGGGATCGCGTCAGACCGCCACCCGCGCCACCGACCCGGAGGCCTGAGCTGTGGGCGGAGCCCACGGCCACAGCCTGCACTTCCACGGCCACTCGGTCGTCCATCGTCTCCCGGCCCACCTCAAGCTCGTCGCGCTGGTGGTCTACGTCATTGCCGTGGTGGCCACGCCGGCGGGCCAGTGGTGGGCCTTCGGACTGCACGCGGTGGTGCTCGTCGGCGTCATGGCGGCCACCCGGATCCCGGCCGGCTACATCGGCCGGCGGATGCTCATCGAGGTGCCGTTCGTCGTGTTCGCGCTGATCATGCCCTTTGTGGCGCAGGGTCCACGCGTCCAGGTGGGCCCGTTCTCCCTGTCCGAGGCCGGGCTGCTGGCCGCGGCCACGCTCCTGCTCAAGGGCACTCTGGGTGTCGGCGCGTCGGTGGTGTTCGCCGCCACGACGGAGGCGGCCGACATCGTCACGGGGTTGCGACGGGTCGGTCTCCCCCGCCAACTCGTGGAGATCATCGCATTCATGGTCCGCTACCTGGACGTCGTCACCGGACAGCTCATCCGGATGAAGGTGGCGCGGGCGTCACGCGGGTTCAGCGCCCGCTCGGTGCGGCAGTGGCCGGTCCTCGGGTCGACGGCCGGCGCACTCTTCATCCGCTCCTACGAGCGCGGTGAACGGGTGCATCTGGCGATGCTCTCGCGGGGCTACTCTGGCGCCATGCCGGATCTCGCTCCCGTCTC
Organism: Kribbia dieselivorans NBRC 106261; assembly: GCF_001552435.1. Taxonomy (GTDB): domain Bacteria; phylum Actinomycetota; class Actinomycetes; order Actinomycetales; family Dermatophilaceae; genus Kribbia; species Kribbia dieselivorans. The sequence continues at coordinate 25,804 of NZ_BCRE01000051.1, forward strand.
CACCAGCACGGGCCCGTGGGTCGCTGCGTTGGTGGCCCCGGCCGTCTCGGTCGTCATCGCCGTCACCGCGCTGGTCCTGCGATGACCCCGGTTCTCGAACTCAAGGGCGTCGCGCACGCGTATCCGGACGGCCACCAGGCCCTGTTCGGCGTCGACCTGCACGTCCACCGGGGCGAGCGCGTCGCGCTGCTCGGCCCGAACGGTGCCGGCAAGACGACGTTGGTCCTGCACCTCAACGGCATCCTCACCGCCGGGGCGGGCACGGTCACCGTCTCGGGTCTGCCGGTCGCTCCGGAGAATCTCCTGGAGATCCGCCGCCGGGTGGGCATCGTCTTCCAAGACCCGGACGACCAGTTGTTCATGCCGACGGTGCGTCAGGACGTCGCCTTCGGCCCGGCCAACATGGGTGTGCGCGGAGCGGAGCTCGACGCCGTGGTGGATTCGGCGCTGGCCCGCGTCGGCATGTCGGCGTTCGCGGACCGTCCTCCGCATCACCTCAGTTTCGGTCAGAAGCGGCGAGTGGCCGTGGCGACCGTGCTCGCGATGGAGCCGGAGATCCTCGTCCTGGACGAACCGAGCTCCAACCTCGACCCGGCCTCGCGGCGGGAGTTGGCCGACATCCTGCGTTCGCTGGACGTCACGTTGCTCATGGTCACCCACGACCTCCCCTACGCCCTCGAACTCTGTGAGCGATCGGTGCTCCTCTCGGACGGCGTCGTCGTCGGGGATGGCCCGACGGTGAGCATCCTGGGCGACGACGACCTCATGCGCGCCCACCGGCTGGAACTGCCCGCCGGCTTCGATCCCCACCGGGTCTGAGATCGATCTGGCGACTTTCTCCATAACCCCCCATCCGGGCCCAGATGGTGATGGGCTTGTGGGCACCGGTTACAGCCCTCGGGCGGCCGAGCCCAGGGCGGCAGGTGAAGGAGAGTCGAATGACGATTTCAGGAGACACCCAGCTCGACCCACACGCCAACGCGGCGCCGGATGAGCACGCCATCGAAGTGGTGCAGCACGTCCCGCGGCCGCTGAGCGAAGTGTGGGTGCGGCTGACCCAACCCGAGGGCATCCAGGCGTGGCTCGGCGAGGGCGCGACGCTCGGCGGCAAGGGCGATCCGTGGAAGGCCAGCGACGGCACGTGCGGCGTGACGCGCAGCTACCACCCCGAGGAGCAGGTCCGGGTCTCGTGGCATGCCGAGGAGACCGCGCCCCCGACCGTCGTCGACCTGCAGATGACCACCGAGGGCGAGGGCACGCTGCTGACCCTGCGCCACGAGCACCTCCCCCAGGATGCCGACCGCGACGCGCTCAGCGCCCGGTGGGACGCGGCGATGCATCGCCTGACCCAGGTCTGAGACCGGACTCCCCCGCGGCGGGGGCGGTGGGCCCAACGGGGATCCGCCCCCGCCCGCGTACACTGGCGGTCGCTCGCCAGAGTGGTGGAATTGGCAGACACGCGAGATTTAGGTTCTCGTGCCTTCGGGTGTGCGGGTTCAAGTCCCGCCTCTGGCACCAGAGGTCAACCTCGCCATGTGGTCAACAGCGCTACGGGGCCAGCAGGTCGCGCAGCTGTGGAGCCAGCGTGCGGAACGCCCGGCCACGGTGGCTGATGGCGTTCTTCTCCTCATCGGTCAGTTGCGCCGTGGTGACCTCGAGTCCGTCCGGGCGGAAGATCGGGTCGTAGCCGAAACCGTTCTCCCCCACCGGTTCTCGTGTGATGACACCATCGAGGCTGCCGTGGGCAGCCACCACGCGGCCGTCGGGGAGCGCCAGCACGGCAGCGCACTGGAACGCGGCGCGGCGGTGCCGATCGGGCACGTCGGCGATCTGGTCGAGCACCAGTTGCAGATTGCGACGGTCGATCTCGTGGCGGGTCAGGTCGGCGCCGTCGTGGCGGCCGGACCAGCGGGCGGAGAACACCCCGGGGCACCCGCCGAGCACGTCGATCGCGAGCCCGGAGTCGTCGGCGAGGGCCGGCAGACCGGTGGCGTACGCGAGCGCGACAGCCTTGAGGCGGGCGTTGCCCTCGAACGTCACCTCGGTCTCGGCGACGTCGGGCACGTCGGGGTACTCGCGGGCGGAGACCAGTTCGAGGTCGAGGTCGGCCACGACGTCGGCGAGGATCTGGCGCAGTTCGTGGACCTTGTGCTCGTTGCGCGTGGCGAGCACCACCCGGCGGGTCATCCGCGCACCCGCTCACGGGCGGGATCTGCGAGCGCCGCCTGCTGCAGTTCGGTCAGGGTGGCGCAGCCGGTCTCGGCCAGGTCGAGGAGGGTGCTCAGTTCGGCCCGGTCGAACGGGACTCCCTCGGCCGTGCCCTGCACCTCGACGAACTCGCCGGTGCCGGTCATAACGACGTTCATGTCGGTGCCGGCCGTCGAATCCTCGACATAGTCGAGGTCGCAGACGGGGCGGCCATCGACGATGCCCACGGAGACCGCCGCCACGGAGCCGGTCAGGGGCTGCGCGTCGCGCGCGATCAGGCCGCGGTCGCGGGCGTCGTCGATGGCGTCCTGAAGCGCAACCCAAGCACCGGTGATCGCGGCCGTGCGAGTGCCCCCGTCGGCCTGCAGGACGTCACAGTCGAGGACGATCGTGTTCTCCCCCAACGCCTGGGTGTCGATGACCGCGCGCAGGGCGCGGCCGATCAGGCGGGAGATCTCGTGGGTGCGACCACCGACGCGGCCCTTGCGCGCTTCGCGGTCCGATCGGGTGTTGGTCGAACGCGGAAGCATCTCGTACTCGGCGGTGACCCAACCGGTGCCCTGACCCTTGAGCCAGCGCGGCACCCCTTCGGTGAACGAGGCGGCGCACAGCACGCGGGTGCGGCCGAACTCGACGAGCACCGAACCCTCGGCGTGGTCGAGCCAGTTGCGGGTGATCTTCACATCGCGCAGTTGGTCAGGGGCGCGTCCGTCGTGGCGAGCAGTCATGGCGGCAAGGCTAGTCGGCCACGAGCCTGTGGATGACGGAGCACGGGGTACGGGGGAGCTTTGCCACAGTGTGAGCTGTGGGGCGGGAACGGTGAAGGGCAGCGCGAGCGGCGAGGTCGACGTCGCTGCGCTGGTCGCGCAACTTGGCGGTACCGCTGCGTACTCCGACCTGTCTGGGGTGACCCAACGCCAGGTACGCAAAGCGGTCGAAAACGGCACGCTCTGCCGGGTCGGCCGTGGCGCGTACGCCTTGCCTGGTCTGACGACCGCGGAGTTGGCCGCTGCGGGGCTAACCGGCACCGTCTCGGGCTTGAGCGCCGCTCTCTCCTACGGCTGGCCGGTGCTCCATGAACCGCGACTGCCGGAGGTCACTGTTCCGCGTGGGCGCAACCTTCCGGCGGGGACAGCGCGCGCGGTCAGGGTGCACTACAGCGCGTTGGGAAATGACCGCGACGGGAACCGAACCTCGCCCCTGCGCACGGTCATCGACTGTGCTCGTTGGCACCCGTTCGAAGAGGCGTTGGCCGTCGCCGACTCGGCCCTACGCTCCGGTCTCCTCTCCATCGGGGAGTTTCGGGGTGCGCACCTGCGCGGGGCTGGTGCCGGGCGGGTGCGAATGGTGTTGGAAGCGGCCGATGGGCTTGCCGCGAACCCGTTCGAGTCAGGTCTACGGGCGATGGCGCTCAACGCCCACCCCGGATTCCTCGCCCAGCCAGAAGCGCGGCTCGGGTCGGGGCGCGTGCTGCACCCCGACGTGGGCCTCCCCCAGCAACGGCTGGCTCTCGAGGCCGACAGCTTCGAGTTCCACGGGAACCGCAAGCAACTCGTCGCCGACTGCTGGCGCTACAACGAACTGGTCGTGGCGGGGTGGACGGTACTGCGCTTCAGTTGGGAGCACGTGATGAAGCACCAGAAGTGGGTGGTGGCCACCATCAGTTCCGCGGTCACGCGTATAGACCAGGTACCACAACTCTGAGTTGCGAGCCCGGACCCGCACTCTGGCGCGGTTGCCAAGGGAACCCCATCAACTTGTGGCACCTCGTGTATACGCTGCGCTCACACCTGATAGGTCGCGTCGGGCTGGGCCAGCTCCACCTCGCCCGGCCAAACCGCTGCTGCCTGCGCGCGGCACACCTCGGGGTCGTTCCACGCCGGGATGTGCGTCAGCATCAGCCGCCTGACCCCGCCGGCGTCCACGGCTGCCTGCGCCGCCCGCGACCCAGACATGTGGATCCCGGCGGTCTCGTCGCGCCCGTCGACGAACGCCGAATCTGCCAGCACGAGATCAGCTCCCTGAAACAGTGGTGCGAGGGCGGCGCACGCATCGGTGTCGCCGCTGTAGGCGATGACCCGATCACCGCACTCCACCCGGAAGCCGTAGGCCTCCACCGGGTGCCACACGAGCAGGGGCGTCACGCGGAACGGACCGGCTTCGAAGCTGACCCGGTCCTCGATGGTCCGGAAGTCGAACTCGTTGGTCATCCCCTCCGGTCCGATCCCCTCGTACGCCGCCGCCATCCGCTCCGCGGTGCCTGCCGGGCCGTACACCGGCAGCTTCTCGCTCTGCGCCCCGGACGGGTCATATTTCCTCGTGACGTAGAGCCCGGTGACGTCCAGACAGTGATCCGGGTGCAGGTGGCTCAGCGCCACCGCATCCAGCTCACCCAACTCGAGGTGTCGCTGCAGCGCGCCCAACGAGCCGTTGCCGAGATCGAGCACGAGGCTGAACTCACGCCCCTGCCACGGCGCACGCAGCAGGTAGCACGACGCCGGTGATGCGGGTCCGGCAAAACTGCCCGAACATCCCACGATGGTCAGCCTCATCGGTGTGTCTCCTGTGCAGGCAGTCCGCTCGCGCGGAAGGTCATGTTGCCGAACACCGGCCCGGTGAGGGGGCCGAGGAATCGCGTGGCCAGGCGCCGGAACTCGTCCGCGTCGCCGGTGGTGGTGAAGGAATGCGACGGTGGCCCCTCGCTGTCGGGCCGCAGCGTCGCATCATCGGCCAGCACCCGGTAGATGTCCTTGGCGGTCTCCTCCGCCGAGGACACCAGCGTGACCATGCTGCCCATGACGTACGAGATGACGCCGGTCAGCAGCGGGTAGTGCGTGCACCCGAGGATGAGGGTGTCGACGTCCGCCTCCTGCAGCGGCGCCAGGTACTCCCGTGCCGTCCCCAGCAGTTCCGGCCCCGACGTGATCCCGGCCTCGACGAACTCGACGAACCGCGGGCACGGTTGACTGACCACCGACATCCCCGGCGCCGCGGCGAACGCGTCCGGGTAGGCCTTCGAGTTGTGGGTACCGACCGTCGAGATGACCCCGATCCGGTGGTTGCGCGTCGCCGCGGCAGCCCGCCGCACCGCCGGCCGAATCACCTCGACCACCGGCACGTCGTAGCGCTCCCGCGCATCGTGCAGCACCGCGGCCGAGGCAGTGTTGCAGGCGATCACGAGGACCTTGACCCCGTGGTCATAGAGCCGGTCGAGGCACTGGAGTGCGAACTCGCGGGTCTGCGCAATGGGCCGCGGCCCGTACGGCGCGCGAGCAGTGTCCCCGAGGTAGGCGATCGACTCATGCGGCAACTGGTCGAGCACGGCGCGCGCGACGGTCAGACCTCCGTAGCCGGAGTCGAAGATCCCGATGGGCGCGTCCACCCCGGTCACGATAGGCGCGCGGACGCCGCCGGGCGAGAACCCCGCGACGTCGCCTCCGTCACAACCTGCCGGGTTCACCGCGGCAACAGGGCCTCAGCCAGGCCTTCCTGCAGCCACGTGAGGAAGTCGTACACGGTGAGCGCGAACGTCGCCGGATGGGTCTGTGGCAGCACGTCGGCGAGGGCATGCACCTGCTCGGCATCCTCGTCGGTGCGCATCCCCAGGCGTTCGCCGATGACGAGGCGCACATCGGTCAGGGCGACCATGAACGCCACGGCCTGCCCGTGGTCGAGACGCAACTCCCCCGAGCCCGTCGCCAGCACGCTGAGTGCCGTCTCGATGTTGGCGGCCTTGCGCGCCCGCAGCCCCGGCTCGGTCAGCCGGCGAAACTCCGACGCCGCCTGCTCGTCCTCGCGGTGCCCGGCCGGGAACAGTCGATCGATGGCCGGATCGCGGTTCTCCTCGTCGGCATCTCGACCGAACCCCCGCTCCCCCGCGGCCTCCGAGCGCTGCTCCGCACCGGCCACCGGATGTCCGAAGCCGGGACCCAGACCAGCCACGATCGCGGAGAACTCGTCCCCCGGTCCGTGCGTCGGGCCGCCGGCATCGTCCGGCCGCACCAACTCGAGCACCTGCTCCAACAACTCCGACACCAGCGCCCGCTCATCGGCGTCAAGCTCGCCGCGCACGCCATCCCCGTCGCGCTGGAACGCCCGCGCCATCAGATGTCCTTCTGGAAGGTCGCCCACAGCCCGTACCCCTGCAGGGCCTCAGTGTCGATCTCCATCTTCTCGCGTGGCCCGGTCGACACCACGGCACGTCCCTTGTGGTGCACGTCGAGCATGAGCGACTCCGCCTTCTCGCGGTCGTAGCCGAAGTACGTCTGGAACACGTACGTCACGTACGACATGAGGTTCACCGGGTCGTTCCACACCAGCGTGATCCACGGGACGTCGGGGTCGAGGGTCTCGTCGGGGGCCTCCACGGCCTCCAAGGTGGGGGCAAGCGACACCCGACAACCATACGGCCCACGAGTCTGTGCGAAGGTGCCTGTGTGACCGTCGCGCTCCTGACCGACCACTACGAACTGACCATGCTGCAGGCTGCCCTGGCCTCCGGAGCGGCCCACCGCCGCTGCGTCTTCGAGGTCTTCACCCGCCGCCTCGGCAACGGCCGGCGCTACGGCGTGGTCGCCGGGACCGGGCGGGTCCTGGACGCGTTGGAGGACTTCCGGTTCGGGGAGGCCGACCTCGAGTTCCTGCGCTCCGCCAAGGTCGTCGACGAACGCACGCTGGAGTTTCTCGCCAGCTACCGGTTCGACGGAGACATCCACGGATACGCCGAGGGCGACTGCTACTTCCCCGGCTCGCCGGTGATGGTCGTCGAGGCCGATTTCGCGCACGGGGTGCTGCTCGAGACGGTGATCCTGTCGATCCTCAACCACGACAGCGCGGTGGCCAGCGCCGCGAGCCGGATGACCGGCGCGGCCGGCTCCCGCCCGTGCATCGAGATGGGCTCCCGCCGGGCGCATGAGGAGGCCGCCGTCGCCGCGGCTCGCGCCGCCTACATCGCCGGGTTCGCCTCCACCTCGAACCTCGAGGCCGGCCGGCGCCACGGTGTGCCCACGGCCGGCACCGCGGCCCACGCGTTCACCCTGCTGCACGACTCCGAGCAGGCGGCCTTCGAGGCCCAGGTCGCCTCGCTCGGGCCGGACACGACGCTGCTCGTCGACACCTACGACGTGGCCGAGGGCGTGAACACCGCCATCTCGGTCGCCGGAGCCCAGCTCGGGGCCGTACGACTCGACTCCGGCGATCTCGTGGTCCAGGCCCGCGAGGTGCGCGAGCAACTTGACTCCCTCGGCGCCACCGACACCCGGATCATCGTCACCAGCGACCTCGACGAATATGCGATCGCCGCTCTGGCCGCAGCCCCCGTCGACGGCTACGGCGTCGGTACCAAGGTCGTCACCGGTTCGGGCACACCGACCTCGAGCATGGTCTACAAACTCGTCGCCCGCGAGGATGGCAACGGTGCCATGGTGTCGGTGGCCAAGGCCTCGAAGGACAAGGCCAGCGTCGGCGGGCGCAAGTACGCGCTGCGCCGCCGCAACGCCAACGGCACCGCCGAGGCCGAGATCATCGGCATCGGGCAGGTGCCGAGCGATGACGGTGACGACCGGCCGTTGCTGGTCCCCCTGGTCCGTGACGGAGAGGTCGTCGGGCGTGACCTGTGCACCCTGGCCGCAGCTCGCGCTCGGCACGAGGCGTCGGTCGCCGAGCTACCGCGCTCCGCCCACCAGCTCTCGGCCGGTGAGGTCGCGATTCCGACAGTGTTCGTCGGTGATTCCCACCCCTGAGTCGCCACGGGGCCTGCCACCATGGGCCCCATGAGACTCGGATTGTTCGTCCCGCAGGGCTGGCGTCTGGACCTGGTCGGCATCGACCCGGAGCAGCACTGGCAGGTCATGCACGAGGTTGCCGCGCACGCCGACCGAGGCGAGGTCTGGGAGTCGGTCTGGGTCTACGACCACTTCCACACCGTGCCGCGCCCCACCGACGAGGCCACCCATGAGGCGTGGGCGCTCATGGCCGCGCTGGCCGCCACGACGCAGCGCGTGCGGCTCGGTCAGATGTGCACCTGCGTCGCCTACCGCAACCCTGCGTACCTGGCGAAGGTCGCCGCCACCGTCGACGTCATCTCCGGAGGTCGTCTCGAGATGGGGATCGGTGCCGGCTGGTACGAGAAGGAGTGGCGCGCCTACGGCTATGGGTTCCCCGACGCGCCGGCGCGGCTGCGCCACCTGAAGGAGGCCCTGCCGGTGCTGCAATCGCTGTGGACGACCGGACGCTCGGGCACGTTCGACGGCGAGTTCGTCCAGGTCGACGACGCGATCTGCGCGCCACGCCCGCTGCAGGGCACCTCGCGACCCGGATCGCCGCGCAACGGGATCCCCACGTGGGTCGCCGGCGGCGGCGAGAAGGTGACGCTCAAACTGGTCGCGCAGTACGCCGACTACGCCAACTTCGATGGCACGCGCGCGACCTTCGAGCACAAGAGCGAGGTCCTACGCGGTCACTGCGAGCGCCTCGGTCGCGACTTCGACGACATCACCCGAACGGCCGATTACAACGTCGTCATCGGGCGCGATGCCGCCGAGGTCGAGGAGCGACTGGCCGCGTTCAAGGCTCGCCTGATCGCCGGCGGAATCTGGGAGGAACGGGCCGAGCGCGAGACCGAGTCCCTGCGCCGCCAACCGGTCACCGGTACGCCGGAGCAGGTGCTGGAGTACCTGACCGGGATGGGCGAGGTCGGCCTGAGGTACGCGATCCTCTACTTCCCCGAGGCAGCGTTCGATCGCTCCGGCATCGAACTCTTCGAACGACACGTCGCGCCGGAACTGGCGCGTCTGCGCTGAGCTCCACCGACTCGTTAGGCTGGGATTCATGGCCCCCTTCACCACGGAATCCGCTGCCGATCGAGCACGTCGGGTGTTGTTCACCGGACTGATCGACGATGCGTCGGCCTACCCACCGCGGGCGTTGCCGCTCCGCGATTCCGTTGCCGCACACCGGGAGTTGACGTCGGGTCGGTGGGCGACGCTCATCGGGCCGCTGTACGTCCCGGCGTTGCAGACCGCGGACCTCAAGGATCTGCTCCGCCCCGACGAGGAACTCGACATCTCGGTCGTCGTCCGCCCCGACGCCGACCTCGAGTTGGTGCACAACGCGATCGCGAGCACGCTGGACACCCCCGGTGTGCACGTGGAGCGGATCGAAGCCTGGTGGAACCCGACCTGGAGCACGATGGAGCTGCGCGGGCTCACCCTCGTGCTTCAGGTCCCCCGAACCCCGCATGCCGCCCTCGCCGACATTGCCGCCGGGCGCGTGGCCCTGCAACGCGAGGTCGTCGCGCGATTCCACACCGGCGTCACCCGGATCTGGCACTGGCCGAACGAGGCCGAACTGGCCCACTTCATCGCCGAGGCCGTCGCGGCCGGAGTCCCGTTCATCCTGACCGGCGGGTTGAAGCCCGCCGTGCGGTCCACGCGGGCCGATGCCGCAGACGGCCAGTCCGAGCAGCATGGCCTGCTCAATGTCCTCCTCGCGGTCGACACGGCGGTGCGCGGTGGCGCGCCCGGCGCGGTCGAGGCGGTGCTGGCGGACCGCGATGGTGAGGACCTGGCTGCCCGTGTCGCGGGAATGGGTGAGCAGCGTGCCTGGGCGACGCGGGCCTTCCTCCGGTCGATCGGGAGCACCGATCCGGCGAGTCTGATCGACAACCTGCTCGCGTACGGGCTCGCGTCAGAGCCGCTTGACCCCGTTGAGTGATGGTTTCGGGTCGCCTCCCGGCGTGGGAGGCGACCCGAAACCATCACTCGGCGGGGACGGTCACTTGCGCTTGACGACCACCACGGTCTTGGCGACCTTGTCGTGCCACGCCTGGCGCTGCCGGTCCCACAGGGGCCAGAGCACGTTGGCCAGCCCAGCCAGGGACGCGAGGTTGCCCAGATAGGGCACGAACCCGAGCAGGTTGAGCCCCAACGGGACTCCCTCGCGGACGGCGGCGACGCCGTAGCCGGGAGCGCCCGGGGCATCGGAGCGTCGAACCATGATCCCCAATGCCATCTTGCCCGGCGTCTGCCCCCGTGATCCGTGGAAGTAGATGTTGTAGGCGAGGAAGACGACGAAGTAGATACCCAGGCCGAGGACGTAGTACGGCCAGTCGATGTACTGGTAGATGTTGGCGGCCACGGCGTCGAGACGCGCCGACATCTCCTCAGGCGTCGACTGCTCGAAGGCGATCCGGAACTCGTCGGCCAACGGCTGGACGGCCCGGAACATGGCCCAGCCGGCGAGGATGCCGGTCACCACGGCCAGGATCAGCGAGTCGATGATGACCGCAACCACGCGCGACCACCACGACGCGAGCTGTTCGCCGTCCGCGGTCGTCGGGCCCACCGGTCGGGTCTGCCACGCGGGAGGGGCCGGGGCGTAACCGTAGGGGTACTGGGGCTGCTGGCCCGTGTACTGCCCGGGCTGGCCCTGCTGGCCGTACGGCTGCTGGCCGGGCTGGCCCTGCTGGCCCTGCTGGCCGTACTGCTGACCCGGGTACTGGCCCTGCTGGCCGGGGTACGCCCCCTGCTGTCCCTGTCCCTGTCCCTGTCCCTGTCCCTGTCCCTGTCCCTGGCCCGGTTGACCGGGCTGCGCTCCGGGCTGCTGACCGGCCTCGGCCCCCGGCCACGCGGCCGGAGCCGGGCGCGGTGGAGTGCGCGGGTTCACGTGGTCGGTCCACACGATGCCGTCGAAGTAGCGGAGTTGTTCGGGGTTCTGCGGATCGTCGTACCAACCGGGCCGTTGCGGGTTCGCCATGATTTCACCCTCTCATGGCGCCCTGAGACGCATCTCAGCGGCGCCCGACGAACCACTTCCGGATCTTCTCGATCCGGTCCTTGACCTGCTCCGATGACGCCGCGGCCACCTCCGGACCGCCGCACGAACGCCGCAGGTCCATGTGGATGTTGGCATGCGGCAGGCCGGTCTTCTTCGCGTATGCCGCGACGAGCGAGTTGAGCTCCTTGCGCTGGGCGGCCAGGGCGCGGTGCGCCGCCTGCGGCACCTCTTCGGCGTCCTTCTTCGCCCGGCTCGAACTCTTGCGCGTCTGCTCGGCCTGCCGCTCGCGCAGCAGCGTCGAGACCTGCTCCGGCTCGAGCAGGCCGGGCAGCCCGAGGTAGTCCTGCTCCTCCTCGCTGCCCACCTCGGCGTGCAGACCGAACGATTGGGCATCGAAGAGCACGTGGTCGAAGTGCGCCTCGGACTCGAGCGCCTCGAACGACCCGGTCAGCTCCCCCGACGCGCTTTCCTCACGGTTCGCCTGCGCGATCAGCCCCTCCTCGGGCGACCACATGTCCGCCGGGTCGTCCGACGGCGAGCGGTCCAGGGCGTGGTCGCGCTGCAGTTCCATCGATGCGGCCAGATCGAGGATGAACGGCACCGACGGCAGGAACACCGACGCCGTCTCACCCCGCCGCCGAGCGCGCACGAATCGGCCGACGGCCTGCGCAAAGTACAGCGGCGTCGAGGTCGAGGTTGCGTACACGCCGACGCACAGCCGAGGTACGTCCACGCCCTCGGAGACCATCCGCACGGCGACCATCCACCGAGACGTCCGGGCGGCGAAATCCTCGATCCGGCCGGAGGCACCGGCGTCGTCGGAGAGCACGACCGTCGGCTTCTCGCCCGTGATCTCGCCCAGGATCCGCGCGTAACTGCGCGCCTGCGTCTGGTTCGAGGCGATGACCAGGCCGCCGGCGTCCTCGACGTGCCGGCGTACCTCGCTCAGGCGGGTGTCCGCGGCGGCCAGCACCGACGGGATCCACTCCCCCTTCGGGTCGAGCGCCGTGCGCCAGGCCTGGGCCGCGAGGTCCTTGGTCATCGGTTCGCCGAGGGCGGCCGCGATCTCGTCGCCGGCCCGGGTGCGCCACCGCATCGCCCCGCCGTAGGCCATGAACAGCACCGGCCGCACGACCCCGTCACGCAACGCGTCGGCGTACCCGTACTCGTAGTCACTGGCCGATCGCAGGATCCCCGTCTCGTCGAGCTCGTAGCGCACGAACGGGATGGGGTTGGTGTCCGACCGGAACGGCGTACCGGTCAGCGAGAGCCGCCGCACCGCCGCCGTGAACGCCTGCCGGATCCCATCTCCCCACGACCGGGAATCACCGCCGTGGTGGATCTCGTCGAGGATGACCAGCGTCGGCACGGACTCGGTGCGGCGCTGATGCAGCTCGGGGTTGGCCGAGACCTGGGCGTACGTCACGGCGACGCCGTGGTACTCCTTCGAGGTCACCCCGACGGTGTTGGAGAAGCGCGGGTCGAGTTGGATCCCGACGCGGCCCGCGGCGTCGGCCCACTGGGTCTTGAGATGCTCGGTGGGCGCGACGACCGTGACGGCCCGCACGATCCCCGCTCCGAGAAGTTCGGCGGCGACCCGCAGCGCATACGTGGTCTTGCCGGCCCCGGGCGTCGCGACCGTGAGGAAGTCGGTGGCCCCGCTGGCCAGGTATTTCTCGAGCGCCTCCGCCTGCCACGCCCGCAACTTCGGGGCGGTTCCCCACGCGGCCCGCTCGGGGAAGGCGGGTGAAAGGTGGGAGGCCGCAGACATGCTCATGAGGCCTCCCACGATAACGCCTGTGCGGAGCTTCGCCGACCGTTCAGTTGTCGTCGTCGCCGTCGTCGCCCTTGGGCATCTCCTCGTAGATGCGCTTGCAGTCCGGGCAGACCGGGAACCGATCCGGAGTGCGCCCGGGCACCCAGACCTTGCCGCACAACGCCGTCACGGGCGCGCCGGTGACCGCCGATTCGACGATCTTCTCCTTGCGCACGTAGTGGGAGAAGCGCTCGTGGTCACCGGGCTCGTGGATCTGCTCCTCGACCTCGGGGCGCTCGATGACCCCGATGGCCGTCGTCGTGGACGGTTCGCTCAGCGGCTCCAGGCCGGTGCGGTTCGGGTCGTCGGGAAACTGCGTGCTCATGCCCGTCAGTCTAGACGCGCGCCGGCCGAGGGCCCTCGGCCTCAGTTCTCGCTGGGGTCGGCCGGGTACGTCGAGAGCCACCCGATGCGCCCGTGTTGCCGACGGAGCACCGTTCGCCAGAGGTGATCGGGTTCCGTCGCCGTGATGTCACCGGCCTCGGCTCCGACGACGACCCACCCGCCCTTGGCGAGCTCGTCCTCCAACTGACCCGGACTCCACCCGGAGTACCCGGCGAAGATGCGCAGGCCCGAGATCTCGGTGGCGATGACCGGCGGGGGCGCGTCGAGGTCGACCAGTCCGACGGCCCCGTTGAGCCGCTGCAGCCCCAGGCGTTCATGGTGGTCACCGGGGATGATGACCAGCCCGATCGCCGTGTCCAACCCGACCGGCCCGCCCTGATACACCCGGGCCGGCGCGGAGGCATAGTCCTGCCAGCCCGGGAGGATGTCATCGATGGCGGCGTCGACCGGCTTGTTGAGGACAACGCCTTGAGCCCCGTCCTCCCCATGGTGCAGCAGGTAGACGACGCTGCGTTCGAAGACGCCGCCAACCATGTCGGGCAGGGCCACGAGCAGCTTGCCCGACAGGCTCTCCTCCCGCCCCGAGTGACCGGCCGACGACGCGCTCATACGATCATTCTGCCCCGAAGGAGCGCCGTGGGCGGTATCCACCGTCGCGCGAGCCCGACTCTCGGTGCCCGCCGTCGCGGTAACCGCCACGACCACCCTCGCGTCGAGCGCCCTCACGTCCCTGGCCACCACGGCCGTAACCGCCGCGGCCTGCGCCGGGCCGACCACCGCGGCGCGGCGGGTCGACCAACCGGCGGAACGACTCCTCCGAAATGGGCTCACCGCTGGTCGGGGTGGCACCGGCCGCCTCGAGCACCGGGTCGCCGGGGGCAACCTTGACGGGCTCGACCTCCACGCCGGCCTCGCGCGCGATGCGCTGCATCTGGCGCTTCTGGTGCGGCAGGGCGAGGGTGAACACCGCGCCCTCCTCACCGGCGCGCGCCGTACGACCCGCGCGGTGCAGGTAATCCTTGTGGTCGGCCGGCGGGTCCGCCTGCAGCACGACGGAGACATCGTCGACGTGGATGCCGCGCGCGGCGACATCCGTGGCGACGAGCACCGGCAGGGTGCCGTCGCGGAAGGCGCCCAGCACGCGGTTGCGCGCCCCCTGGGTCAGTCCGCCGTGCAGGGCCGCGGCCATGACGCCTTCCTCGCGCAACTGCCGCGCGACCCGGTCGGCGCCGAGCTTGGTGCGGCAGAAGACGACGGTGCGGCCGGACCGGTTGGCGACGTGGGCGGTGATGACCTTCTTGTCCTGCGGGTCGATGAGCAGGATGTGGTGCTCCATCGTCTCCACGGATGCGGTGGCGTCGTCGGTCGAGTGGACCACCGGGTCGACGAGGTAGCGCGTGACGAGCTCGTCGATGCCGCTGTCGAGGGTGGCGGAGAAGAGGAGCTTCTGGGCCGTCTCGGGGATCGCGTCAAGGATGTCGGTCACGGTCGGCAGGAAGCCCATGTCGGCCATGTGGTCGGCCTCGTCCAGGACGACGACCTCGACCTCGTCGAGTTCGACGACACCGCGTTCACGCAGATCCTGAAGGCGCCCCGGCGTGGCGATGAGCACCTCGACGCCACGCTCGAGGGCGTTGATCTGGTTGGTGTAGCTCAGACCGCCGGCCACGAGGCGGTGTCGCAGCCCGAGCACGTGCACGAGCGGCTCGAGCGCATCGGAGATCTGCATGGCCAGTTCGCGGGTCGGGCTCAGGATGAGGGCACGCGGGCGATGCCGATGGGCGCGCTGCCCGTCGTCGAGGCGGGTCAGCAGCGGCAGGCCGAAGGCGAGGGTCTTGCCCGAGCCGGTCTGGCCGCGGCCCAGGACGTCCTTGCCGTTCAGCGCGTCGGGGACGGTCGCAGCCTGGATCGGGAAGGGGCTGGTGATGCCGTCGCGGGCCAGTCGCTCGACGAGCTTGGGCGGCAGGCCGAGGGCGGCGAAGCCGTTGTCCTCGCTGACCTCGACCGGGCCGGTGGCGGAGGTGCGGGTCGCCTTGGTCCAGGTGTCCGCCTCCATCCGCTCGGACTCGGCATCGTGCTCGTCGTGGCGTGCCGGTGCGCGGTCGTCGAAGCGGCGGCGCTGTCGGTCGTCACGGTCACCGAAGGTGCGACGCGGACGGTCATCCCGATCCTCGAAACGACGGGGACGGTCATCGCGGTCACCGAAGTTACGACGCGGACGGTCATCCCGATCCTCGAAACGACGGGGACGGTCATCGCGGTCACCGAAGGTGCGACGCGGACGGTCATCGCGGTCACCGAAGGTGCGACGCGGACGGTCATCGCGGTCCCAGCGGTTGGCCTGGGTCGGACGCCCCTGGCGGTCCACACGCTTGGGCCGGTCGTCGCGGTTCTCGAAACGACGGGGACGGTCGTCACGCTCGCCGAAGGTGCGGCGAGGCCGGTCGTCCCGGTCCTCGAACCGACGCGGACGCTCGTCGTCGAACCGGCGTGGCCGCTCACCGCGCTCCTCGAACCGACGCGGACGGCGAGGCTCCACCTCACCGTGGCCACGGCGCTCCTCGCGGGCCTGGCGGAAGGGCTGGTTCGCGCCCGGCCCACCGGTGGGCTTACGGCGCTCCGCCTTTTTCGCGGTCGACCAACGGGCCTTCTTGTTGGGGTTGCTCGATTGTTTGGGCATGCCTCATCACTGCTTTCGTGACTCGAGTCAGGATCGTCTCGAGCCACGCCGCGCGTGACCTGTTCAGACGAGCCTCAGGCGCGCAGAGCGCCAGCGGGCCGGGACGACGGTCGTCGATCCGGCATGGTTTCGGGGCGGCCCAGGTCATGGGCCGCCCCGATCAACATGTGCGACGTGTGCGCTGGTGGAGGTGGCGGGAATTGAACCCGCGTCCACTGACAGCCGAACAGGGCTTCTCCGGGCGCAGTGCGCTATGGATTTTCTCGGCTCCGGGGCTCGCACGCACACGTTCCCCGACAAGCCCAGTCGAGTAGGAGTCCCGCGCCGTCCCTCGACATGACGACGCAGCAAGATCTCTAGCTGACGCTGGTTACTGAGACGAGATCAGGCTCAGGCCAACGGACTTCGGGCTCGCTCAGGCGGCGAGGGCGAAGTCGGTGCGCTTGGAATTGGCACCTATTGGTTTGCAGAGAGCGTTTACGAGATAACTCTGCATCCTCGACCCGCTTCCCCTGGAGGACCGACCAATGTCGAAACCGATCACCCCCAAGGTGGGGCACACGTCACACTGTTGAGTTGTCACCCGGCACGAGGAGTGTCGCACCGAGAAGAATCAGTATCTCAGCCAACGCACTCCCACGCAAAGTCATTCCCGCCACCTCTCCCCGTGGGCGACGCGCTGTGGTGGGGTGGGTCCATGACGACTTCACTGGAATGGCACCTGGTCCGCCGGCCCCACGGCGAACCGACCGATGACGACTTCGCCCTGGTCGAGACGCCGCTGCCGCCGCTGGCCGCCGGGCAGGTCCGGGTGCGCAACACGGCCTTCTCCGTCGACCCCTACATGCGCGGTCGGATGAACGATGCGAAGTCGTACGCCACACCCTACGAGCTCAACGCACCCATGCATGGCGGCGCCGTCGGCATCGTCGAGGAGATCTCCGACGCGGTGACCGACTCCGCCGGCCGCGAGGTCCACGTCGGGGACACCGTGCTTCACGGGTTCGGCTGGCGCACGACGGTGCAGCTGTCGAGCACGTGGGTACGCGTCATCGACACCGACCTCGCGCCGGCCAGCGCCTACCTCGGGGTGCTCGGCATGCCCGGCTACACCGCCTACCGTGGCCTGCTGCAGGTCGCCGAGTTCGCTCCCGGCGACACGGTGTTCGTCTCGGCGGCGGCCGGGGCGGTCGGCTCTCTCGTGGGTCAGATTGCCCGGCTCAAGGGCGCGAAACGGGTCATCGGCTCGGCCGGCGACCCGGAGAAGTGCGCGTGGCTGACCGACGAGCTCGGCTTCGACGCGGCCGTCGACTACCGGGCGCAGCCGATCCGCAAGGGATTGCGCGAAGCCGCTCCCGACGGCATCGACGTGTACTTCGACAACGTCGGCGGCGACCATCTCGAAGCGGCCATCCACGCAATGAACGACTTCGGTCGCGCCGCCCTGTGCGGCAGCATCTCCGGCTACAACGCCACGGCCCCGACGCCCGGGCCGGGCAACCTGTTCATGATCACGACCAAGCGCCTGACGCTGCGCGGCTTCATCGTCGGCGACGACGAGTCCCTGCGCGGGCAGTTCGAGCAGGAGGTCGGGGGCTGGTTGCGTGACGGGAGCATCGTCGCGCGTGAGACGTCGGTGGCCGGGATCGAGCAGGGGATCGCTGCCTTCCGTGAGCTCATGGGCGGCGGCAACGTCGGGAAGATGATCGTCACGTTGTGACCGATGGGTGGTCGGTGGGTTCCCACGCCGCGCCGACCACCCTAGGGTTCGCGGAAAACCGCACTGGCCCACCGGCTGGGGCGGCGGCAGGCAGACCTCCACCCACCGTCGGGAGTCATGATGTTCCAGAAGATCCTTGTTGCCAACCGCGGCGAGATCGCCGTCCGCGCGTTCCGCGCGGCCACCGAGCTAGGGGCCCACACCGTCGCTGTGTTCCCCGCCGAGGATCGGCGCTCCGAGCACCGGGTCAAGGCCGATGAGGCCTACGAGATCGGCGAGCCCGGCCACCCCGTGCGGGCCTACCTCGACCCCGAGGGCATTGTCGCGGTCGCCGTCGAGTCCCGCGCCGACGCGATCTACCCGGGGTACGGCTTCCTCTCCGAGAACCCCGACCTTGCCGAGGCCTGCGACCGAGCCGGAGTCACGTTCATCGGCCCCTCGTCGGACGTGCTCCACCTCACCGGGAACAAGGCCCACGCCATCGCCGCCGCCCGTGCGGCGGGCCTGCCCACACTGCGCTCCGCCGAGCCGACCACCGACGTCGAGGCCCTGATCGGCGAGGCCGAGGAGATCGGCTTCCCGGTTTTCGTCAAGGCCGTCGCGGGCGGTGGTGGCCGAGGGATGCGTCGGGTCGAGCGTCGCGAGGACCTGCGTGAGGCCATCACGGCGGCGATGCGCGAGGCGGAGTCGGCGTTCGGCGATGCGACCGTCTTCCTCGAGGAGGCCGTCGTCGAGCCGCGGCACATCGAGGTCCAGATCCTCGCCGACGGCCACGGCAATGTCGTGCACCTCTTCGAGCGCGACTGTTCCGTGCAGCGCCGCCACCAGAAGGTCGTCGAGATCGCCCCGGCCCCGAATCTCGACCCGCAGCTGCGTGACCAGATCTGCGCCCACGCCGTCGCCTTCGCGAAGCACATCGGGTACGTCAACGCCGGCACGGTCGAGTTCCTCCTCGCCCCGAACGGGCGCTACGTCTTCATCGAGATGAACCCGCGCATCCAGGTCGAGCACACGGTGACCGAGGAGGTCACCGACGTCGACCTCGTCCAGGCCCAGATGCGGATCGCCGCCGGCGAGAGCCTGAACGACCTCGGGCTGGTGCAGGAGAACATCACCCTGCGCGGTGCGGCGCTGCAGTGCCGCATCACCACCGAGGACCCGACGAACGGGTTCCGCCCCGACACCGGTGAGATCACCGCCTACCGCTCCGCCGGTGGCGCGGGCGTGCGTCTGGATGGCGGCACGATCTTCGTCGGCGCGCAGATCGGCGCCCATTTCGACTCGATGCTCGTCAAGCTGACCTGCCGCGGCGCCGACTTCCCCTCGGCCGTGCGCCGGGCGCGGCGCGCGTTGGCGGAGTTCCGGATCCGTGGCGTCGCGACGAACATGCCGTTCCTGCAGGCGTTGCTCGACGAGCCGGACTTCCTCGCCGGGCGGCTGAACACGGCGTTCATCGAGCAGCACCCCTCGCTGATGACCGCCCGCGTGCCGGCCGACCGGGCCACCAAGGTGATCTCCTACCTCGCGCACATGACGGTCAACCAGCCGCACGGCCCCAGCCGCGGCCGATTCGCGCCGCGCACCAAACTGCCGGCGCTGGACACCTCGACCCCGGTGCCCCCGGGCTCGCGCGACCTGCTGCTGCGCGAAGGCCCGCAGAAGTGGGCTCAGGCGCTGCGCGAGCAGACCCACGTCGGAGTCACCGAGACGACGTTCCGAGACGCGCACCAGTCACTCCTCGCCACCCGCGTGCGCACCCGTGACCTGCTGCACGTCGCTCCGCATGTGGCTCGCCGCACCCCACAACTGCTCTCGGTCGAATGCTGGGGCGGAGCGACGTACGACGTGGCCCTGCGCTTCCTCTCGGAGGACCCGTGGGAGCGGCTGGCCGCGCTGCGCGAGGCCATGCCGAACCTGCCGTTGCAGATGCTGCTGCGCGGGCGCAACACGGTGGGCTACACCGCCTACCCGACCGCCGTCACCGACGCGTTCGTCCACGAGGCGGCGCGCACCGGAGTCGACGTGTTCCGGATCTTCGACGCGCTCAACGACGTCGACCAGATGCGCCCGGCCATCGAGGCGGTGCGCGACACCGGCACCGCCGTCGCGGAGGTGGCCCTGTGCTACACCTCCGACCTCACCGACCCGGGCGAGAGGCTCTACACCCTCGACTACTACCTCCGCCTGGCCGAGCAGATCGTGCAGTCCGGCGCGCACGTGCTGGCGATCAAGGACATGGCCGGGCTGCTGAGGGTGCCGGCCGCGACAACGCTCGTCACGGCGCTCCGCGAACGATTCGACCTGCCGGTGCACCTGCACACGCACGACACCGCCGGCGGCCAGTTGGCCACGCTCATCGCCGCGATCAACGCCGGCGTCGACGCCGTCGACGTCGCGTCGGGGCCGATGGCCGGCGGCACCTCGCAGGTCTCCATGGCCGCCTTGGTGGCCGCAACGCAGGGCACCGCCCGCGAGACCGGGCTCGACCTCGCCGCAGTCTGCGACCTCGAGCCGTACTGGGAGTCGGCGCGCGAGATGTACTTCCCCTTCGAGTCGGGTCTCAGGGCCCCGACCGGGCGCGTGTACACCCACGAGATCCCCGGTGGTCAGCTGTCGAACCTGCGCCAGCAGGCCATCGCCCTGGGGCTCGGCGAGCGTTTCGAGGCGATCGAGGACATGTACGCCGCGGCCAACGACATCCTCGGCAACATCGTCAAGGTCACGCCCAGTTCGAAGGTCGTCGGTGACCTCGCCCTGGCCCTTGTCGGCGCCAACGCGGATCCGAAGGACTTCGAGGCCAACCCCACGGCCTACGACATTCCCGGATCGGTGATCGGCTTCCTCGCCGGTGACCTTGGCGACCCACCCGGTGGCTGGCCCGAGCCGTTCCGGACCAAGGCCCTCGCGGGACGCGAGGTCACCCCGCCGCAGGTCACGCTCGCCGACGAGGATGCGCAGTCGCTGGCCGTCGAGCCGCGGGGCACGCTCAACCGGCTGCTGTTCCCCGGCCCGACCCGGGACTTCCTGGAGTCACGGGCGGCGTACTCGGACCTGTCGGTGCTCGGGACCCGCGAGTTTCTGCACGGCATGGACCTCGGCGTCGAACATGAGGTCGACTTGGAGAAGGGCAAGAAGCTCTTCCTGACGCTCGAGTCGATCAGCGCACCGGACGAGCGTGGCATGCGGACGGTGATGTGCACCGTCAACGGCCAGATGCGCCCGGTGCAGGTGCGCGATGAGTCGGTCACGGTCGACGTCCACGTCGCCGAACGGGCCGACCCGGGCGACAAGGGGCAGGTGCCCGCGCCGTTCGCCGGGGTCGTCAGCCTCAAGGTCGACCAGGGCCAGCAGGTCGAGGCCGGCGCGGTGGTGGCGACCATCGAGGCGATGAAGATGGAGGCCAACATCACCACGCCGGTGGCCGGTACGGTGCAGCGGTTGGCGATCGGCTCACCACAGGCCGTCGAGGGCGGTGACCTGCTCGTCGTCATCGCCTGAGCGGGTCGCTCGCCGCGGCCGGGGCGACCGGCCGATCCGGATTGGTCGACCGCCAGACCCTCACCACGGCGATCCGATGTGCTTATGGTGGGTGCGCAACTGACCGACACATCGATCAACCCCAGGAGGGCCACATGGGTATTTCGGACAAGTTCGAGGACGCCAAGGACCAGGCCGTCGGCGAGGCCAAGCAGAAGATCGGCGAAGCGACCGACGACAACCAGCTCCAGGCCGAGGGCCACGTGCAGGAGGCCAAGGGCAAGCTCGGCGAGACCGTCGAGAACATCAAGGACAAGTTGAGCTGACGCTCTCCACCACGGTCACAGGCCCGGTCGTCACCCCCGACGACCGGGCCTGACCGCATCTACGGCCGGGATCGACACCCGTCAGCGGCGGCGGAAGATCGCGCGCTCCGCTTCTCGCTGGTCCTGACGTTCGCGCAGGGCATGGCGTTTGTCGTACATCTTCTTACCGGTGGCCAAGGCGATCTCGACCTTGACCCGCCCCTCCTTGAAGTACAGCTTGAGCGGCACGATCGTGCGGCCCGACTCCTTGGTCTTGGCGGCCAACTTGTCCAGTTCGGCGCGGTGCAACAACAGTTTGCGGCGTCGGCGCGGGGTGTGGTTGGTCCAGGTGCCCTGCACGTACTCGGGGATGTGCACGCCCTCGAGGTACAGCTCATCGCCGTAGAACACGCAGAAACCGTCGACCAGCGAGGCGCGCCCCTCGCGCAGGGACTTGACCTCGGTGCCCATCAAGGCGACACCGGCCTCGAAGGTGTCCTCGATGTGGTAGTCGTGCCGCGCCTTGCGGTTGGAGGCGATGACCTTGTTGCGCGGGTCATCCTTCGCCTTCGCCACCCGGTTCACCCTCTCGTCGTCGTCATGCCGGCACCGTGCCAGACGGTCTAGATTACCGGAGCGTCGTGCCGTGGCCGAACGGGTTTGCGCCCGTTGACGTTCGGCCGGGTCGGGGACGGGTCAGAGCCACTTGCGCGGGTCGACGGGCACACCGTTCTCGCGCGTCTCGAAGTGCAGGTGACAGCCCGTGGACATGCCGGTGGTGCCCTCGCGGGCGATGAGCTCACCGCGCTGGACCCGCCCGCTCGTGCGGACGAACGAGGACAGGTGGTTGTACGTCGTCGCCAGCCCCACGCCCCGCTTGACGCCATGGTCGATGACGAGTTGGTTGCCGTAACCGCCGGCCACCCCGGCCGAGACGATCGTGCCGCTGGCCGCCGCGTAGACCGGCGCACCACAACCGGCGGAGTAGTCGCGGCCGCTGTGCAGGCGCCAGAAGTTCAGGATCGGGTGCAGCCGCGGCCCGAACTCGCTCGTCACGACGCCGTTGGACGGGGCGGAGATGACGCCGTTGCCCGAGGGCGCCGATTGGGTGGCTCCCCCGCCGCCACTGGAGCCCGAGTTGCTGCTGGCACCGGCCTTCGCCGCCGCCAACGCCGCCGCCTGCTCGGCGCGGCGTGCTGCCTTCTCCGACGCGATCCGCTCGGCCCGCAGCCGGGCTCGAAGTGCGCGCGCCTCAAGGATGCCCTGCAACCGGTTCGACCATGCCTCGGTCTTGGCCAGGGACGCCTCCTCAGCCTTCTTCTGCCGGTCGAACCGAGCCGCCTGGTTGCGCTGCGAGTTCTCGATCCCCCGCAGCACCGCCTGCGCCGACTCCGCGTCGCGACGGGCCACACCGGCCTGCGCCAACGCGTCCTGCGCCGCCACCTGAGCGTCCTCGGCAGCGCGCTCGGCGGTGTCGGCGTTGGTCTTGGCGACCTCGCTCTCGCCGCGGAGGGCCTTGAGGTTGTCCTGCTTGGCAACGAGGTTCGCGCGAGTGGTGGCCAGGTCACCGATGGCGCTGTTCTGCACCTCCATGACGGTGTCGGCCATGGCCAGACGCGTGGCGAGGTCATCGGGCGACTCGGCGCTCATGGCCACGGACAGCTGGCCGAGCCCCTGCTCCTGGTACATCTGCGCGGCGAAGCCGGCCACCCGGTCGCGGGTGTCGCTGATCTTGGTGTTCGTCGAGGCGATGTCGTCACGGGCCCGCTGTTCGTTGGCCTGGGCGACCTTGAGGGCGGCTGCCGCCTCGGCGGCCTTCTCGGCGGCGGCGGCTTCCCGGGCCATGGCCTCGGTGTGCCGCTTGGCCGCGGCCGTCTCGGCGGAGCGGGCGCTGGTGACCTTCGCGCGGGCCGCGGGCAACTTCGCGCGGGTGCGGTTCAACGCCGCCTGGCTGCGCTGGAGCGCGGCGGAGGTCTCGTGGATGTCACCGCGCAGCGACTCGGCGCGCTGGTCGGCGCGTTTCTTCTGCTGGCTCGGGTCGTCCGCCGCCACCGCCGGAGCCGACGAGAGCGTGTCGGTGGCGACCAGCGTGCCACCGGTGAGCACAGCAACGGCCGCCAGCGCGGCAACGGCGGCGCGGGCGGTCGAGTGAGTCTTCTGGGGCTCGTGTGACGACGGCATCGCGATCGAGGATAGCCCGATGACCCCCGATCGGGCCAAGGACGCGCCCAACCCTTGTGATGCACCCTCCCCGGTTCGAGGTATTACGCGGCGGGTTCCCGCCGCGTAATACCTCGAACCGCGAGGGGGCGGACCGTGAGGGGGCGTCGGTCAGACGCGCAGGTACCGCCACAGGGTCGTTGCCCCGGTGACAACCGCCAGCACGACGACTCCGCCGAGCAGCCACGGTGCGATGACCCACACGTCGGCGGCCCCGATCATCGCCTGGTCGAGCAGGATCGTGTTCAGGTACCGGTTGAAGATGAAGTGCACCGTGGCCCACAGCAGCCCGATGGCGCCGAGGGTGCCGATGACGCCGGCGATGATGACCTCGAGAAGGAACGGAGTACGAATCGTCCAGTTCGACGCTCCGACCAATTTCATGATGGAGATCTCGCGGCGTCGGGTGAACGCGGCCTGCCGGATCGTCGTGCCCATGAGCAGCACGGCACACAGCGCCATCAGCGCCGCCAGCAGGACCGAGAACCCGGTGATGTAGTTGATCACCTTGAAGAAGCGGTTGAGGACCTTTTCCTGGTCCTGCACGCTGGCCACGCCCGGGGCGCCCTGGAATGACGAGACGACGACGTCGTACCGGCTGGGGTCGGACAACTGGACGCGGTAGGACTGCGGGATGTCACCGACGCGGACGTTCTCCGAGATCGGGCTGTTCTTGAACTGCTCCCGGAACCGGTCGAACGCCTCCTGCTCGGACTCGTAGTAGACGTTCTCGACCAGCGGGCGCAACTCGTCGAGTTGAGACTCGATCGTGCTCTTCTGCGCGTCGGTGACCGCACCGCCGTCACAGTTCGGTTGGGCCGAGGTGTCGGTGCACAGGTAGATCGACACCTGGACCCGGTCGTACCAGTACCCCTTCATCTGGTCGGCCTGGCGCTGCGCCAACAGCCCGAGACCGAGCAGGTAGACCGAGACCAGCGTGACCAGGACGACGGCCAGGGCCGTGGACAGGTTGCGGCGAATGCCGTTCCACGCATCCGCCATGATCGTGCCCAGCCCCATCAGAAGTCCTCCTCCTGGTCGCGCAGGGCATCCGCGCTCCAGTCGTCGTCGTCCATGGCCCACCCCGCCTTGGTGAGGCGTTGCGGTGGCTCAGCCGGGTCCTCGGCCGGATCGTCGTTGGGCTCGGTCTGATCCGGCTCGTCACCTTCGCGGGTGGCGGAGCGCAGCGACTCCCCGCGCACGACGTACCGGCCGTCCTCCTCGTCGCGTACGACCCGCCCGTCGGAGAGTTCGACGACGCGCTTGCGCAGCGCGTCGACGATGGCGTCGTCGTGGGTGGCCATCATCACCGTCGTGCCGGTCTCGTGAATGCGTTCGAGCAACCGCACGATCTCGAGCGAGGTGACCGGATCGAGGTTGCCCGTGGGCTCGTCGGCCAGCAGGATCGGCGGGCGGTTGACCAGCGCGCGGGCCAGGGCCACGCGCTGCTGTTCACCACCGGAAAGTTCGTGGGGGTAACGAGACTCCTTGCCGCCCAGACCGACGAGGTCCAGGGTCTCGGGCACGAGTTCGCGGACCTCGCGACGCGACCGGCCGGTCACCTGCAGGGCGAACGCGACGTTGCCGGCGACGGTCTTGTTGGGCAGAAGGCGGAAGTCCTGGAAGACCGTGCCCATGTTGCGGCGCAGCCGCGGGACCTTGCGGTGCGGGAGTTTGCGGAGGTTGTGGCCCGCGACGAGAAGTTCGCCGCCGCTCACCTGTTCCTCGCGCAGCACCAGCCGCAGCAGGGTCGACTTGCCCGACCCGGAGGGGCCGACGATGAAGGCGAACTCCCCCCGCTTGATCTCCAGGGTGATGTCCTCGACGGCGGGCTTGGTGCCCCGAGGGTACGTCTTGGTGACGTGGTCGAAGCGAATCATGCGGAGGTGGGGTCCTTGCCGGTCGGGAGCGTGTGACCACCGTCCACCTTAGGGCGCTGAGCCCGACACGCACGTCGGGGCCACATCGTGGCGTGTCGCGCGGGGACGACGCTCCGTCAGGTGTGGTGGCCGGCGGATGAGCGATGGCCCCGACTCGCCCTAGGCCAGGTGCAACTCGGCGTCGCCCGGTCCGAGGGCCATTCGGGTGAACGTCACGACCAGGCCGGCGCGCTCCGGGGCAGCGGCGTAGAGGCCGGCGAAGGCAGTCGCGTCGGGCGGGAACGGGGCGAGCCGGACCAATTGCCACGACTGGCCCGCGCTTCTGGCGCGAAAGATGAGCGCGTCGCCGATGCGGGACACGCGCAACGTGACCACACGGCCGGCCCACTGGGGAACGGGCGCGCACGACCAGTCCGAGCGGGGCAGCGTGGCGACCGCCCCGATCTGGGGCAGACCGTCGCTGATCTCGACGCCGGCCTTGACCCACGTCTCCTCATCGGCCCGTACCAGCACGCCCGCCTGATCGTAAAGATCGTCGTAGTCGACGAGGAAGTCCACTTCCATCGACTCGCCCGCTTGAAACGGGACCAGCAGAGCGTGGCCGGAGTGACGCCGAAATCCGTAGTGCGTATCGGCCCAGAAGTCGCTGCCCTCGGCGCACTCCACCAGGAGGTGTCCGTTCTCCTCACATGACCGCGGGGGCGGGTTCAACCATGTTCCCGACCACGGCGCCGGCGACGTCAGGACGCTCCGTCAGGCGTTGGCATTTTCCTTGGCCTGCTCGATGCGCCAGCGGATGCCGGCCTCGATGAACTCGTCGATGTCGCCGTCGAAGACCGCGGTCGGGTTTCCGGTCTCGTGGTTGGTGCGCAGGTCCTTGACCATCTGGTACGGGTTGAGCACGTAGGAGCGCATCTGGTCACCCCACGAGGCCTTGATGTCGCCGGCGAGTTCCTTCTTCGCGGCGGCCTCCTCGGCCTTCTTCTGCAGCAGCAGGCGCGACTGCAGCACGCGCAGCGCGGCGGCGCGGTTCTGGATCTGCGACTTCTCGTTCTGCATCGAGACGACGATGCCCGTGGGGATGTGCGTCATGCGCACCGCCGAGTCGGTGGTGTTGACGCTTTGACCGCCGGGGCCGGACGAGCGGAAGACGTCGACCTTGATCTCGTTCTCGGGGATGTCCACGTGGTCGGTGCTCTCGATGAGCGGGATGACCTCGACGGCGGCGAACGACGTCTGGCGGCGGCCCTGGTTGTCGAACGGGCTGATGCGCACGAGACGGTGGGTGCCCCCCTCGACCGAGAGGTTGCCGTAGGCGTAGGGCACGTTGACCTCGAAGGTCACCGACTTCAGGCCGGCCTCCTCGGCGTAGGAGGTGTCCATGACCTTGACCGGGTAGTGGTGGCGCTCGGCCCAGCGCAGGTACATGCGCAGGAGCATCTCGGCGAAGTCGGCGGCGTCGACCCCGCCGGCGCCGGCGCGGATCGTCACGACTGCGGCTCGCTCGTCGTACTCCCCCGACAGCAGGGTGCGTACCTCGAGTTCACCGACGGCCTTGGTGATCTTGCCCAGTTCGGCCTCGGCCTCGGCGAGGGTGTCGGCGTCGTTCTCCTCACGGCCCATCTCGACGAGGACCTCGAGGTCCTCGATGCGCTGGTCCATGTCGGTGACACGGGTGAACTCGGCCTTGGCCCGGCTCAGCGCGGAGGTGACCTGCTGGGCCTTCTCCTGGTCGTCCCACAGGTCGGGCGCGGCGGACTGCTGCTCAAGGTCGTGGATCTGCGCCTCCAACGCGGCGAGGTCCGTCACCTCCCGCACGGAACTCATCGTCGTGCGGAGGTCCTGGATCTCTTGGTCGAAGTCAACAGCCACGAGGAGCGAGTCTACCGCCCCGGTTCGGGCTCGACGTTTCGCTCGAACTTGTCGTCCTTGTCGCCGGCCTTGAGGAACTGGTTGACCCACTGGGCCGACGGGTCGCGATCGAGGAGCAGGGACTTGACGAGCAGGGTCAGCGGGATGGCCAGCAGCGCGCCGAGCGGGCCGAAGATGAACGACCAGAACACCAACGACAGGAACGCGGTGGTCGGGTTGATGCCGACGGCGTCACCGGTGAACTTCGGCTGCAGGATGGACTGGATCGAGAAGTTGAGCACCGAGTACGCGATGATGACGATCACCGCGTCGACCCAGCCGCCGTGGAGCAGCGCCATCAGCGCCGGCGGGATCAGCCCGAGCACGAACCCGATGTTGGGGATGTAGTTGGTCACGAACGCCCAGAGCCCGAAGGTGACCGCCAGCGGGACTCCGATGATCCACAGGGCGACGACGTCGAGTGCGGCGACGATGAGACCGAAGACGGTCGAGACGACCCAGTAGGTGCGCACGCGGGAGCCGAAGTCGACGAGGGCGTCGGCGACGTCGGGCTTGTCCTTGTGCACGTTCTTGAGCCGGTCGCTGAACCCGACGGTGTCCATCGTCAGGAAGACCATGACGGTGAGCAGGAAGAGGACCTGACTGGTCGTGCTGCTCAGGGTGTTCGCCAACGTCTGGACCAGACCGGTGAGCTGCTTGTAGTCGAAGTTCTTGACCTGCGACTCGATCTGGTCCTTGCTCAGACCCAGCCGCTCGGCCAGCGCGATGCCGTCCTGGAGGAGGGCGTTGAACTTGCCGGAGTACTGGGGCATCGTCTCGGCGAGTCGAGCCACGGCCAGACCCATGCTGCCGACGAACAGGACGAGGATGCCGTAGAGCAGGAAGAGCAGGAGCGTCGCGGCCGCCCACTTCGGCAGGAAGCGAGCGGTGCGCTTGTAGATCGGGTACACCGCGATGACGAGCGTGATTGCCAGGAACGTCGGCGCGAGGATGCTGCTGACGGTGCGCAGACCGGCCATCGCGACGACGGCGGCGGCCAGGCCGATGAGCAGCGTCAGGGTCGGGCTCAAGCGGGCGATGGTCGGCGACGCCTGGGGGTGCTCGTGCTGGTGGCTCGGATCCGGGGTGTCGTCGACGATCTGTCGGACGGTGACCGCGCTGGAGCCGGAGGGCGCGGGGGCGGGCGTGGAGGTGTCCTGCTCCGGGTCGGTCACCGGTGGCTCCTTGGGTGCGGCAGTCGGGTGGGCACAGTCTGTCACCGGTAGGGACAGAACGGCGGATCGACTCCCCGGAACTGCACGCGCGGGTGGCGCGTCGGCGGCCGGGCCGCGCGCCGGTCAGGCGATGCGACGCTCCGGCTGGTCCTGGCCCGGGTCGATCGATCCCGTTGTGGTGTCGAGATGAATGGGGGCGGTCTGCGGCTCCGGCTTGCCGTTGGCGAAAACGAACCACCGCATCGCGGTGTACATGAACACGGCCTCGCACGCACCGGCGAGGAGGCGCGCGCCCCAGTAGGGCACGCCGACGGTGGTCAGGCCCGAGCCGATGCCGAGGATGATGGCCGTGTAGTTGATCGCCACGGTGAGCACGTACCGGGCGGACTGCCGCCCGACATGGCCCTCTGCGCGGAAGTTGAGCCACTTGTTGAGCACGAACGCGGCGCACAGCGCGATGACGTAGCCGAGCGTCACGGCCACCGGGTTGGGCAGGTGCAGTTGCGTGTAGAAGAAGGAGAGCAGCGCCAAGTCAAGGGCGAAGGTCGTCGAGTTCACCATCGCGAACCCGATCGCGGTGTGCGGGATGTAACGCTGCAGCCACGCGGGCAGCAGGCTGCGCAGCCAGACCGTCAGGTCATGGAACCGATCGGCCGCGCTGCGGCGGGCCGGTGTGGCGTGTGCGCTCTCCCCCATGCGCCGACCCTTTCAGCGAAGTCTGAACACAGTCTGACTTTACTCTCGCCGGCCGGAGCGTCGTGTGGTCACCTCGCGCCTGAGCTGGCTACAGCCCGTTTCCCGCCAGCGCGGAGGGGTCGCTTCAACCGCGCGCGCCTGCTCTGCACGCGGCGATTGATCGTGCGCTTCGAGGCTGGGCTGGCCGTCGTGCCCTTCTCATTCACGACGATCGTCACGATGCCGTGACGGGCCAGTCGTTGCAGAGTTTCCAATGCCGGCACGTGGTCACCGCGTTCGAGGCGGGCCACGTGGGGCTGCTTCCACCCCAACAGGCGGCCGAGCTCAGACTGCGTGAGTCGATGCTTGGCCCTGAAATCCACCACGATCGCGCTCACGGCACTGGCCAGCGCCAGCCGATCCACCTCGGCGGCGTATTCAGGGTCGTGATCCCTTCGCTGGGCGCTGATCTCATCGTGGGTGGCAAGGTGCGAGAGCTTCATGGCCATTACTCCTGATCCAGTTCTGCAAGGCGCCGTTCTGCCGCCTCACAGGATTTCGCGAAGCCGCGCGGGTCAGACTCCGCTTCCGGCGCATAAGCACCGATGACGAATGTGTTGCCAAACTGTCGATA
>NZ_BCRE01000052.1 GCF_001552435.1 Kribbia dieselivorans NBRC 106261
CAGCGGGAGCCGGGGCCGCAGCGGGAGCCGGGGCAGGCGCGGGTGCCGGAGCAGCCTCGGGAACTGCGGCCGGGGCCGCAACACCAGCGGCACCACCGATGACGGCCAGATCCGCGCCGACCTCGACGGTCTCGTCCTCCTCGACGAGGATCTTCGTCAGCGTGCCGCCGACCGGCGAGGGGATCTCGGTGTCGACCTTGTCGGTGCTGACCTCGAGCAGCGGCTCGTCGACGGCTACCTCGTCACCCTCGGCCTTGAGCCAGCGGGTCACGGTGCCCTCGGTGACGGACTCACCCAGGGCCGGCATCGTCACGGTCGTGCCCTCGCCACCACCGGCGGGCGCAGCAGCCGGAGCCGGAGCAGCCGGAGCAGCCTCAGGGGCCGGAGCAGCCTCAGGGGCCGGGGCAGCCGCGGGGGCGGGAGCCGGAGCAGGTGCGGCCTCAGGGGCGGGAGCCGGAGCGGCTTCGGCCGGAGCGGCCGCAGGGGCCGGCGCAGCGCCGTCACCGATCACCGCGAGGTCGGCACCGACCTCGACGGTCTCGTCCTCCTCGACGAGGATCTCCTGCAGGATGCCGGCGACGGGGGAGGGGATCTCGGTGTCGACCTTGTCCGTGCTGACCTCGAGCAGTGGCTCGTCGACGGCGACCTCGTCACCAACCCCCTTGAGCCAGCGGGTGACGGTGCCTTCTGTAACGGACTCACCCAGCGCGGGCATGGTCACGCGTTCAGACATCTGGCTGTTCTCCTTCGGTGCAGGGGGGAGAGGCGAATGTGTTCAGACTCTCATGCCGGGATGGCGTTGTGTACGGAGGGACCCCAAGCCACGCCGACCGCGGGCCCGAGGGAAGTCGACGTGTGGCAGCCACGATCAATGCGCGTGGTTCTCGAGGAGCGTCAGCAGTGTCGGGACCGCAGCGCCGGTACCGCCCTTGGGCACGTGCCCCCACGGCGCTCCTTCGTTGTAGGACGGGCCGGCGATGTCGAGGTGGGCCCACGTGATCGGCGTGCGGTCGCCGGGCGTGGCGGCGAAACGCTCGAGGAACAGGCCGGCGGTCAGGGCGCCGCCCCACCGGTCGCCCTTGTGTGCCAGGTCGGCGAACGGGCTGTCGAGGCTGG
This sequence comes from Kribbia dieselivorans NBRC 106261, assembly GCF_001552435.1. Taxonomy (GTDB): domain Bacteria; phylum Actinomycetota; class Actinomycetes; order Actinomycetales; family Dermatophilaceae; genus Kribbia; species Kribbia dieselivorans. The sequence goes on from NZ_BCRE01000052.1 coordinate 1,117, forward strand.
CGCGCAGGTCCTCAGGCAGGGGCAGCGGCCACATCTGCTCACCGGCGGTCTGCGCTGCGCCGAGCACCTCCTGGGTGAACGCCTCGTCGTTGCCCATGACGCCGGTGACGCGGGTGCCCAACGCGACGACGCACGCGCCGGTCAGGGTGGCCACATCGACGATGCGCTCGGCCCCCTCCTGCGAGGCCAGGCACAGGCAGTCGCCGAGCACCATGCGGCCCTCGGCATCGGTGTCGAGGATCTCGACGGTGGTGCCGTCGCGCATCGTCACGACATCGCCGGGGCGCTGAGCGTTGCCGCCGGGCATGTTCTCGGCGAGGCCGAGGTACGTCGTCACCGGCACGCGCACGTCGAGCACGGCGGCGGCGATCGTCGCCGCCGCCACGGCCGCGGCACCGGCCATGTCCGACTTCATCGTCGCCATCGACGACCCGGGCTTGATGTTCAGACCGCCGGAGTCGAAGGTGATGCCCTTGCCGACGAAGGCGACCGGAGCGGCCGAACTCGACTTCGGCGTCCACGACAGGCGGACGATCCGCGGCGGGTTGGCCGAACCCTGACCCACGCCGGTGATGCCGCCGAAGCCCTGCTCCCTGAGTTCGTTCTCGTCGAGCACGGTCACGGCGATCTTGACGCCTGCCGCCTTGACCTGCTCCTGAACCGCCTCGACGAAGGCCTGGGGCGTCAACCGGTTCGGCGGAGTGTTGACGAGGTCGCGGGCCCACGAGACGGCGTCGGCGAGCACCTCGGCGCGGCGCACCGCGACCGCGGCGGACTTGCCGGTGGAGGTGACCACCGAGAGCGAGGTGACCTTCGTCGATCCAGCCGGAGTCTCGCTGCTCCGCTTGTTCTTGCGATCGCCGGTCGAGCCGTCGGTGGCCTTCGCGCCACGAATGCCCGGGTACGCGTACGCGCCCATCAGGGCGCCCTCGACCACGGCGGCCAGCCCGGCGACATCGGCGTGCGGAATCGCCACGGCCACGCTGCCCGTCGCGCCGCGGGTGGCCACACCGGCCGCGCGGCGCAGCACATCGCCGCCCTCCGCCACCGGGGTGTCACCCAGGCCGGTCACGACGACGCGACGCGCCTTGACCCCCGAGGGGGCCGGCAGTGCCACCTGGGAGGCCGGCTTGCCCGTGGCGTTCACCGCGGCGAGCGCCGCGTTCAGGGCCTTGACCACCTTGTTGGGCAGGTCGTGGCCGTCGGCCAGGCGGGCCGCCTCACCGTCCGGCACGGAGGCCAGCACCAGGGTGTCGACATCGAGGTCGGCCGGCGACTTGGTGGCCAGCGAGGTGGAGATCGTGCTCGACACGGTGCGGGGGCTCATCGAGGGCAGGTCCTTCGGTTGGGAGTGATGCTGCCTGAGAAACACTACCCACCCCCGCCGACATGGTGCGCTGGGTAGGTTGACTCCATGACGTTCTCGACTCCGTTGACCTCACCGCTGCACGACCGCCATGTGGCCCTGGGAGCCAAGTTGGCGGACTTCGGCGGGTGGGACATGCCGATCGAGTACACCGGCGCAGGTGTGGTCGCCGAGCACACCGCCGTGCGCGAGGCGGTCGGCATCTTCGACGTCTCCCACCTGGGCAAGGCGCAGGTGACCGGTCGCGCCGCCGACGGCACGACCGCAGTCGACTTCATCAACGCCTGCCTGACCAACGACCTGCGCCGCATCACCGCCGGGCAGGCCCAGTACACCCTGTGCTGCACCGAGGACGGCGGGGTCGTCGACGACCTCATCGCCTATGTGCGCGCCGACGACGACGTCTTCCTCATCCCGAACGCCGCGAACACGGCCGAGGTCGTCGACCTGCTCAGCGCGGCCGCGCCGGCCGGCATCACCATCGTGAACCAACACACCCGCTACGGGATCATCGCCGTGCAGGGCCCGCGCAGCGAGGAGGTGCTCGAGGGGTTGGGGTTGCCGACCGGGCATGACTACATGTCGTTCGTCGACACGACCTGGCAGGGGCGGCCGGTGACGGTCTGTCGGACCGGGTACACCGGCGAGAAGGGGTACGAGATCGTCGCCGGGTGGGACGAGACTCCGGCCGTGTGGGACGCCTTGGCGGCCGCCATCGAACCCCTCGGCGGCCGGGCGTGTGGGCTGGGGGCGCGCGACACGCTGCGCACCGAGATGGGCTACCCGCTGCACGGCAACGACCTTTCGCCGTCGATCACGCCGGTCATGGCCGGATCGTCGTGGGCCGTGGGATGGGACAAGCCCAGCTTCTGGGGCAAGGCGGCCCTGACGGAGGAACGTGCGGCCAAGACCACCCGGTTGTTGCGGGGACTGCGGGTCACCGGCCGGGGCATCCCGCGGCCGCACTGCTCCGTCGCGGTCGACGGCGTCGACGTGGGCGAGGTGACCTCCGGGACGTTCAGCCCGACGCTCAAGGTCGGGATCGCGCTCGCGCTGCTCGACCGCAGCGTCAAGGTCGGCGACGAGGTCATGATCGACGTGCGCGGTCGCGACGTGTCGGCCGAGGTCGTCAAGCCGCCGTTCGTCACGACCGGCGTGCGTGACTGACACACCTGCGTCTGAGCCACCCGAGACGAGATTCGGAGATCAGCAGATGAGCGACACCTACACCTGGACCTACCTCGACGCGAACGGAGCGCAGATCACCCACCCCGATCTGCCGACGACGGCGTTCCCCAGCCAATCCGACGCCGAGGCGTGGTTCGCGGAGTCGTGGCAGGACCTGTCCGACCTCGGGGTCGAGTCCGTCACCCTGCGGCGCGACGGTGAGGTCGTGTACGGTCCGATGAGCCTGAGCGCCGGGTAGCGCCGGGCCTGCGATCAGCGCGGGGGCTGGCCGCGGTCGACACCCGGGCGCGGCACGCGCAGCTGCCGGAACTGGAACGTGCGCATCGCCATGTACCAGCCCAGACCCTTGGTCTCGACGTCGTTGCCGAACCGGGCCTTGAGCTTCGGCTTGGTGCGGAAGTAGAGCACGACCGCGTCGATCACTGCGTAGATCATGAGGATGTACACGGTGATGAAGAGATAGCCCGCCCACGTCTGGGCGAAGGCGGAGACGACTAGGACGACGAGCATGATCGGCAGGAGAATCTCACCCACCCCGATGCGGCTGTCGACGACGTCGCGCACGTAGCGGCGGACCGGGCCGCGGTCTCGGGCCGGGAGTGCGCTCTCCTGGCCGGTGTACATGGCCTCGCGCTGCTTGGCGTAGGCCTCGCGGCGCTCCAGCTTCGCGCGGCGTTTGGCCTCCTTGGGGTCCTCGACGAGCGGACGCTTGCGGGCCGCCTGCGCCTCCTTGCGCGTCGGCGTCGGGCGGTTCTTGGCGCCCTCGCGGTGGGGGTGGGCCTGCTCGGCCGGCTCCGGCGCCGGGGTGTCCTTCTTGCGTCCAAACATGATCGACCAGTCTACGTGGGCAACCGAGCTGGCCCTGCCCCGGGCAACGATCGCCACCCGAGACAGGGCCAACGGCACTCCGGCCTGTGCCGGGATGCTTCGGGCTAGTCCCGAAGTTCGCGCCGCAGGATCTTGCCCGTGACCGTCTTCGGCAACTCGTCGATGATCTCGAGCATGCGCGGATACTTGTAGGCCGCCATGCGCTCCTTGCAGTGCGCGATGAGTTCGTCCGGAGTGGCGCTGAACCCTGGCTTGAGGCTGACGAAGGCCTTGACGGTCTCGCCGCGCTTCTCGTCCGGGACACCGACCACGGCGGCTTCACGCACCGCCGGGTGCTCGGCCAGGACGTCCTCGACCTCGCGGGGCCACACCTTGTACCCCGAGGCGTTGATCATGTCCTTCTTGCGGTCGACGATGAAGATCCACCCCTCCTCGTTCATGAAGCCGACGTCGCCGCTGTGGAGGGCACCGTTGGGAATGCTTTTTGCGGTCTCCTCAGGTTTGCCCCAGTAGCCGGCGACCACCTGCGGACCTTCGGCGACGATCTCCCCGATCTCCCCGAACGGGAGATCCCGACCGGCGTCGTCCTGGACGCGGACGATCGTCGACGGCACCGGGACACCCACGGAGAGAGCACCGGAGGTGGGGTCGACGGGTTGCTGCGCACCGAAGGGGGCGCCCGTCATCGGCGAGGTCGTTTCGGTCAGTCCATACACGTTGTGCACGGTGATACCGGTGGCCTCCTTGAAGGCTCGCTCCGCCGCCGGAGCGATGGCCGCACCGCCGGAGTAGATCGACCTGAACGAACTGAAGTGGTCGCGCGTGAAGTCGGGGTGCAGGAGCAGGGCATTGAGGGCGGAGATGGCCCCGACGGTGTAGGCCGGTCGGTGCTCGATCAAGGCGTCGAGCACCACGGCCGGGTCGAACCGGAAGGCCAGAACGAGTGGCATCGGAGCCAGGAGGCCCACCGCGATATGCCCCACGAGCCCGGTGATGTGGAACAGGGGCGCAATGCCCAGGACCGAGCCGCCGGGCCTGAAGTGCAAGAAGTCGCGGTACACCGTCGCGTTGAAGACGACGTTGCCGTGCGTGTTCATGGCGCCCTTGGGCACCCCGGTGGTGCCCGAGGTATACGTCAGGAACGCGACGTCCTGGGCGGTCAGCGGCGCTCCATTCGGTTTCTGCCCGCGATGGGACTCGACGACCTCGAGCAGGTCCTCGGTGCCCTCGTGGCGACGGCGCTCCACCCCCGCGAAGATCCGAGGGTCGTTGCGCGTCTGAAGATCCAGTCCACTGGTCGTCAACACCAACTCCACCGCGGTGTCGGGCACCACGTCGCGCGCTACCGTGTCGTAGAGGTCGTCCAGACAGACGAGGATCTTCGCGGCAGAGTCGTCCAATACGTACTTGAGCTCGCGGGCCCGATTCATCGGGTTCACCGACACCAGTACGCCGCCCGCCTTCCACGCCGCCACCATGCAGATGACGAACTGCGGCACGTTCTGCAGATACACCGCCAGGTGGTCGCCCGGCCCGAACCCACGCGACTCCAGCGCCGCCGCGAGCGCGTCGGAGAGTTCGTCGAGTTCGGTGCGCGAGATGACGCCGTCGAAGTACAGGAGCGCGGCGCCGTCCGGATCAACGGCCAGCCCGTGACGGAACATGTCCAGCGCGTTGTCGTGCTCGGGGCGGAGATCGGCGTCCACACCTTGGTACAGGGACAGCCATGGGCGGCCGTCGTACGGAGAGGTCATCGACGGGCTCACTTCATGACGAGGGGGTTGACCGGCGCGCCTGTGCCCTTGGCCACCTTCAGCGGCGCCGCGGCGTACAGGAACTCATACACACCGTCGGTGGCGCAGTCCTCGGCGAGGGACTCGAGGTCGGTGATTTCGGTGAACGCAATGCCGAGGTTGCGCATGAGGGCATTGTGGAGCGTCAGCGCAACGCCATTGTTCGGATCGATGGTGATCTCGTTGGCGATGGTGTCCGTGACCAGGTTCGGGATCTCCATGTCGGCGAACCACTGAACGAGCTCAGGGCTGTAGACGAGTCCAGGCTCGCAGAAATTCGCGTAGAAGGACTCGCTGTCCTCGAAGAAGAGCTCGATGTAGTTGGTGCGAATCAGAAGGATGTCACGAGGGCGGAGCTCGACCCCCTGCTGGGCTGCGCAGGCGAGAAGGTCCTCGTGGGTGAATGTCTCGGCCGCGTCCAAGTGGGACTTCCCACGGAACCGAGCCATGTCGAGAAGCACACCGCGACCGACGACCCCGCGCTGGGCGATCGGCTCGACGCTGGCCAACTCCATGCCGCCGACCGTGCTGCGGGCGTCGTAGCCGTTCCACAGCTTGCCGCCGTACCACACGTGGCCCAAGGCGTCGTACTGCGTCGACCCCTGCAGAAACGCCTCGATCTTGTCGTCGGCGTAATGCAGGCCGCCCGGGAACTGCGGCGCGCCTTCACCGTCCCAAGAGGACTCATCGAGGATCTGGGTGCGCACCGCGGGGGAGCGGCCCGGCCAGACCGGGTCGCCCTTGGGGTCGCCGATGAGTCGCTGGATGGTGAAGACCTTGCCCTGCTGGACGAGCCGGGCGGCGGCTACAGCCTGCTCCGTACCGAGGTAGTTCAGGGAGCCAACCTCGTCGTTCGTCCCCCACTTGCCCCAGTTGGTCGGTGCGTCGGCGAGCAGGTCGTCGAGGGTGGGAGGTGTGGTTTCGGACATATTCTTCTCCTTTGAAGAGGGGGGTCGGTCACCGCGGTGACGCCAAGGAGGCCACGTGCGGCCACAAGAGAAGTACAGGTCGGCGGGGGCTTGCTTGTCGCCTGCGCAGGCGCACAGTTCTGTCGTGTATCCGCACAACCTCAGGGCCGTGACGGACGGCCCATGTTGTGCGACAGTGTCGGGGTATGAACGCAACGGCCTACTCCATCGACGGGGTCGACACCCGTGAGCCGGGGTACTCCGGCGCCCACGCACACGCCGCGTGGCGTGAATGGAGTTCGATGGTCCATGGGGAGTTCCGAGTCGACTTCACTGGCGACTCGTTCACCGGTAGGACGTATCGGCAGCGCACGGAAACGTTCCAACTCGTCTCGTGGACCAGCGAGCGGGAACATGTCCGACGTGAACGGCGGGGTATCGAACGAGACCCGCGCGGCCATTACGAACTACTCCTTCCAGTGAAGAGCACCCTGCATGTGGGGGTCGATGGACCAGACCACACCTTGAACGTCGGCGACATGGCGCTGACACCGATCGACAGCCCCTTCCACCTGGCGCATGGGGACGGGATTCAGGGACTCATGCTGCTTATTCCGCCGGAGCGACTGGAGGGCCGACTCGACATTGCGGGTTCGCGTGGCATTCGCATCGTGGCGGACACCGGGCTTGCCTGCGTGAGCCGGGACCTACTGCTGAGTCTTTTCCGCGAACGCCATCACCTCACCGGAGTGCAGTTCGACGCGGCGGTCGAGCGTGCCCTGGACCTGGTCGCGCTCGCGGCAGCAGGGGAGGACACCGCGCCGCCTCGCAGTGGGGACGCGGCTGTGCTCGCCTCCGTTAGTCGTCACGTCCGAGACCACGCCACCGACCTGGACTTCTCGATCGGATCGATGGCGGCCGCGATCGGCTGGTCACCGCGGTATGTGCAGGCCGTGCTCGCCCGCGCAGGTATGACCGCCACCGAGCTCGTTCGGCAGGAGCGACTTGAAATGGCACGACTGCGGTTGGGCAGCGACGACTTCCGGGACCAGAGCATTGCCGATGTGGCCACGTCCGTCGGCTTTCAGTCACCCAGTGCCTTCAGTGCCGCCTTCAAACGACATTTCGGGGTGGCCCCACGAGAGTTTCGTCGCGGTGGCGGTGATCTGATCGCCACCCATGCCCGACGGCGAGTCGTTGAGGGCGAGAGCGGCCACGTCTAGGGTCGGACCCATGACTGAATCGCCGCTGACCCCCGACGAGACCGACGCGATTCGGGCTCGCGTGGCCGCTCTCCTGCCCGCACTGCGCTCCGATCTCGAGTCGCTGGTGCGCATCCCAAGCGTCAGCCTCGATTCGTTCGACCAAGCCCACGTCGATGCCTCCGCGCAGGCGGTGGCCGAGTTGCTGCGCGCCGAGGGGCTCGATGTCGAGGTCGTGTCCGAGGGCGGCCGACCCGCGGTGATCGGCACGCTGACCGGACCGCCCGGAGCGCCGCACGTCACCCTGTACGCCCACCACGACGTGCAGCCACCGGGGGAGCGCAGCGACTGGGACTCCGACCCGTTCGAGCCGGTCGAGCGTGACGGACGTCTCTACGGTCGCGGCGCCGCCGACGACAAGGCCGGGGTCATGGCGCACGTCGCGGCCCTGCGGGCCCTGGGCGCCAAGGAGGGCCGCCTGCCCGTCGGGGTCACCGTCTTCGTCGAGGGGGAGGAGGAGATCGCCTCCGAGTCCCTGCCGCGGATCCTCGAACGACACGGAGCGCGGTTGCGCGCGGACGCGATCGTCCTGGCCGACTCACTCAACTGGGGCATCGGGCAACCGTCGCTGACGACGACGCTGCGCGGCACCGTGCGCGTGGTCGTCACGGTGCGCACGCTCAGCCATGGCGTCCACTCCGGCATGTTCGGGGGCGCCGCGCCGGATGCGTTGACCTCGCTGACGAGGCTCCTCGCGACGTTGCACGACGAGGTGGGAAACGTCGCCATCGCCGGGTTGAAGTCGGGGCAGGCCGCCGACCTCGACTACGACGAGGCGCAGTTGCGTCGCGAAGCGGGGATGCTCGCGGGCACTCAGGTCATCGGCTCGGGATCCCTGCTCTCCAGGTTGTGGACCAAGCCGGCCGTGACCGTCATCGGCATCAACGCGCCGTCGGTCGAGACGGCCGCCAACGTGTTGCTGCCGGCGGCGAGCGCGAAGATCAGCCTGCGCATCGCCCCCGACGAGAACCCGAACGACGCCTGGCTGGCGATCAAGGCCCACCTGGAGTCGCACGCGCCGTGGGGCGCCACGGTCGAGGTCGCCCTCGACGAGCAGGGGTGGGGGTTCGCCGCCGACACGACCGGAGCGGTGTATGACCAGGCCCGGGCGGCGTTCGCCGATGCGTGGGGCACGCCGTCGGTCGACGTCGGCATCGGCGGGTCGATCCCGTTCGTGCAGGCGTTCGCCGAGAAGTTCCCCGAGGCCGCGATCCTCGTCACCGGTGTCGAGGACCCGGACACCCGCGCCCACGGCGCGAACGAGTCGCTGCACCTGGGGGAGTGGGAGCGGGTCTGCGTCGCCGAGGCGTTGCTGCTCGCTCGCCTCGGCGCCCTGGGCACGCACACCTTCGCCGCCACCCCCGCCGAGCACACCCCC
>NZ_BCRE01000053.1 GCF_001552435.1 Kribbia dieselivorans NBRC 106261
GGGGAATAGGCTGACCCCATGGCACAAGGCACCTACGTCGAGCCCAGCTACGAGCGGGACACCCGCTACATCACCGATCGCATCAGCCTCGGCGAGGGCGACTGGCCCGTCGAACCGGGTCGTTACCGCCTCGTCGCGGCGCGGGCCTGCCCGTGGGCGAACCGGACGATCATCGTGCGCCGACTGCTCGGTCTCGAGGACGTCATCTCGTTGGGCATCCCCGGCCCGACGCACGACTCCGACTCGTGGACCTTCGACCTCGACCCGGGTGGTCTCGACCCGGTGCTCGGCATCCCGCGCATCAAGGACGCCTACGAGAAGCGCCAGCCGGGCTACCCGCGCAGCATCACCGTGCCGGCCATCGTCGACGTCCCGACCGGGCAGGTCGTCACCAACGACTTCGCCCAGATCACGCTGGACTTCTCCACCCAGTGGACCCAGCACCACCGCGCCGGCGCGCCCGACCTGTACCCCGAGGCCCTGCGCGCCGAGATCGACGAGGTCAACAAGCGCGTCTACACCGAGGTCAACAACGGCGTGTACCGGTGCGGGTTCGCCGGCACCCAGGAGGCCTACAACGACGCCTACGACCGCCTGTTCACCGCGCTGGACTGGCTCGAGGAGCGACTGTCCACGCAGCGCTACCTCGTCGGCGACACGATCACCGAGGCCGATGTGCGGCTGTTCACCACCTTGGCGCGCTTCGATCCGGTGTACCACGGGCATTTCAAGTGCAACCGCTCCAAGCTCGCCGAGATGCCGGTGCTGTGGGCCTACGCCCGCGACCTGTTCCAGACCCCGGGCTTCGGCGACACGACCGACTTCGTGCACATCAAGTCGCACTACTACGAGGTGCACCGCGACATCAACCCGACCGGGATCGTGCCGAAGGGCCCGAACCTGGCGAACTGGGGGACCGCCCACGGGCGTGAGGCCCTCGGTGGCCGGCCCTTCGGTGACGGCACCCCGCCCGGCGCGCCGAGCGAGGCCGAGCGCGTGCCGGTCGAGCACAATCCGCTGCTCGACGACCGCGGCCTGGTGCGTCAGCCGGGCAACTGAGCCCCACGGTCCTCCGCTTCGCGTGCCCTGACACGCGAAGCGGAGGACGCGGGGAAGGCCCTCAGTCCTTGCTGGTCTCGCCGGGCAAGGCGAGCATCTGGTCCAGCGCGACCCGAGCCCAGTGGGCGGTGTCGTCGTCGACATGGATCGGGTTGACCACCCGCCCGTCGACGAGCGACTCCAAAGCCCACACCAGGTGCGGCAGGTCGATGCGGTTCATCGTCGAGCAGTAGCACACGTTCTTCTCCAGGAACGAGATCTGCTGCTCCGGGTGCTGCTGCGCGAGCCGCTTGACGAGGTTCAGTTCGGTGCCGACGACCCACTTCGTGCCCGGTGCGGCGGCCTCGATCGTGCGGATGATCTTCTCGGTCGAGCCGACCTCATCGGCGGCCGCGACGACGTCGTTGCGGCACTCCGGATGCACGATCACCTTGACCCCGGGAATCTCACGACGGGCCGCCTCGACGGCATCGAGCGTGAAGCGGCCATGCACGGAGCAGTGCCCGCGCCACAGGATCATCCGCGCGGACTCGACCTGTTCGCGCGTCAGCCCACCGTTCGGCTTGTGGGGGTCGAACACGACGCAGTCGTCCAACGAACCGCCGAGGTCACGCACCCACGTGTTGCGCCCGAGGTGCTGGTCGGGCAGGAAGAGCACCTTGCCGGTGCCCTGCAGCCGGTCGCTCGCCGCGTTCTCGGAGTCGCCGTTCGCCTTGGCCATCGCCCAGGTCAGGGCGGTCCTGGCGTTGGACGAGGTGCACACGGTGCCGCCGTGGCGCCCGGTGAACGCCTTGATCGCGGCCGAGGAGTTCATGTACGTGACCGGGATGGTCTGCTCGGCCACACCGAGCTCCGCCAAGGTGTCCCAGGCATCCTCGACCTGGGCGATCTGGGCCATGTCCGCCATCGAACACCCGGCAGCCAGGTCGGGCAGGATCACCGTCTGCTCGTCACTGGTGAGGATGTCGGCCGACTCGGCCATGAAGTGCACGCCGCAGAAGACGATGTACGGCGCCTCGGGTCGCGCGGCGGCCTGCTTGGCGAGCTTGAACGAGTCTCCGGTGGTGTCGGCGAACTCGATGACCTCGTCACGCTGGTAGTGGTGACCGAGCACGAAGACCGTGTCGCCCAGGGCCGCCTTGGCCGCCCGCGCCCGTTCGACCAGGGCGGGATCGGAGGCCGGCGGGAGGTCGCCGGGACACTCCACCCCGCGCTCGGAGGACAGGTCGGTTCCGCGTCCCAAGGCCAGCAGCGGCAGGGGAGCGGCAGGATTCGCGGTCGAGGTACTCACCCGTGCATGGTCCCATGGCCCACCGACATGCGGCTAGGGAGTGGTGACTGCAAGGATCAACCCATGCACGCGGTCCTGCGCTTCCTCGCCGAGGAACCACTTCTGTTGTTGATGCTGCTGCTCGCCGTGGGCTCCGCCTTCGGCGCCCTGCGCTTCCGGTCGATCGGTCTGGGGCCGGCCGCCGTCCTGTTCTCCGCCGTCGCCCTCTCCAGCCTCGCCGCGACGTACGACATCGACCTGACGATCCCCGCCGAGGTCGGCACGCTGGGGTTGGTGCTGTTCACCTATACCGTCGGCATCGTCTCGGGCCCGAGCTTCTTCTCGTCCCTGCGCCGCGGCTGGAAACCGATGCTCATGGTCGTCGGGGTGTTCGTCGCGGTCGGCGCCCTGGCACTGGGCCTGGGCCGAACCGCGCTCGGGCTGACCCCGGCGCAGATCGCCGGCACGTTCGCCGGCGCCCTGACCAACACCCCGGCCCTGGCCGCCGCGACCGAGGCCTCCGGTGACCCGGTCGGGCCGACGGTCGGGTACTCGTTGGCCTATCTCTTCGGGGTCATCGGGTCGCTCATCGTCGTCGGGCTGCTGCTGAGCCGTCGCGGCGACGCCGACAGTGGCCCGACCCCGCTGGTCAACGTCGTCGTCCGGGTTGACCGCACCCAGGCCATGGGCATCGAGGAGCTGCAGCGCCGACACGGCGGGCGGATCGTCGTGGCCCGCGTGCAACACGGCGAGGACAACCCGGTGATCATGGCCGAGGAGGGCGACGTGCTGCGCCGCAACGACCTGCTCACCGTGGTCGGCCCGCAGGACGAGGTCATGGAGGTCGTCGACGATCTCGGGCATCTGTCCTCCCACAACCTCAACCAGAGCCGTGACCTCGACTACCGACGGATCACCCTGTCGAACTCGAAGCTCGCCGGCCGCACCCTGGGGCAGCTCCAGCTCAACGAGAAGTTCCGGGCCAACGTCACCCGCGTGCGCCGCGGCGACATCGACTTCGTCGCCAACCGTGACTTCATCGTCCAGCTCGGCGATCGGCTGCGCGTCATCGCCCCCGCCGCGCGCATCCCGCAGATCAGCGCCCATCTCGGTGACTCCGAACGTGGGTTGTCCGACATCAACCCGATCGGTTTCGCGCTGGGTCTGGTCGTCGGAGTCGCGATCGGCCTGGTCGAGATCCCGGTGCCCGGTGGTGGTTTCGCCCTGGGCGAGGCCGCCGGCACCCTCATCGTCGGGCTGATCTTCGGGCGCCTGGGCCGCATCGGGCCGGTGGTGCTGTCCATGCCGCACTCCGCCGCGACGACCCTGTCGACGTTCGGCATGCTCACCTTCCTCGCCTACGCCGGCTCCCGCGCCGGGGGTGGATTCGTCGCGGCACTCTCCTCCGACCTCGGCTGGAAGGTGCTGCTGCTCGGATTCATCCTCACGAGCATCTCCGCGGGGCTCATCGCCGTCCTGGGCGCGCGCGTGCTGCGTATCGACCGCACGGAACTGGCGGGGATGATCGGCGGCGCGAACACCCAGCCCTCGGCGCTTGCCTTCGCCAACGAGCGCACCAACTTCGACCAGCGGGTCGGCGTGGGGTATGCCCTGGTGTATCCGGCGGCGATGGTCGCGAAGATTCTCATCGCGCAGATCCTCGCGGGGCTGTGATCGAACCTCGCGGAGCGGTGTTCGACGGCTCTGCGACGATGGCGGCGTGCATGTGCTCATCGCTCCCGACTGTTTCACCGGCACGCTCACCGCGGCCCAGGCCGCCCGGGCCATCGCGGACGGGTGGCGCCGGGGTGCCCCGCACGACGACCTGACGCTGGTGCCGTTGGCCGATGGCGGCACGGGCTTCATCGACGTGCTCCGCGCCGGGCTGGACGGGGAGGAACACCTCGTCACCGTGACCGACCCGCTGGGTCGGCCCGTGCCCGCGCCCCTGCTCGTCACCCGCGACGACGGTCGCACGACGGTGTGGATCGAGTCGGCCCAGGCCATCGGGCTGCACCTGCTCGCCGCCGGTGAACGCAACCCCGACGTCACGAGCAGCGCCGGCCTGGGTGACCTGCTGCTGGCCGCGCTCGATCTCTCCCCGAGCCGGATCGTCGTGGGGCTGGGTGGTAGTGCCACGAACGACGGTGGGGCGGGCCTGCTGGCCCGGCTCGGCGCCGGCGCGGATGCCCGCCTGACCGGCGGGGGAGCTGGCCTGCTGAATCTGCCCGACGATGCCCTGCCGGGTCTGCGTCAGGTGCGCGAGCGCTTCTCCGGCATCGATCTGGTCATCGCCTCGGACGTGGACAACCCGCTGTTGGGCCTTCAAGGTGCCAGCGCGACCTTCGCCGCGCAGAAGGGGGCCTCACCCCAGCAGGCGCAGGATCTCGAACGTGCCCTGGGCGCGTGGCACGACCGCGTCTCCAAGGCCCTGCCGCCGCCGACCGACCTGATGACCGGCCGCGCCCGGCGTTACGACCGTGAGCCGGGCGCCGGCGCCGCCGGTGGGGTCGGGTACGCGCTCATGGTCATCGGGGGCCGACTGCGCTCCGGTGTCGACCTCGTCATCGACGTGCTCGGCGTGGCGAGCGCCGCCGCAGCCGCCGATCTCGTCGTCACCGGCGAGGGCAGTTTCGACTGGCAGTCCCTGCACGGCAAGGTCGTCGCCGGTGTCGCGCAGGCCTGCCTTGAGGTCGGCACGCCGTGCATCGTCCTGGCCGGCCGGGTCGAACTGGGACGCCGCCAGGCGCAGAATCTCGGGCTCAGCGGTATGTACGCCGTGGCCGAGACCCCCGAGCAGGTCGAGGCCTCGCTGGCCGATCCGGTCGCCACGCTGACGACGCGGGCCGCTCGCATCGCCGGGACGTGGTCGCCGCGCCCGTGACGACGGCGACGTGACGTACGCTGCTGGGTACGGGCGGTTCGCCACACCGGATGACGGGCGCGGGAATGATCGCGATCCCCACGACGTTCACTCGGCAGAGTGCGCCCCGCACCACAACGACGTCCCAAACGGAGGGCCCAGATGAGCCTCGAGACCGAGAACACCACCCAGACCGACACGCACGGCGTCCTGCTCACCGACGTCGCGGCCGGCAAGGTCAAGTCACTCCTGGAGCAGGAGGGTCGTGACGACCTCCGCCTGCGCGTCGGCGTCCAGCCCGGCGGCTGCTCCGGCCTGATCTACCAGCTCTACTTCGATGAGCGCACCCTCGACGGTGACCTCGTGCGCGACTTCGACGGTGTCGAGGTCGTCGTCGACCGCATGAGCTCCCCTTACCTCGAGGGCGCGACCATCGACTTCGCCGACACGATCGAGAAGCAGGGCTTCACCATCGACAACCCCAACGCCGGCAGCTCCTGCGCCTGCGGTGACTCCTTCAGCTGATCGACACCTGACCGATGAACCGGTACGGCCGGCTCCCCACACGGGGAGCCGGCCGTACCGGTCTTCGTCGGTGTGGGTCTGCGTCGGGGTGTTCGGGCTGCCCATGGGTGGGGGATCACGTCTGCGGGTAGGTTTGGACGGTGCAGAAGACCGCCATCGCCGCCTCCATCGCCACCGACCACCTCATGACCTTCCGGGGCCGGTTCGCCGACTCGCTCATCGCCGAGCAACTCGATCGGATCTCCGTGTCCTTCCTCGCGGAGGAACTTCACATCCGTCGCGGCGGGGTCGGCGGCAACATCGCCTTCGGCATGGGGTCGCTGGGCCAGCACCCGATCCTCGTCGCCGCGGCCGGGCAGGACTTCGCCGACTACCGCTCGTGGCTCGAGCGCCACGGCGTCGACTGCGAGTCCGTGCGCATCTCCGACTCCCTGCATACGGCGCGTTTCGTGTGCACGACCGACGACGACCTCGCCCAGATGGCGACCTTCTACGCCGGGGCCATGGCAGAGGCCCGCGAGATCGAACTTCAGCCGGTGGCCGAGCGCGTCGGCGGTCTCGATCTCGTGCTCATCGGTGCCGACGCACCCGAGGCCATGCGCCGCCACACCGCGGAGTGTCGTGAGCGCGGCTTCCGCTTCATCGCCGACCCCTCCCAGCAGCTGGCCTACGGCGACGGCGAGTTGATCCGCAGCCTGGTCGAGGGCGCCGAGTACCTCCTGACCAACGAGTACGAATCGCACCTGACCGAGCAGAAGACCGGGTGGAGCGCGGCGGACATCGCGGCGCTCGTCCCGGTACGGGTCATCACCCGGGGCAAGGACGGGGCGACGATCCACGTGCGCGGCGAGGAGCCGGTGCAGGTGTCGGCGGCGCTCGTCGAGAACCCGGCGGACCCGACCGGGGTGGGGGATGCCTTCCGCGCCGGGTTCATCACCGGCCTGGCCACCGGCCTGAACCACGAGCGGTCGGCGCAACTCGGGTCGGTGCTCGCCGCGTTCTGCCTCGAGTCGGTCGGCACGCAGGAATACCGACTCGACCGCGGTGCCTTCCTCCAGCGGATCGCCGTGACCTACGGCGACGACGCCGCCGCCGAGATCGACCCGCACTTGGTCATCCACCGCAGCCACGACGGATCGACGGCGCTGCCCGTCGGTCCCTGACCACGACTCCACCGCCATGGCGTCCATCCACGGACCGGCCACGGGCGGGTTCATGCCCGGCGGCGGGGGATGGGCGCGGGGGTTTCTGCCCTACCCGCCCCGGGAGCCGGAGCCGTCACGGTGGTTGGTCCGACCCACGCGCGTCACGCCGGGGGACGACCTCGTCGCCCTGGGCGCCGACCTCGCGCCTGGCACCCTGCTCGAGGCCTACCGGAACGGTGTCTTCCCGATGGGCATCGGCGAGCACGGAGCTCCGCCGATCGGCTGGTGGTCACCCGACCCCCGCGGAGTGCTCTGGCCCGGGCATGTCAAGGTCTCCCGGTCGTTGCGCAAATCCGCCAGGCACTACCGCGTCAGCTCCGATGAGGCCTTCGACGCGGTGGTCGAGGCCTGCGCCGATCCCGCGCGCGAAGGCCGGTGGATCACCCCCGAGATTCAAGCGGCCTACGGTCACCTGCATCGACTCGGGTGGGCGCACAGCATCGAGGTCTGGGACGGCCCCGACCTCGTCGGTGGTCTTTACGGAGTGGCGCTCGGTGGGCTGTTCGCGGGGGAGTCGATGTTCCATCTGGCCCGGGATGCCTCGAAGGTGGCCCTGCTCGGCCTCGTCGCCGCGTTGACCGGGGACGGTGACCCCCGGCGGATCATCGACGTGCAGTGGGCCACCGACCATCTGAGAACCCTCGGTGTCACCGAGGTGTCCCGACGGCAGTACCTGACGCTGGTGCGCCGTGCCCTGCCCGCGCCCCAGGTCGACCTGGCCCGGTGGCCGGGGTGGGCGGTGGGCGACGGGTTCACCCCACCGTTGCGTTCAGCCTGAGGGTGTACCGACGCGCCTGCGGGTCGAGCTGCTCGGCCGCCAGGAACGTGTGCCCACGCATGCGGCACCAGGCCCGCACGTCGGCGTCGGCGGCCGGATCCGTGGCCCACAATTCCATGACCGTTCCGCCAGGCGCGGTCGCCGCGGCCCGGGCCAGGTCGATGATCGGCATCGGGCATCGAGTGCCGCGCGAGTCGACGATCCGAGTGCTCACAGATCCGTCACGCCCAACTCGGCCCGGCATTGGGCCACGACCTCCGGCAGCACGGCGCAGAACCTGGCCACGTCGGCGCTCAGGTCCGGGGCCGTGGCGGCGACCGGCAGGGTGATGCGGACGTTGCCCTGCGTCAACCGGCCCATGGCCGCGAGGACGTGGCTGGGCTCGAGGACGCTGGCGGTGCAGGCCGAGCCGGAGGACACCGCGAACCCGTGCCGGTCGAAGGCGTTGACCAACCGTTCTCCGTCGACGTAGAGCACGGAGAAGGTCAGTACGTGTGGCAGGGAGGCGTCGTCGCCGAGGGTCGGGTCGGGTCCGGCGACATCGACGTCGGGGATCGCCGCGGCGGTGGCGCGGATCCGGGCGATCAGATCCCGGGCCGCGGCCGCGTCGGCGGCACGCGTGTGGTTGACCTGTCGCCAGGCCTCCGCCGCAGCGAGCACCTGGGGTACCCAGGGCGTCTCGGTCGCGCGCCCGCGTTCGAGGAGCGACGTCGGGCCCGGGGGGAGGTAGCGCGTGCCTGGCCGCACGCCCAGCAGTCCGACTCCGGTGGGCCCGGCGAAGGAGGTCGCATCACCGACGATGACGTCGGTGTCGCGCGGAGTGGGCAGGCGCCCCAGCGAGGCGGTGGCGTCCACGAGCAACGGCACCCCGCTCTCGCGTGCTGCCCGCACACAGTCGTCCACGGGTTGGACGGTGCCCACCTCGGGATTGGCGTGCTGCAGGGCGGCCACCGCCACGCCGGGGCGCCCCATGGCGGTCGCGAACGCCTCCGCATCGACGCGGCCCACGTCGTCGACGGGCACGATTCCGGCGGCCGCCAGGTCCGCCTCGCCGCCGGCAGCGTGCTGCCCCCACGTGAGCACGGCACTGGCCTCGACCGCCGAGGCGACGAGGGACCGGCCGTGGCGCCGACGCGCATGGCCGAGCGCATCCAAGGCGCTGAGCAGGGCAGATGTCCCACCGGGCAGGAAACTCAGGTCCGCCGGAGCCACGCCGACGGCCACGGCGAGGATCTCGCGGGCCTGGTCGAGCAGGCGGCGGGCGCGACGGGATTCGGAGTGCAGCCGCGTCGGGTCGGCCCACCCGTCGTCCAGGGCCGCCCACAACGTCTCGCGGGCGGCCGGATGCATCGGTCCGGGAACGGCGTCGAGCACCGCCCGCGTGGGCGGAGCAGGTGCAAGGGGGGATTTCGGCGACACGTTGGTCAACCTACTCGGCCCACCTGCGCTCCGGTTCTGGGCTGCGGTACCGTGTCCTTCGTTCCGTCAGCCCCATCTCAGACTCGAAGAAGGTGCACGTTGCGTTCGCAAGAGCACACCTCACCACGCCGCTCCCGGCGGCGGCCCGTGATGACCGCAGCCCTGTTCGCCGTCGTGGCCGCGGCGCTCTCCGCGTGCGGCACCTCGGCCGTGCAGGGTGAGCTCAAGAACGGATACCTGCCGCACGGCGTCACCGACAACTCGCGTCTCGTCACCGACATCTGGGTCGGTTCGTGGATCGCCGCCCTCGCCGTGGGCGCGCTGGTCCTGGGCCTGACGTTCTGGTGCATGGCGGTCTACCGCAAGAAGAAGGACGACGACACCCTCCCGCCGCAGCTGCAGTACAACGTGCCGCTGGAGATCCTCTACACCGTCGTTCCGGTCCTCATGGTCACCGTGATCTTCTACTGGACGGCCAAGTTCGAGACCGACATCTACTCCACCGACAAGCCGGCCACCAACGTCGTCAACGTCGTGGGCAAGCAGTGGAGCTGGGACATCAACTACGTCTCCGGCAGTGCCCACACCGTCGGTGAGCACGCCCAGATGCGCGCCGGCAAGCCGGGTGTCGAGGCCACGCTGCCCACGCTCTACCTGCCGGTCAACGAGCGCACGGAGTTCCAGCTGACCTCCCGCGACGTCATCCACAGCTTCTGGGTGCCGCAGTTCCTGCAGAAGCTGGACATGATCCCGGGCCGCGTCAACATCATGCAGGTCACCCCCACCGAGGAAGGCACCTACAAGGGCAAGTGCGCCGAACTCTGCGGCGCCTACCACTCGCAGATGCTCTTCAACGTCAAGGTCGTCTCCCGCGCTGAGTACGACCAGTACATCAAGGACCTGAAGGCCAACGGCGGCGACGGACTGCTGGACAACGGCAACAACCGCATGCCGATCATCGAGAAGGACGAGCGCAAGCTCGAGAACACGGGGAGCAACTGAGATGACTCTCGTTCGTGAAGGCATGGTGCCCGCCTACGGCGGCGCCGCCGTCGGTGCCAAGCGGGAGCACTCGCTCGGCAAGCAGTTCGTCCGGTACATCACGGCCACCGACCACAAGGTCATCGGCAACCTGTACCTGATCTTCTCCTTCATCTTCTTCCTCATCGGCGGCGTCATGGCGCTGATCATCCGCGCCGAGCTGTTCCAGCCCGGTCTGCAGGTGGTGGACAACGCCGAGCAGTTCAACCAGCTGTTCACCATGCACGGCACGATCATGCTGCTGATGTTTGCGACGCCGAGCTTCTCCGGCTTCGCCAACGCGCTCATGCCGCTGCAGATCGGCGCGCCGGACGTGTCGTTCCCGCGTCTGAACATGTTCAGCTTCTGGCTCTACCTGTTCGGCTCCATCACCGCCTGCTTGGGCTTCCTGACCCCGCAGGGTGCGGCTGCCTTCGGCTGGACGGCCTACGCGCCGCTCTCGCGCCCGGAGTACTCGCCCGGCGTCGGCGGCGACCTGTGGGTCGTCGGCCTGATCCTGCTCGGCTTCTCGTCGATCTTCGGTGCGGTCAACTTCATCACCACGATCCTGACGATGCGCGCCCCCGGCATGACGATGTTCCGCGTCCCGGTGTTCACCTGGACCGTGCTCATCACCTCGGTGCTCGTGCTCATGGCCTTCCCGGTCCTGGCCGCCGCCCTGATCGGTCTGGCCTACGACCGTGAGTTCGGAGCGCACATCTTCAATCCCGCCAACGGCGGTCCGATCCTGTGGCAACACCTGTTCTGGTTCTTTGGCCACCCCGAGGTGTACGTCCTCGCGCTGCCGTTCTTCGGCATCATCTCCGAGATCATCCCGGTGTTCTCCCGCAAGCCGATCTTCGGGTACAAGACGCTCGTCTTCGCCACCGTCGCCATCGCGGCGTTGTCGGTGTCGGTGTGGGCCCACCACATGTACGTCACCGGTCAGGTGATGCTGCCGTTCTTCGCGATCATGACGATGCTCATCGCGGTGCCCACGGGCGTGAAGTTCTTCAACTGGATCGGCACGATGTGGGGCGGCAAGCTCTCGTTCGAGACCCCGATGATCTGGGCCCTCGGCTTCCTCGTGACGTTCCTCTTCGGTGGTCTGACCGGTGTCATCCTGGCCTCGCCGGCCATGGACACCCACGTGTCCGACACCTACTTCGTCGTCGCCCACTTCCACTACGTGCTCTTCGGCACGATCGTGTTCTCCTTCTTCGGTGGCCTGTTCTTCTGGTGGCCCAAGCTCACCGGCAAGATGCTCGACGAAGGCCTGGGCAAGCTGCAGTTCTGGCTGACGTTCATCGGCTTCCACGCGACCTTCCTCATCCAGCACTGGCTGGGCGTCGACGGCATGCCGCGTCGCTACGCCGACTACCTCCCCGAGGACGGCTTCACTCTCGCCAACCAGATCTCGACGGTCGGCTCGATCGTGCTCGGTCTGTCCTTCCCGGTGTTCGTCTACAACGTCTGGAAGACGCACCGCACGGCTGCCAAGGTCGAGGTCGATGACCCGTGGGGCTACGGCAACTCGCTCGAGTGGGCGACCTCCTGCCCGCCGCCGCGCCACAACTTCAACTCGATCCCGCGCATCCGTTCGGAGCGTCCGGCCTTCGACCTGCACCACCCGACCGCGGCGCCCCAGGTCGTCGCACCCCGAGAGGACTGAGCGAGACCCATGCAGACGTCGACCAAGCTGTTCGGCTTCCTGGCGGCCTTCTTCGCCATCGTGGGCGTGATCTACGTCTTCGCCACCCACGGATCGCACTACGGTGACGGCCTCGAGTGGGTCGGAGTCATGGGCTTCTTCTTCCTCGCCGGGATGATGGGGATGGTGTCCTACTACAACCACCTGACGAAGAAGTCGATCGGCGCCTCGCCCGACGACGACCCGCACGGTGAGATCTCGGCCTATGAGGGCGAGTACGGCGTGTTTGCGCCCCACTCGTGGATGCCCTTGTGGGTCGGTTTGGCTGCGACCGTGGCCGTGATCGGCTTCGCCGTCGGCTGGTGGCTGTTCTTCATCGCCGCGTTCTTCGGTGTCGTGGCCCTGGTCGGGTGGGTGTTCGAGGCGTTCCACGGGGAGCACTCGCTCTGACCCGGACACGGATGGCATTTCCCTGATCAGGGGCCGGTGTGGCGACACACCGGCCCCTGATTCGATTTGGTTTCGGACCCGCCGCCGTGCGACAGTCATGAGGCATCCACCCGTATCGTGGGTGGTCAAGGGCGAGTCGGCGGGGGGCCGATCCACCCGCCACGGTTCTTCGGCGGGCGGAGGATCGTGACGAAGGGAATGTGCGTGAGCAGCAGGCTGATTGGGGCAGTGGCGGTGGTCGTGGCCGGCGCCGTGCTCGTCACCGGGTGCACCACCGGGGCGAATGAGCCAGTGGCCGCTGCTCGACCGGGGGCGAGCAGTGCCTCGTCGACCCCGACCCAGCCGGCCGCACGGATCTCCGTCAACGTCGCCGATGGTGCCTCCGCCGTGCCGAGCACCACCCGACTCAAGGTCACCGTCGCCGATGGTCGCATCGACCATGTCGACGTGCGCACCGCCGAGGGCGAGACGGTGCCCGGCACGGCCTCCGGCGTGGCGTGGACCGCCGAGGCGGGTCACCTCCTGACGCCCAGCACGACCTACACGGTGACCGCTCGGGCGAGCAACCCCGCCGGTCAGGCCACCACGACAACGTCCACGTTCACGACGTTCACCCCCGCCGTCGACGCGTCCTACATGCTCCCGTACGGCGGCGACACCACCTACGGCACCGGCATCGCCCCGACGGTGCAGTTCGACAGCGCCGTGACCTCGGAGAAGTTCCGGCAGGAGGTCGAGCGCCGCGTCTCGGTCACCACCACCCCGAAGCAGGAGGGTGCTTGGGGGTGGCTGGACAACCGGCAACTCATGTGGCGCCCCAAGGAGCCGTTCACACCCGAGACGAAGGTCACGCTGACCGCCGATCTCGCGGGGGTCCAGACGGGCGCCGACAAGTTCGTCACCACCGACCGGGACACGGCGTTCACCATCGGGCGCGATCGACGCTCCTACGTCGACATCTCGGGGCACCAGATGACCGTGACCGAGGGCGGAAAGACCCTGCGTCGGATTCCGGTCAGCAACGGCCGGCCGACGCCGAAGTCGGAGACCCGTACCGGGACGAAGGTCATCATCGAGAAGGCCGCCGACATCACCATGGATTCCTCCACGGTCGGGACACCCGAGGGGCAGCCGGGGTACTACAAGATCGACACCAAGTACAACCTGCGCGTGACGTGGACGGGCGAGTTTCTGCACTCCGCGCCCTGGTCCGTGGGGGCGCAGGGCGTCGCCAACGTCACCAACGGGTGCGTCAACATGTCGCCCGAGCAGGCCAAGTGGATGTTCGACACCTCGCTGATCGGTGACATCGTCACGTTCACCGGGTCGAACCGTCGGATGAAACCGACGGACGGTCTGGGGGTCTGGGAGTTCTCGTGGGCCCAGTGGAAGCAGCAGTCCGCGCGGGCCCGTTGAGCTGTCAGCCCCAGCCGAGTTCGTGGAGTCGCTGGTCGTCGATGCCGAAGTGATGGGCGACCTCGTGCACGACGGTCACGCGGATCTGGCGAACCAATTCGGCGCGTGACCGGCTCAGACGCTGGAGAGGCCCCCGGAAGATCGTGATGCGGTCGGGCAGCACGCCGGCGAAGCCGTACCCCCGTTCGGTCAGGGGCACACCCTCGTAGAGCCCCAGCAGGGTGCCGCCGTGGCCGTGCGTGTGCTGGCCCACCTGTTCGGCGCTCGGTTCGTCGTCGATGAAGATCGCGACGTTCTCCATCTGGTCCAACAACTGGCTCGGGATGCTGTCCAGGGCATCGCCGACGGCAGCGTCGAACTCCTCCTCGCTGAGCGAGATCATGGCCGCTCCGTCGTCGGGCGGGCGGGTGTCGGAGTCCGGGGGCGGCTGCGCTCCGACCAGACGTGCCATTGCCAGAGGGACTGGCCGACGACGAGGAACACCAGCGAGGTCAGGGCCAGCGTCAGGGCCGACCCCGTCACGACGGGCACGACCAGGCCGGCCAGCACCGCCATGAGGATGATCTGGATGAAGCTCGCCATCGACGACGCCGCGCCCCGGCTGTGGGGGAACATGTTGAGGATGACGAGCTGGAAGATCGGGAACGCCATGCCCGTGCCGAAGCCGATGCCGACCGGCCCGATCACCGCCCACGGCAGCTGGGCGGCCGTCGCCGGCAGGCTTGCCAGCCCGACGTTGAGCACGGCCGCGATCAGCCCGACCACCTGGCCGGTGAGCACGACGCGGTGGGGCGACCACACCTCGGAGAGACGGCCGTTGAGGAACGAACCGAGGACCATGCCGCCGACCATGGGCACGAAGAACATCCAGAAGTCCTGCTCACCCTTGCCGAGGATGTCGACGATGAAGATCGGCGCGGCGACGACGTAGAGGATCTGCGCGGAGAAACTCAGGGCGCTGGCCCACGCCACGCGCTGGAAACGCCAGTCGCGGGCGACGAGGAGGACCTGACCGAGGATCGACCCCGGGTGAAACGGATGCCGGTCCTGGGGCGGCAGCGACTCCGGCAGCCGGAACAGCACGAGCGTGGCGGCGAGCAGCCCGAAGGCCGCAAGGAACCAGAAGATCCCCTGCCAGGGCCCGATGAGAAGCAACCATCCGCCGATCACCGGGGCCATGGCCGGCGCGATGCCGAAGATCACCATGATCAGGCTCATCAGACGCTGGGCGGCCGGGCCGCGGAACAGGTCGGTGACGACCGTGCGCGAGACGATGGCGCTGCCGCCGGCGCTGGCCCCCTGGACGGCCCGGAAGACGAGAAGCCACGTGAGGTTGGGGGAGAGCGCGCAGGCGATGGAGGCCAGTGCGTACACCACGCCGCTGCCGATGAGGACCGGGCGTCGACCCACGGCGTCCGAGATCGGGCCGTGGAAGAGGCTCATGACCGCGAAGGCGATGAGGTAGACGCTGACGACCTGTTGCAGGGCAGCCGCGTCGACACCGAACTCCGTGCGCATCTGGGCGAAGGCGGGGAAGGGTGTGTCGATGGTGAACGGACCGACCATGCCGAGGATCGCCAGGATGAGCGCGAGGCCCAGGGAGGCCCGGTGCGGGGTGCGGGCAGGGGAGTGGTCGGTCACCCTTGGCATGGTGTCACGCTGCCAGACTGGGCCCATGAGTGGTCCACGGAGTACGGCGGGGGGAGCGAGCGCGCCTCCGCGCCTGAGCATTCGGGTGCGGCCGGGTGGGTCACGGACGCGCGTCGGTGGTCGCTGGGGCGACGATGACCAACCCGGGGGAGTGGCGTTGGGGGTGACGGTCACCGCTCGGGCCGTTGACGGAGCGGCGAACGCGGCCGTGTGCGACGCCCTCGCGGCAGCCCTGGGGGTACGGCGACGACAGGTCCGGATCGTCGCGGGGGCCCGCTCCCGCAGCAAGGTCGTCGAGATCGACGATGCCCCGGCCGACCTGTCCGAGGTCGTGGCGCGGTTGCTGGACTCCTGACGACGTAGGGTCGGCCAAACCCTGGGCGCACAGCAACGGGCCGCCACCCCCGGCAGGGGAGTGGCGGCCCGTTGACGACCAGACAGAGGTCAGTGCTTCTCGGCTGCCTCGATCTGCTCGCGCGGCTCGGCGGACGCCTCGATGACCTCGTGGGTCTCGTGGTCGTGGTGCGCCGCCTCCAGCTCGGCCGGGGTGACCGGGTTGATCGAGTCCTGGAAGTAGAACCGGGAGAACGCTGCGCGGGCCTTGCTGACCTTGCGGCCCGAACCGGCCACGCCGGGGGTGTCCGAGCCGGTCTCGCCCTCGAGGAGCGGGTAGGTCGGCTCGTAGCTGACGTAGTGCCAGCGGTCGTACTCGTTGAGTGGCTCGTGCAGCTCGGAGAAGCCACCCTCGGCCGACTGCATGAGACGCGAGGTCTCGCGGCCGTGGAGGACCTTCTCGCGGTCGGCGCGCTGCAGCGAGATGCAGATGCGCTTGACGGCCCAGAACACCAGCGGCGGCAGGACGAAGATCAACACCTGGTAGGTCCGGGTGATGTCGTTGATCGACAGGTGGAGCTTGATCGCCATGATGTCGTTGCTGGTCGTGAACATCAGGATGCCGTAGGCGGTCAGGGCGGCAGCGCCCAGGCCGGTGCGCACCGGAGCGTTGCGCGGGCGGTCGAGCAGGTGGTGCTCGCGCTTGTCACCGGTCACCCAGGCCTCGAGGAACGGGTAGGCGCCCTGGATGATGAAGACCAGCGGCAGCAGCACCAAGGCGCCGAGCATGACGTTCAGGCTGAGCGTGAAGCTCCCGAGATCCAGTTCGAGCCAGCCGGGCAACAGGCGCAGCGCGCCATCGGCGAAGCCCATGTACCAGTCCGGCTGGGCGCCGGCGGTCGTGGCGTTCGGATCGTATGGTCCATGCACCCAGATCGCGTTGATCGTGAAGAACGTCGAGATCAGGGTCAGGATGCCGAAGACGGTGAAGAAGAAGCCCGTCTGCTTCGCGGCGTAGATCGGCAGCACCGGGTAGCCGACGACGTTCTTCTCGGTCTTGCCGGGCCCGGGGTACTGCGTGTGCTTGTGCACCATGACGAGCACGACGTGCGCGATCGCCAGACCCAGCAGGAGCGCCGGAATGAGCAGGATGTGGACCGAGTACAGACGCGGCATGATGTCGGTGCCGGGGAACGTCCCGCCGAAGATGAAGTAGACGAGGTACGAACCGATGACGGGCGTCGTGATGGTGAAGCCCTGCATGGCGCGCAGACCGGTACCCGAGAGCAGGTCGTCCGGCAGGGAGTAGCCGGCGAAGCCCTCGACGATGGCCAGGAGCGACAGGACGGTGCCGAGCACCCAGTTGAGCTCACGCGGCTTGCGGAACGCGCCGGTGAAGAAGACGCGGAACATGTGCACGTTCAGGGAGACGATGAACAACAGCGCCGCCCAGTGGTGAAGCTGGCGGATCAGCAGGCCGCCCTTGATGTCGAACGAGATGTCCAGCGCAGACGCGTAGGCCCGGGACATCTCCACGCCCTGCAGCGGCACGTAGGAGCCGTTGTAGACGGTGTGGGCCATGGACGGGTCGAACCAGAAGGTCAGGAAGACACCGGTGAGCAGCGCGATGAGCATCGAGAACAGCGCGACCTCACCGATCATGAAGCTCCAGTGGTCCGGGAAGACCTTCTTCATGAGGTACTTGATGCCGGGGGCGGCGCCGGTACGGTCGTCGATCCAGGCGGTCAGGCCATCGACCTGGCGCGGTGCCGGCTGGTCGGCCTCACGCAGCCGGTCGGCCGGACGCGGGGTGGATGCGGTGGTGCTCATCAGTCACGCTCCCAGAAGCTCGGGCCAACGGGCTCCATGAACGGCTGAGCCGCGATCAGGTACCCCTCGTCGTCGACGGTGATCTTCAACTGCGGCAGCGGGCGCTTGGCCGGGCCGAAGATGACCTTGCAGTCCTGCGTCACGTCGAAGGTCGACTGGTGGCAGGGGCACAGCAGGTGGTGCGTCGTCTGCTCGTACAGGCCGACCGGGCAGCCGACGTGGGTGCAGATCTTCGAGTACGCGACGATGCCGTCGTGGCCCCAGTCGCGCGCCTTGCGGCCGAGGTCGTTGTCGGCGAAGTCGCCCGGGTCGAGGCGCATGACGATGACCGAGGACTTCCCCTTCTCCTCGAGCACGTGGTCGTGCAGGTCGAGCAGACCCTCCGGCTGCACGTGGAACACGGAGCCGATGGTGACGTCGGAGGCCTTGATCGGACGGTTCTCCGGGTCGAGGACGAGGCGGGGAGCCGAGAAGGTGCGCTTGCCGTTCTCGTCGGGCAGACCGGACCACGCGGAGACGTACAGGTCGTCCTTCGGCAGCGGGCCGAGGGAGCCGACGAGCTGCACGAGGATCGGCAGGGAGACCAGACCGAGGGCACCGCCGAGGCTGTACTTGATCAGCGGGCGCCGGTTGATCTGGCTGCCCTCGACACCCTTGACGAAGGTGTCGGCCAGCTCGGCGCGCTGCTCGTCGGAGGACGCGAGGTGGTGGCGCGACTCGACGATCTCCTCGCCGGGCATCAGGGTGCGCGACCAGTGCAGCACGCCCAGGCCGATGCCGAGCAGGCCCAGCGCCAGGCCGGCCCCGAGGAGCAGGTGCGTCGTGCTCATGACGCCGACCCCGGGGAACCAGTTGCGGGCGTCGACGCCGAAGGTGAAGTAGCCGACCAGGAACAGGATCGAGCCGATGATCGACAGGGTGAAGAGGCCGGCGATCTGGCGCTCGGCACGCTTGGCCGCGGCCTCGTCGATGTCGGTCAGGCGGGGGGTGTGCGGGGGCAGACCCGGGTTCTCGAAAGCCTCCGGGTAGCCACCTTCGCCGTGGATGTGCCCCTGGTCGAGGCGCACAGCGTCGGCGTCGCTGGTCCCGGTCGGGACCACCTCCGCCGAAGGCTGGTTCTGCTCGTTCATCGTCGTTCCTGTCGTCCGTGAAGGCGGTTCAAGTGTGGGAGGTCAGTTGGCGCGCGACGCGGCCCAGACGGCAGCGGCCACCATCAGACCCATACCGAAGATCCAGGCGAACATGCCCTCGGGAACCGGCCCGTAGCCGCCGAGGCTCTGGCCGCCGGTGGAGGCGTGCTCCTGGGTCTGCTGGACGTAGGCGATGATGTCGCGCTTCTCGTCCGGGGTGATGTTGTTGTCGTTGAACACCGGCATGCTCTGCGGGCCGGTCTGCATGGCCTCGTAGATGTGCTTCGGCTCGACGTTCTTCAGGCCCGGGGCGTACTTGCCGCGGGTCAGGGCGCCACCGGCACCGGCGGAGGAGTGGCACATGGCGCAGTTGACGCGGAAGAGTTCGCCACCCTTGCCGGCGTCACCCTTGGAGGCGTCGATCTGGTCGGCGGTCGGCGAGGACGGGCCGGGCGCGAGCGAGGCGACGTAGGCGGCCATGGCGTCGATCTGGTCCTGGTCGAACATCTCGGTCTTGATGCGCGGGGCCTGCGGGCCGGGGGCGACCATCGGCATGCGACCGGTGCCGACCTGGAAGTCGACGGCGGCGGCACCGACACCCACCAGGCTCGGGCCGTCCGGGGTGCCCGTGGCCTGGACACCGTGGCAGGTCGAGCAGTTGGACTCGAACAGCTTGCGGCCGTCCTCGATCTGGGAGGCGCTGCCGTTGGCCGCGGTCGCCTGCTTCGGCGCCAGCGCCGCGTACACCGAACCGGTGATCAGAAGGCCGATCAGGAGCAGCAGCACGAGTGCGGCCGGGTGCCGGCGTGAGGTCAGGGCTTTCACGAGTGGTTCCTTCTCGGTCGTGGGGGAAGCAGGCGGGGCGTCGGGCGCCGGGTCACTTGAGGATGTAGATGGCGAAGAACAGGCCGATCCACACCACGTCGACGAAGTGCCAGTAGTACGAGGTCACGACGGCGCCGACCCGCTGGTGGTGGCTGTACGTGTGCGACGTGTACGTGCGGGCGATGATCAGCAGGAACGCGATCAGACCGCCGGTGACGTGGATGCCGTGCAGGCCGGTGGTCAGGAAGAAGACCGAGCCCCACGGGTCGGAGGCGATCGACACGCCCTCGGAGAAGAGGGTGGCGTACTCGAAGACCTGACCGGCGACGAAGACCGCGCCGAAGATGTAGGTCAGGATGTACCACTCGCGCATGCCCCAGCCGCCGATGTTCAGCAGGGATCCGGTGCGCGCCTTCTGGCCGTGCTCCGCCTTCAGGACCCCCAGCTGGCACCAGACCGACGAGATCACCAGCAGCAGCGTGTTGAACGCCGCGAACGGGATGTTCAGCATCGCGGTGCGCTCCGCGAAGATCGCCGGCTCGAGTGCGCGGATCGTGAAGAGGATCGCGAAGAGTCCGGCAAAGAACATCAGCTCGCTGGAGAGCCAGACGATGGTGCCAACCGCTGCCATGTGCGGTCGGGTCGCTGGACCCATCGAGGGGGCTGCCGCCAAGAGCCCGGTGTTGTCTGAGTGAGCGGTCGTTGCTGTGGCCACGGGTGGGATTATGCCGTTAAGCGAGACGTTGTGACACCCGACCCCCCCAAAGAGGTCCGAATCGTTCCACTTTGTGACGCAGGTAGCATCGGGTCCATGACCGCTGCCTCGCCCTCTTCCGCGCCGCAACTCGCCGGCGGTGCCGCGCCCGCGCACCAGGTGTCCATCCTCCTGTACAGCGACGACCTCTCCACCCGCGACACCGTCCGGGCGGCCGTGGGTCGTCGTCCGGCCCGCGACGTCGAGGTGACGACGTGGAAGGAGTGCGCCACGCCGGCCGCGGCCACTGAGGCGGTGGAGGCCGGTGGCTGGGATCTGCTCATCCTCGACGGCGAGACCTCCCCGATCGGGGGAATGGGGCTGAACCGCCAGCTGCAGGCCGAGGTCACCGACTGCCCGCCGGCGATCATCCTCACCGGCCGGGTGCAGGACAACTGGTTGGCGACCTGGTCGCTGGCCGCCGAGGCCGTCCCGATGCCGATCGACCCGGTGACGCTGGCCGACGCCGTCGCCCGGGTCGCCCGCGGCGAGATCGCCTGATGGTGACGGAGCAGACCTACTCCTGGCCGGTGGTCATCACCTCCCTCATCAAGGGGGAGGACCTGAGTTTCGAGGCCGCCGCGTGGGCCATGGACCGGATCTTCTCGGGCGAGGCCTCGCCCGCCCAGGTCGCCGGCTTCCTGACGACGCTGGCGGCCAAGGGCGAGACGGTCGCGGAGCTTCGTGCCCTCGCCGACGTCATGCTCAGTCATGCCCGCACGATCGACGTCGAGGGGGAGACGGTCGACATCGTCGGCACCGGGGGTGACTTCCACCAGTCCGTCAACATCTCGTCGATGGCCTCGGTCATCGTCGCCGCCACGGGCCGGCGGGTCGTCAAGCACGGTAACAGGGCGGCCTCGTCGAAGTCGGGCAGCGCCGATGTGCTCGAGGCGCTGGGGATCAACCTCACGCTCACCCCCGATCAGGTCGAGCAGGTGGCCGCCGACGCCGGCATCACGTTCTGCTTCGCCCAGACCTTTCATCCGGCGATGCGTCACGCGGCCGAGGCCCGCCGGGATCTCGGCGTCGCGACGGCGTTCAACATCCTCGGGCCCCTGACCAACCCCGCGCGGCCGACGTACGCCCTGATCGGCTGTGCCAAGGAGCCGGTCGCGCCGATCATGGCGGGCGTCTTCGCCGATCGCGGCAGCGACGCGGTGGTCTTCCGCGGCGACGACGGCCTCGACGAGTTGACCATCGCCACGACCTCGCACCTGTGGTGGGTCGCGCAGGGGGCGATCACCGAGCACACCCTCGCCCCGGAGGACGTGGGCCTGACCCGCCACCCGCTCGAGACACTGCGTGGCGGAGACGCCGTGTACAACGCCGACGTGGCACGCCGCGTATGGGCGGGCGAGACCGGGCCGATCCGCGACGCGGTCGTCCTCAACGCGGGCATCGCGCTGGCCCTGGCCGATGCCAAGGGCACGCCGGTCGACGATCCGATCGTGGCGTTGCGCGCCGGAATGGACGCGGCCGAAGAGACCATCGACTCCGGCGCGGCGACCGCCCAGATGGAGCGGTGGGCGCAGGTCAGCACCGCCCTGGGGCAGTAGGACACCGGGCGCCGGCATGACGCCGTTGTGGACCGCGGTCGGCTTCGTCGTCAACACGGCGCTCCTGTATGCCATGACCCGCCGGTTGATCGGCATTCCGGTCGGCTGGTTCCGCACGCTCGTCGTCGCGATCATCCTCACCAGCGGCATGAGCCGCTTCCTCATCCTGACCAGCGAGGGCCTGGGGCTCCCGACACAGGCCGACGCCCTCTCCGGGCGGGACGGCATCGTCGTCGGGCTCGTCTTCGTGCTCATCACCGCGTGGGGCGTGGCCCTGGGCGTGGGTGCCCTCGTCCTGCTCGAGGCGGTCCTCCCGACCGGCGCGGTGCCCTCCCTGCTCGATGTCGTGCGCGACCTGCCGGCGCGTCGCCGGCGCAGTGTGCGTTACGGGCAGTTCACGGCCATCGCCGTGCGCCACGGACTGGGGGGCTTCCTGCGGGCCGGCTCCCGGCCGCCCGACGAGTCCGAGCGCGCGCTCCTGGGTCGACGGTTGCGGTTGGCGTTCACCGACGCCGGAGTGACGTTCGTCAAGCTCGGCCAGATGCTCGCCACGCGGGTCGACCTGGTCGGCACGGACCTGGCCCGGGAGCTCGGTCGGCTCCAGTCCGACAACCGGGCCGAGGACTGGACCCAGATCGAGGCCACGCTGCGCGACGAACTCGGCGAGGACTGGCGCGCCCAGTTCGCCTCCTTCGATGAGGTGCCCCTGGCGGCGGCTTCCGTCGGACAGGTCCACCGCGCCGTGCTCACCGACGGCACCCCGGTCGTGGCCAAGGTCCAGCGCGCCAGCGCCGCGCAACAGGTCCGCGCCGACCTCGACATCCTCGTGCGGATGGCCCGGTGGCTCGACCGGACGACCGACTGGGGCCCCACGCTGGGCGTCCGCTCGCTCGTCGCAGGGTTCGCCGCGAGCCTCGAGGAGGAACTCGACTACCGCGTCGAGGCGGCCAACGCCGCCGGGGTCGCGGCCTCGACGGGTCAGGGGAGCGAGTCCCCGGTGCGGGTGCCCGCGACCTACCCGGCCCTGAGTTCGGCGCGAGTCCTGGTCATGGAGGAGGTACACGGGACTCCGCTGTCGCGACCCGGCGCCGCGGACCATCTCGACGCCGCCACGCGAACCCGGCTCGCGGACGCGCTGCTCGGCAGTGTCATGGCGCAGGTCCTGCAGACCGGGGTCTTCCACGCCGATCTGCACGCCGGCAACGTCCTGCTCGAGGACCGACCGGAGGGGAGCCGCATCGCGCTGCTCGACTTCGGCGCGGTCGGTCGCCTCGACCGCACCGCGCGGGAGGCCATCGGCCGGCTGCTCTACGCCGTGGACCGGGGCGACGCCGTCGGCGCGGTCGATGCCCTCTGCGACGTGCTCGACCCGCCACCCGAACTCGACGACCGCGCCTTGGAGCGCGAGGTGGGAGCGGTGATCACCCGAGTGCAGGGTGGGGTGGCCGGCACCTCGACGATCTTCGGCGACCTCTTCACGATGGTGGTGCGGCACGGCTTCACGGTGCCCCCGCAGATCGCCGCGGCGTTCCGTGCCCTGGGCGCGTTGGAGGGCACCCTGACCGTCCTGAACCCGGACATCGACATCATCGTCGCGGCCCGCGCCGCCGGAGCGGACCACATCGGGACGCGACTGCGCCCCGGCCAACTCCGGGCCACGCTGGAGGAGCAACTCGTCCACATGGTCCCGATCCTGCAACGCCTCCCGCGGCGCCTCGACGGCATCGCCGCCACGATCCAGGGCGGGGACGCGCAACTGCGACTGCGGTGGCTCTCGCACCCGGAGGATCGTGCCTTCATCACCGGCGTCGTCCATCACCTCGTCATCACGACTTTGGCGGCCGTACTGGCGATCTGCGGGGTCGTGCTCATGGTCGCCGACGGTGGTCCGGCGTTGACGCCGACGCTGGGCCTGCTGCCGGTCCTGGGCAGCACGCTGTTCCTCTTCGCGTTCGTGCTGGGCGCCCGGGCCTTGGCGTTGGTCTTCCGCTCGTCCCGATGATGGCCGGAGCGCGGTCGCGTCGGCCGTCGCGGGAGGGCTGCGGACGGCGGTCTGCTGGGCCCTACTCCTCGATCCCGAGCGCGAACGCGGCCTCGAGGTCGTGCTGGCTGTATGCGCGGAACGCGATGTGAGTCGAGGTGTCGAGGATGCCGGGGACCTTGTTGATCCGGTCGGCGATGACGTCGGCGAGTTCCTCGTGGCGACGGACGCGCACCATGGCGATGAGGTCGACGTCACCGGCCACCGAGTACACCTCGGTCACACCCGGGATGTCGGCCACCTCCTGAGCGACCTCGGGGATGCGGTTGACGTCGGCAGAGACCAGAACAATGGCGGTGATCACACGCGCCAGCCTATGCGAAGCCCACGGCCGGTCGTTGGGGGAGCCCGAACTCGGCGCGGGTGCGCACGGCGCCGGCGCCACCGACCGGGCAGTCCCACCGGCCGTCGAGGTGCACCAGGCGCACGCCGTGGGCCTCGAGCCAGCGCAATACCTTCTCCGTCTCCTCGGGGCTCGCCGCTCCGGTGGGAGACGTCGGCGCCGCGACGACCTCGGCCGACGCCCGCAGCGCCTCGACGTACGGCATCGGGTCGGCGCCACGGGGCGCGGCCGTCGAGCCGGCCAACCGGCCGTACCGGACGCAGATGACCTCCCAGCCGCCCAGGGCGTTGCGGCGGGG
>NZ_BCRE01000054.1 GCF_001552435.1 Kribbia dieselivorans NBRC 106261
GACGAGCTCGGGGGTGGCGGCCAAGGGAGCAATGCGCTGTGCCCGCGACGCTCCGCGCACGAGGGAGATCATGCGATCGCGCACGGTTCCGGCCTCCTCGAAGCGCTCACCGGAGGAGAGCGTGGCCATCTTCGCGTGCAACTGGGCGACCACGGGCCGGGCGTCGCCGGACATGGCCCCGGCGGCCTCCCCAACGAGGGCGGAGTACCCCTCGACCGACACCGCGCCGGTGCACGGGGCACTGCAGCGGCCCATCTCGGCCAGGACACACGGTGAGGTCGGTTTGGTCGGGGACAGGCGCGTGAGGCACTGCCGGATGCCCACCGCCTCGTGAACGGCCGCCATCGCCTCCTCGGCCCGCTGCCGCGAACTGAACGGCCCCATGAAGATGTCGCCGGCGCGCACCGACTTGACCATCGACAGCCGCGGGAACGGTTCGTCGGTCAGACGGACCCACAGCGCGGCGCCGGGGTTGCGGGAGCGGCGGTTGTAGCGCGGCTTGTGTTCGGCGATGAGGCGCAGTTCACGCACCTCCGCCTCGAGGGTGGTGGCGCACGCGATGGCCTGCACCGATGTCGCCAATCGCACCATCTCGGTCATCCGGCGTCGTTTCTCGGACGCGGTGAAGTAGGACCGGACGCGGGTGCGCACGTCGACGGAGGTGCCGACGTAGAGGATGTCGCCGCGCTCGTCCTTGAACATGTAGACGCCGGGGGAGTTGGGCAGGTCGTCGGCGAGGTGGCGTTTGCGGCGCGTGGCCGGTGAGACGCGCCCGGAGTAGGACTGCAACTCCTCGAAGGTGTGCACGCCCTGGTTGCCGACGCGTTCGATCAGGCCGTGGAGGACGTCGACGGTGGCTCGCGCATCCTGCAGCGCCCGGTGGTTCGGGGTGACGGTGGCGCCGAAGAGGGCAGCGAGGGAGGAGAGCTTGTGGTTCGGAGCGTCGTCGCGCGAGACGAGCTGGCGGGCGAGGGTGACGGTGTCGAGGACCTTGTAGCCGGGCCAGCGTAGATCCAAGGCGCTCGCCCCGGCCTTGAGGAACCCGACGTCGAAGCCGGCGTTGTGGGCGACGAGGACGGCGTCGCCGGTGAAGTCGAGGAAGGCCGGCAGTGCGGTGGCCAGGCGTGGGGCGCCGGCGACCATGGCGTTGGTGATGCCGGTGAGGGTCTGGATGAAGGCGGGGATGGGTTCGCCGGGGTTGACGAACGTCTGGAACTCGCCGAGGACCTCGCCGGCGCGGACCTTGACGGCGCCGATCTCGGTGATGCCGCAGTCACGCGGGTTGCCGCCGGTGGTTTCGAGATCGACCACGACGAAGGTGACCTCGGACAGGGGTGTGCCGAGGTCGTCGAGCGTGGTCTGGACTGCCTGCATGGTCCACGACGCTAGGCGGCGGGTGGGACAACGGTTGTTAGGACACGCTCCGTGACGCCAGTGAGACGGGTGTGACGTGTGTGGCCGGAGAACGTTGTCGGAGGTCGTGGCTAGCGTCATTGGCACATGGAGGAACCAACCTGAAGGGAGCGCGGGATGCTCATCGAATGCACGGCCTGCCCGGTGCAGGGCCTCAATTGCGGCGACTGTGTCGTGACCGAGCTGCTGACGCCGACCGGCGGTGAGATGCCGTTGGACGCGCACGAAGCACGCGTGGTCAGTCTGTTGGTCGACGCCGGCCTCGTCTCCGTGGCCGAGGCGGACGGGGCGATGTCCCGTCGCGAGCCGTTCTCGCAGTACCGTGCGGCGGTCGGCTGATCGCGGTGGAGGGAGGCATGCGGTGCGGATCGTCGTGGCGCGCCTCCTCGCGGCACTGATCGCCGGATCGGTGGCGGGCCTGACGGGCTGTGCGTCGGAGCCACCCCGCGCCACGGACCCGACCAGCGCGACTGAAACAGCCAGCGCGACTGAAACAGCCAGCGCGACCGAAACAACCAGCGCGACCAGCACCGGCACGGTGGCAGGGGTGTCAGACGCTGGCCTCAGGCAACTGGCCCCCGACGCGGCCGGACGGGCCCGCGCAATCTGGGGCAGCGGGCCGTCTGCAGCGGACTTTCCCGTGCGTCTGGCCGCTGATCGTGCGGCCTTCGCGAAGGCGATCGGCGAGGACACGGTCGCGGTTCCCGCGGCGGCCACGCCGTCGGGGATCGTCGTCA
The DNA here is from genome assembly GCF_001552435.1 of Kribbia dieselivorans NBRC 106261. GTDB lineage: Bacteria > Actinomycetota > Actinomycetes > Actinomycetales > Dermatophilaceae > Kribbia > Kribbia dieselivorans. The sequence goes on from NZ_BCRE01000054.1 coordinate 2,151, forward strand.
ACGGGCCGGAGTTCTCCCGATTGACGGCCACCGGCCAAGAGGTGGTCCTGGCCCACGAGGCATTGCATCTGGCGGTGCGCCGCGACCCGGAGGTTCCCGGCGACGGCCACCGTATCCCGATGTGGCTCTCGGAGGGGTTGGCCGAGCACACCGGGTGGACGGCCGCCGGGCACCGCACCGGAGCACCGACTCCGCTCGAGGCCGTGCCCGAACTGCTCATTGCCCGAGAGGCCGGCTCCGCGCCTCGCACGGTGCCGACGAACGCCGACTTCGCCCACGCCGACGCCAGCGGGTCGGCCACCGACCGGGCCGTGGCGTACCAAGCGTCCCACGTCGCCGTGGACACCCTGCTGCGCGACCACGGGCGCGCGGCCGTCATCGCCGTCGCCAAGGACACGGCACGCGGCACCCCCGTCGACATCGCCCTGCGCCGGCATACCGGCAGCGGCCTGGCCGATCTCAACGAGCGGTACCGCACCGCGCTCCGTGCCCGAGGAGATCAGCTGTAGAGCGCCTCGATGTCGGTGGCGTGGTCCTTGAGCACCACGTTGCGCTTGATCTTCAGCGACGGGGTCAGGTGACCGCTCTCCTCGGTCAACTCGGAGTCGAGGATGTGGAACTTGCGGATCGACTCGGCCTTCGAGACCGCCTTGTTGGCCTCGTCGACGGCGCGCTGAATCTCCGCGAGCACGACCGGGTTGTGCTTGGCCTCCCCGAACGAGACTGCCTCGATGCCGTGGTTCTTGGCCCAGCCGGGGTACATCTCCGGGTCGAGCGTCAGGATCGCGCCGATGAACGGCTTCTGGTCGCCCACGACGACGATCTGCGAGATGAGCGGGTGCAGGCGCAGTTGGTCCTCGAGCACGGCCGGAGCGACGTTCTTGCCGCCGGCGGTGACGATGATCTCCTTCTTGCGACCGGTGATCGAGAGGTTGCCCTCATCGTCGATGGCACCCAGATCGCCGGTGTGGAACCACCCGTCCGGCGTGAACGCGGCCTTCGTGGCCTCCGGATTGTTGTAGTACCCACGGAAGACGACCAGCCCCTTGACGAGCACCTCTCCGTCATCGGCGATGCGCGCTCCGACACCGGGCAGCGGCGGGCCCACGGTCCCGATCCGCAGGTTGTCCGGGACGACGACCCCGACCGGCGCGGTGGTCTCGGTCAGGCCGTATCCCTCGAGGATGGTGACCCCCAGACCGCGGAAGAAGTGCCCCAACCGCGCTCCCAACGGCGCTCCGCCAGAGATGGCGTAGCGCACGCGCCCGCCCATGCGGGCACGCAACTTGGAGTACACGAGCTTGTCGAAGACCCAGTGCTTGACCTTGAGCCAGAGCGGCACCGAACCGCTGTCGACGGCCTTCGACCAGGCGATCGCGGTGTCGGCCGCGGCCTGGAAGATCTTGCCCTTGCCCTCGGCCTCGGTGGTTTCGGAGGCCTTGTTGTAGATCTTCTCGAACACCCGCGGCACGGCCAGGATGAACGTCGGCTTGAAGGTGGCGAAGTCGGGCAGGAGGTTCGCGATGTCGGCCGAGTGCCCCAGGCGCACCTCGGCCTTCAGGGCGATGATCTCGACCGCGCGGGCGAACACGTGCGCCAGCGGGAGGAACAGCAGCGTCGAGGAGTCCTCGCCGGAGAGCACCTCGTCCCCGACTCGGGCGATGGCCTGTTCGGCGACGCTGAGGAGATTGTCGTGGGTGATCTCGCAGCCCTTCGGCCGCCCGGTCGTGCCGGAGGTGTAGATGATCGTCGCCAACGAGGCGCGGTTCAGCGCGGCGCGACGGTCGTCGACCTCGGAGTCGGGCACGTCGGTGCCCGCGGCGACGAGTTCGGTCACGCAGTCCTGGTCGATGCGCCACACCTGCTCGAGCCGGGAGCCCTCGCGGCCCTGCTCGATCGCGGTGGCGTGCTTCTCACCGTGGGCCACGGCGAAGCGCACGCCGGAGTCGGTGAACATCCAGTTGATCTGCGCAGGCGAACTCGACTCGTACACCGGCACGCTGATGCCGCCGGCGGTCCAGATCGCCAGGTCGAAGAGGGTCCACTCGTAGCAGGTGGGTGCCATGATCGCGACGATCTGCCCGGGCTGCAGGCCCTTGGCCACCAGACCCTTGGCCAGCGCCTGGACCTCGCCGGCGAGCTGGGCCGCGCTCACGTCGCTCCACCCGTCACCGGCCCGCTTGCTGATGGCGACGTGGGAGGGATTGCGCTTCGCGTTGTCGAACGGGATGTCCGCGAGCGAGTCCTCGGGGTCGCCGAAGAACAGTTGTGGGGTGATGCTCTCCTGCACAGTGACTCCCTTGACTCCGTGACATGTTGGGCTGTGGTGGGCCATTGTTATCAGGGTGAACCGCCTGTCCAGCACGGCGACTCGCCAATCTCAGCCTACCCATTCGCCTGCGGCCCTTTGAGCGATAACCTCCCAACATGGCCGACAGCACACGATCCAGCATCGTCATCGAAGCACCTGCCGGGGACGTCATCGACGTCATCGCCGACGTCGAGACCTACCCCGAGTGGGCTCAGGGGATGCAGGCGGCCGAGGTCCTCACCGAGGAGGGGGATGGTTGGCCGGATCAGGTCCGTTTCTCCCTGGATGCCGGCGCCATCAAGGACACGTACGTCCTCGACTACGAGTGGGACATCAGCGAGGACGGCTCGGGCAGCGTCTCCTGGCATCTTGTCGAGGGCGGGGTCCTCAAGACGATGGACGGCACCTACACGCTCGTGTCCCAGCCCGACGGGTCCACTGCGGTCACGTACGAGCTGGAGGTGTCGCTGAAGATCGCGCTGCTCGGCATGCTGCGACGCAAGGCGGAGCGGGTCATCGTCGACACCGCCCTGAAGGACCTCAAGGCCCACGTCGAAGGAGCTCAGGCATGACCGAGGCGGTCGCGGGTGGTGCCACCGCGATCGGCATCGACATCGGTGGCACCAAGATCGCCGGTGGCCTGGTGAGCAGCGACGGGCGGATCCTCGCCCGGGCACGCCAGGAGTCGCCGGCCACCGACCCCGAGGCGCTGGTGACGACGACGGCCGACATCATCGTCGAGTTGCGGGCGCGCGTGGGCGAGTTCCCGGAGTACTCCGAGCCGGCGACCGTGGGTGTCGCGTGCGCCGGGCTCATCGACAGCACCGGGTCACTCGTCTACTTCGCCCCCAACCTCGCGTGGCGCGACATGCCGTTCCGCGCGCTGGTCCAGGAACGGGTCGGTCTGCCGACGATCCTCGAGAACGACGCCAACGCGGCCGCGTGGGGGGAGTTCCGGTTCGGGGCCGGGCGCGACGTGGACGACTTCGTCCTCGTCACCGTGGGTACCGGCATCGGCGGCGGCTGCATCGTCGACGGCCGGATGCTGCACGGCGGCTTCGGCATCGGCGGCGAGCTCGGCCACATCCGCTTCGTCAAGGACGGCGTGCGGTGCGGCTGCGGCAACCGCGGCTGTTGGGAGGCGTACGCGTCGGGGACGGCCCTGGAGCGTGAGGCCCGTGAGGTCGTGTCCTCCGGTTCGGCGCAGTCACCGCACCTGGTGGCCCTGTGCGACGGCGATCCGGAGAAGTTGACCGGCCAGATGGTCGACGCCGCGGCCGTGGCCGGCGACGCTGGAGCCATCGAGTTGCTGGAGGAGATCGGTTACCGACTCGGCGAGGGCATGGCCTCGATCGCCGCGGTGCTCGACCCGAGCATGTTCGGCCTCGGCGGGGGAGTCATGGCGGGGGCGGGGCAGTTCCTCCTCGATCCGATCCGCTCCGCGTTCGGTCGCAGCCTCATCGGGCGTGGGCATCGCCCCACTCCGGCGATCGTGCCGGCGCTGCTCGGCAACGACGCCGGGGTCATCGGCGCGGCTGCCTGGGCACACCAGGAACTGGGCTGACCGGGGACCTCGACGTGGCGGGTGCTGCGGCGATCGGGGTCGACATCGGCGGAACGAAGGTCGCCGCGGCGGTCGTGAACCCGACCGGGGCGGTGCTGGCCCGCGCACGCACGGCGACCCCCCACCGCACCACCGCGCCGGCGGTCGTCGAGCAGGCCATCGTCGACGTCGTCACACAGTTGCGCGACGAGGTGGGCGGGCAGGGGATCGACGTGGGTGCCGTGGGGGTCGGCGCGGCCGGGTTCGTCTCCGAGGACGGCGAGGTCATCCGCTTCTCGCCGCACCTGTCGTGGCGCGACGAGCCGCTGCGGGCCGAGCTCGCGCGACGCTTGGGGCTGCCCGTCGTCGTCGACAACGACGCCAACGCCGCGTTGTGGGCGGAGTCTCGATTCGGCGCGGCTCGCGGGGCCGATGACGTCGTCATGGTCAACCTCGGCACCGGCCTGGGCGGAGGCGTGTTGCGCCGGGGGCAGCTGGAACGCGGCCGGTTCGGCATGGCGGGCGAGTTCGGACACATGTGCGTCGTCCCCGATGGGCTGCGCTGCGAGTGCGGCAACCGGGGATGTTGGGAGCAGTACGCCTCCGGCAACGCCCTGGTACGCGAGGCGCGGGCGTTGGTCGAGGCCGGTGGGGGCGGCTCCGCGCTGGTGGCGTTCTGTGCCGGGACCCCGGCCGCACTCACCGGACCCTGTGTCACCCAAGCCGCGCGGGACGGTGATCCGGCCAGTGTCGGGTTGCTTCAGGAGGTCGGGACCTGGCTCGGTCGGGGGTTGGCGAACGTGGCGGCCGCCCTCGACCCGGGCCTGTTCGTCATCGGGGGAGGCGTCGGCGACGCCGGTGACCTGCTGCTCGACCCGGCCCGGGAGGCGCTGGCCAGACACCTGCCCGGACGTGGTTTTCGACCCATGCCGCAGGTGGTCGGGGCGCGACTGGGCAACGACGCCGGCCTCATCGGCGCGGCCGACCTCGCCCGCCGCGGACGCGCGTGACCCGCCCTCAGACGACCGCGCCGTCGTCGTGATCGTGCGGATCCTTGGGGCCGTGGCGTACGACGAGCAGCACGAATCCCACGAGGATCAGGCCCAGGGCGAACCAGGGCACCCACGCGCCGGTGACCGGTGTGGCCAGCACCAGCCACAGGATGATCAGTGGCCCGATGGTCAGGCCGAGCAGGGCGCCCCAGAAGCCGAAGTCCTCCATCGGCGGCAGGGCGCGGGGGGTCGGGGGAGTCCACGACTCATCGTCGTCCTCGTCCTCCTCGGCCGACGTGTCGCCGGCCTCGACCGCCTTGTCGAAGGGAACCTGTGTGCCGCGCCACGGCGCGTTGACCCACGGGGGTTGGCCGAGGTCCCCGACGACGGGGTCGGGGGCGGAGCGCGGCGGATCGACGTCATCGTGGGGGTCGCCAGGGGCGCCGCCGGCGGGCTCATCGACGGCGGGTTCATTGTCGTCGGTGTGCCACCCGGCGGCGACGATGTCGTCGAACCGGCGACGCAGTTCGTCGGAATCGCTCATACTCGCCCACCGAGGTCGCTGCGGTCACCGGACATGGGGTCCATCGTGCCGTATCGTCCTGACAGTCGCCCGGCGGCGGGCACGCGGAGATGGAAGGAACAACGGTGCTCTACTGGTTCTTCAAGCACATCCTGATCGGTCCCCCACTCAGACTGCTGTTCCCGACCACGATCGTTGGCGACGAACACCTGCCGGAGTCCGGTCCGGTGATCGTCGTGAGCAACCACCTCTCCTTCTCCGACTCCTTCTTCCTGCCGTTGCACGTCAAGCGCCGCATGACCTTCCTGGCCAAGTCGGAGTACTTCACCAAGCCCGGCCTCAACGGGTGGTTCCAGCGCTCGTTCTTCGGTGGCGTCGGGCAGTTGCCCATCGACCGGTCCGGCGGTCGCGCCAGTCAGGCCGCGCTCGACGCCGGGCTGAAGGTGCTGGGCCGTGGCGACATTCTGGGCCTCTACCCCGAGGGCACGCGTAGCCCCGACGGACGCCTCCACCGCGGGCGCACCGGCGCGGCTCGCATGGCGTTGGAGACCGGTGCGCCGGTCGTGCCCGTGGCCATGATCAACACCGAGAAGGCCCAGCCGACCGGGCAGAAGATCCCCAAACTGGTGCCGATCGGCATCCATTTCGGTGAGGCGATGGACTTCTCCCGGTACGAGGGCATGGCCAACGACCATGCGGTGCTCCGGGCCGTCACCGACGAGATCATGTATGCCCTCATGGAACTGTCCGGCCAGGAGTACGTCGACGTCTACGCCTCGACGCTCAAGGACAAGGGCGCGGTCGCGAAGAAGTGAACGGCTCCGGCCCCGCCGTCTCCGCCACGAGGACCACCGGCGCAGAGAGCACCAGCCCGATCTCGCCGATCCTCACGGCGTTCTCGGCCGGGGCCACGTGGTACCGCGTGCTCGCCCTGTTCTACGTGTTCTGGTCGGTCTCGAGGTACTCCGAGCACATCATTCGCCCGTGGCTGGTCGCGACCGTCTTCGGCGTGATGACCGCCTGGACGATCTTCTCGGTCATCTCCCGTCGCCCCAGCCTGTGGCGGGTCGTCGTCGAGGTGCTCATCGTCTGCCTCGGGCTGATCGCCTCGGGCTGGGTGTACCCCGAGGCCGTGCGCGCGGGGGGTGTGCCGACGTTGACCGGCATCTGGGCCGCGGCCTCGGTGTTGAGCGCGGCCGTGGTCGGGGGCCCCAGGTTGGCGGTCGGAGCGGCCGCGGTGATCGGCGCGGTCGACCTGCTGGAGCCGCGCATCAACAACTCCTCGACGATCGAAGCGGTGCTGCAACTGCTCATGGTCGGGTTGCTCTTCGGCTGGGCCGTCCAGGTCATGCGGCGCCTTCATGAGCAACTGCTCGCCGCGGCCGCGGTGCGGGAGCGCATGGCCGAACGGGAACGCCTCAACCGAGTGGTGCACGACGGTGTGCTGCAGACCCTGGCCTACATCCATCGGCGTGGCCTGCAGATCGGGGGCGAGGCGGCGGAGCTCGGTGAACTCGCGGCCGAGCAGGAGCGCGGTTTGCGGGCCCTGATGGTCACCTCACCGGCGCTGGATCGTCGCCCCGCGCAGGCGAGCGGCACCGCGCGGCAGAAGAGCGAACAACGCGACGTGGGCGCCGACCTCATGGCCTTGGCCGCCGACCGCGACCGGGTCGAGGTCGTGCGTCCCGCGGGGGCGGTGGCGCTGCCCGCCCATGAGGCCACCGAGTTGCGCGCCGCCGTCGCCGCGTGCCTGGACAACGTCGAGGTGCACGCGGGTCCACAGGCACGGGCGTGGGTGCTCGTCGAGGACCTCGGCGATGAGGTCGTCGTCACCGTGCGTGATGACGGGGTCGGTCTCGAGGAGGGCCGCTTGGCGGAGGCGGCCGAGGCCGGTCGACTGGGTGCGGCCTCGTCGATCCGCGGTCGCATCGAGGACCTCGGCGGGTCGGCGTCGTGGACGACGACGCCCGGCCGCGGGTGCACCGTGACCCTGACGGTTCCCCGACCGGCGGGGTCGCTGTCATGATGGCCCCCACACCCACGGCGACGCTGGATACCCCAGCCACGTACCCAGGAGAGTCATGACCACCACCACCGTTCTCGTCGCCGACGACCACCCGCTGTGGCTGGAGGCCCTCTCCGCTGACCTGGCCGGTCGTGGGTTCGAGGTGGTCGGTACGGCCGCCGACGGGCCGTCGGCGGTGCGGCGCACGCAGGCGACGCGTCCCGATGTCCTGGTGCTGGACCTGAACCTGCCCGGCATGCGCGGTGACGAGGTGTGCCAGGCGATCAGCGACCTGGACACGCACGTGCTCATCCTCTCCGCCAGCGGTGAGGAGGCCGATGTGTTGGCAGCGGTCAAGGCAGGCGCGATGGGCTACGTCGTCAAGTCGGCCTCGAGCGACGAGATCGTCGAGGCGGTGGTGGCCACGGCACGCGGCGAGGCGGTGTTCACCCCGGGTTTGGCCGGTCTGGTGCTCGGCGAGTTCCGACAGATGCGGCAGCAGGCCGCACCGGAGGCCACGCCGGTGCCCGAGCTGACGGCGCGGGAAACGGAGATCCTGCGGTTCGTCGCCACCGGTCTGACGAGCAAGGAGATCGCGGCCCAGCTGGTCATCTCGCACCGCACGGTGCAGAACCACGTCCAGAACATCCTGGGCAAGCTCCACCTGCACAACCGGGTGGAGTTGACCCGGTTCGCCTTCGAACGAGGCCTCGGGTCGGTCGACGACGCGCAGTGAGTGGGAGCGCGGGTGAGGCAGCGCGTGCGGTGAGGCGAGCCTGACCGCCATCCGGTCGACGTCGGGCCGAATTGACGGCGCGCCGTAGGATTGAACGCGTGACTACCCTCGACCTCACTCCGCACGACGTTCTCCAGCGCAACGCGACGCTGCCGGCTGCCCAGCAGCCGGAGTGGCCGGACACGGCCGCGCTCCGCGAGGTGGAGGAGACCCTGGCGACCTATCCGCCGCTCGTGTTCGCCGGTGAGGCCGACGACCTGCGTGACCGGATCGCGGCGGCGTCGGTCGGCGAGGCCTTCGTGCTCATGGGCGGCGACTGTGCCGAGACGTTTGCCGGGGCGACCGCCGACAACATCCGTGACCGGGTCAAGACGATCCTCCAGATGGCCGCGGTGCTCACGTACGGAGCGTCGAAGCCGGTCGTCAAGGTCGGTCGCATGGCCGGTCAGTTCGCCAAGCCCCGCTCGAAGGGCACCGAGACCCGCGGCGACGTGACCCTGCCCGCCTACCGCGGTGACATGGTCAACGACTTCGACTTCACCGAGTCGGCGCGCCGCCCCGACCCGACCCGCCTGCTGCGCGCGTACCACACGTCCGCGGCGACGTTGAACCTCGTGCGTGCCTTCGCGGCCGGCGGCTACGCCGACCTGCGGTACGTGCACGAGTGGAACAAGGGCTTCGTGTCGAACCCGGCGAACGCGCAATACGAGCGTCTGGCCAAGGACATCGACCGGGCGATCCAATTCATGGCGGCCTGCGGCGCGGACTTCGAGGCCATGCGCACCGTCGAGTTCTACGCCGCGCACGAGGCGCTGCTGCTCGACTACGAGCGCCCGTTGAGCCGCATCGACTCGCGCACCGGCGACCTGTACGACACCTCCGGTCACTTCATCTGGGTTGGCGAGCGCACGCGTGAGTTGGACGGCGCGCACATCGACTTCGTGTCGCACATCCGCAACCCGATCGGCGTGAAGCTCTCGCAGAACGCCACGGCCGAGGACGTGCACGCGATCATCGAGAAGCTCGACCCGAACCGTGAGCCCGGTCGACTGACGTTCATCACCCGGATGGGCGCGGGCAACGTGCGCGAGCACCTGCCGCGTCTCATCGAGGCCGTCGAGCAGGTCCAGGGCACCGTGACGTGGGTGTGCGACCCGATGCACGGCAACACGTTCACCTCGGCGTCGGGCTTCAAGACCCGCAACTTCGACGACATCGTCGACGAGGTGCGTGGCTTCTTCGAGGTGCACGAGCGGCTGGGCACCGTGCCCGGCGGGCTGCACACCGAGCTGACCGGCAACGACGTCACCGAGTGCATCGGTGGCTCCGACCCGATCCTGGACGAGCACCTCAACCGCAACTACGAGTCGCTGTGTGACCCGCGCCTGAATCACAAGCAGGCCCTGGAGCTGGCGTTCCTCACCGCGGAGATGCTCGAGCACTGAGTCTCTCCCGCTGAGTCGTCTCCCGCGCGATTCTGCTGGCCGGTACCGAAGACCCCTCGGTGCCGGCCAGCGGTCGTCTCACGGGGCTTCGTCAGATGACGATGAGCGTGACCTCGGAGCCCTTCGGCGCCTTCGACCCGCCGCGGGGTTCGACACTGCGCACGGTGCCGTAGATGCCGCCGAGGAACTTCTCCTCCTTGACGGTGAAGCCGGCGGCGGTGAGTTCCCGCTTGGCCTCGTCGAGCTGCTTGCCCTGCACGTTGGGGACCGTGACCATCTCCGGGCCCTTGGACCCGGTCAGGCGCACCGTGTCACCGACGTAGACCTGCGAGGGGCCGGGCTCCTGCTTGACCACCGCGTCCTTGGGGATCTGCGGGTCGTACACCGACGGGAGGGTCTCGACCTTGAGCCCGAGGGCGGTCAGGTCCTTGCGGGCGTCCTTGAGGTTGCGGCCTTTGAGGTCGGGCAGCGGCACCGGCTCCCGGCCACGGCTGACGACGAGGTTGACCGTCGTGCCGCGCTGCAGATCCGTGCCGGCCTTGGGGTCGGTGCGAATGACGCGTCCGGAGCCGACCGTGTCGTTGAACTCCTCCACCCGTGAGCCGACCACGAGGTTGGCGCGTTCGATCGCGGCCGTGGCCTCCTCCCACGTGCGGCCACCGAGGTCCGGCACGGTGAAGCGCTCCGGGCCGCGCGAGACCTGCGCGAGGAGCGTCGATCCCTTGCGGGTCCGCGCTCCGGCCGATGGGTCGGTGGCGATGACGCGGCCGCGGGGGACGCTCTCGCTGTAGATCTGCTGAGTCGACCAGGTCAGCCCGGCCCCCTCGACGGACGTGCGGGCCTGGGCGGACGACGCTCCGACCAGGTTCGCGGGGACCGTCGTGACGCCGCCCGGTCCGGGCCCGAACCAGAACCCGGCCGCGACGGCGGCGATGAGGACGGCGACGCCGGCGACGATGAGGCTGCGCGTCCAGGTGCGGCCGGGGCGCTCGGTGTCGAGGTGGTCCTGCGGGCCGGTCTGGGCATCGACGCTTTCGGAGTCTCGACCGGGTCCGGAGTCTCGTTGGGGCCCGGAGTCTCGTGCCTCGCGGCCGTTGGTGTGCGGCATCGCCTTCGTCGCGTTCACCGGCAGGGCGGTCGTGCGCAGCGTGGGCTGCTCGTCGTTCTCGACGGCCACCACCCCCGTGGGGCGGGAGTCGAGCTCGTCGGCGGTCAACGTCTGCCGGACCACACGGAGCTCCGTCAGGAATGCCGTGGCGTCGGCGGGCCGGTCGTCGGGGTCCCGGGCGGTGGCGCGGGCCACGAGGTCCGAGAGGGGCTGGGGGACGGAGTCGTTGAGGCTCGAGACCGAGGGCACGCCGCCGTGGACGTGTTGGTAGGCCACGGCCATGGGCGTCTCGCCGACGATGGCGGCCCGTCCGGTGAGCAGCTCGAAGAGCATCAGACCGGTCGCGTAGACGTCGGAGCGGGCGTCGGCGACGCCGCGTTCGACCTGTTCGGGGGAGAGGTAGGCGACCGTGCCGAGCAGCACGCTGGTGGTGCCCGTGGTCGTCGTGGAGGTCACGGCCCGGGCCAGGCCGAAGTCGGCGACCTTGACCATGCCGTCCTCATGGAGGAGGACGTTCTCGGGCTTGATGTCGCGGTGGATGATCCCGCGGCGGTGGGCGGCGGAGAGGGCCTCGAGGACCGGTTCGACGAGATCGAGAGCGGCCCGCGGAGAGACCGGGCTGTCTTCGCGGATCAGGTCGCGCAGGTTGCGGCCCGGCACGTACTCCATGACGAGGAACATGCGCTCGCCGTCCTGGCCCTGGTCGTGGATGGCCACGACGTTGGGGTGGACGATCCGCGCCACGGAGCGGGCCTCGCGCCGGAAGCGGCCGGCGAACACCTCGTCGGCGGCCAGGTGGGGGCGCAGGACCTTGAGCGCCACCTCGCGGTCGAGGCGCTCGTCGATGGCCAGGTGGACGGTGGCCATGCCGCCTTCGGCGATGTCCTCGAGCACGCGGTATCGCCCGTCGACGAGGTCGCCGACCAGGGAGGTACGCGTGGGTCCGGACACCCTCTCAGGGTAGGGGCACATCATGGGCGGGCCGCGACACGGCAGGCCGGAGCGGTGTGGGAGTCTCGTCACGTGAGTGACACATCAGCCCCGCAGAACGCCCAGTCCGAGCCCACGGTGTCCGAGCCCACGACGTCCGAGCCGACCATCGAGAGCCTCGTTGGGGCGTGGCTGTCGATCCCCGAGGTCGCCGAACGGCTCGGCATGCGACTCTCCGACGTGCGGCGTCTGGTCGAAGACCGGTACCTGCTCACGTCCCGGGTCGGGGCGAACAAGGCGGCGATGGTGCCGGAGTTGTTCCTCGACGAGGAGGGTCCGCTGCCGGCGCTGCACGGGACGTTCACGGTGTTGGCCGATGGGGGAATGGACGACGACGAGATCCTGCGCTGGCTGTTCACCCCGGACGAGACGCTGCCCGTGGCCGGTCACGCCGTCGACGCGATCCGTGCGGGATTCAAGACCGAGGTGCGCCGCCGCGCGATGGAGTCCGCCTTCTAGGGCGCGATGGAGTCGTCTGAGTGCCCCGCCGGGTGCGTGAGTGTCCGGCGGGGTGGTCAGCTGGCGCGTTGGTGTGGTGGTCCGTGACCTCGTGGCTGTTCACGTGGCCCTTCTCGCTCTCGTGGTCCTTCTCGTTCTCTGGGCCCTTCGCGTTGTTGCTGGCCCCAACGGGTGAGCCAGTGGGTGTACGAACCGGGGGTGGTGTCCCAGGTGATGGTGGATCCGTCGACGTAT